>JAVKSL010000122.1:0-7425 GCA_039583695.1 Acidimicrobiales bacterium | reverse complement strand
GGCTGAGCGGGCAGGGTTGGGAGGGGCTCGGGCTCGGCTGACCCGGTTGGCGTTGCCTCAGCGGGCCGGGCGGCGGGGCGGCGGGCGCGGCGGCCGGCCGGCTTGGGCGGGCTCGGCAAGGACTCGGGCTCGGCTGTTGCGGGCTCGGCTGTTGCGGGCTCGGCTGTCGCGGGCTCGGCGCCGGCAGACGGCTCTGGCTTTGCCGCGCGCCGACGGGTGCGCCGGGCCTGACCCACCGGGGCGGCAGGCTCGGGCGAGTCCACGACGGCGGCGGGCGGGTCGGGAGTGGGCACGGGTGCTGGGACAGCGCCGGCTCTATTGCGCCGCTTCTTGGAGGGCTCTGGAGCTATGACCTTGCCCTCGATCTCGGCCTCCACCGTCTCCTCGCTCGGACCACCGGACACTCGGGCGAACTCGGGAAGTGCCAGCTCCAGGCCCCTACGCTGCGCATCCAGGGCCTGCAGGACAAACGTGCGCCGCTCGCCCTTGGCAAGGACCGAGCGCGCCTTGGTTGGTGGCGGGTCGCCAAGCCCGGAGAGGGGCACATACCCGGTCGCGCCGTCGACCGCCACGAAGGCACCGTGCGAGGTGAACCCCCCCACCTCGCCCTCGACCTCGGTGCCCAAGGGGTGCTCGGCAATGAAGGTGATGAAGGCCAGCGGATCGTTTACCGCCTGGGGCGGCGGTCCGGCGCCCCTGCGTCGGCGGCGGCGCTGAGCAGTGGTTGAATCGGGAGCCTCCGCCTCCTTGGTGGCGGCCTCGATGGCCTTGCGGACCCTGGGGTCAACCCTGGACTTCACCAGGCCCGGAGAAAGCATCCGCCCCTTGGCGAGGCCGTCCGAAGGGGCGTCCGTGGGGGCGTCATCGACCCCCGGCGGCGCCCAGCCTGGAGGTGGCGCCTTGGGCACCGGCATCGGGCGGGATGCCTCCGGCGAACCGATGCGGACCTGGTTGCGCTTGGCATCCTTGACCGCCTCCCGGCTCTTGGGACCGCGCACGGGCGTGCGGGGGGTGAAGATCCAGCCAACACCCGGAACTGGCTTGCCGCCGATCAGCCGGCCCTTCTCGAACAGCCACTCGTGCTCGCCATGGAACTCCTGGAA
Organism: Acidimicrobiales bacterium; assembly: GCA_039583695.1. Lineage (GTDB taxonomy): Bacteria > Actinomycetota > Acidimicrobiia > Acidimicrobiales > JAJPHD01 > JAVKSL01. The sequence goes on along the minus strand of JAVKSL010000122.1, from coordinate 6,322 downwards.
CGAGTCATTGGAGAACACGGTGGCCCCGGTACGCTCGGCGATGAGCAGCAAGAAAGCATCCCCCCGCCCGATCGCCCCGGCGGGTGGCGAGACGACCTCACCGTGGGCCTCGGCCTCTTCCAACGTGGCCCGCTCGGACTCGTCGATCCGATGTCCGAAGGTGGCATCCACGACGACCGTGATCTGTGTGTCCGGGTAGTCCAGCTGAAAGGCTTGGACGGCCTCGTCCAACTGGGCCAGGCTGGGAAGGGATCGACCCTCGGTAGCGATATTTGAGCCGTCAACGACGACGTGGCGTGTGGGCATATCCCCCGTTAGTCACATAGCTCGGCACCGTCCGGAGGGTGAATCCCTCGCCGCAGGCGGTCCGTCAGCTGTCATCTTAGCGGGTGCGCTGTAGCGTCTCGGCCCGTGGGCTTGCATCGGCTGGACAACGCTCGGTGGGGCTTCGCCTCCAACTGCTTCGTCTGCGAGCCCACCAACGCTGCCGGCTTGCGAATCAGCTTCGTTCACGACGACCAAGCCGGCGTGGTGCTCGCCCAGTTCAGCCTGGGAGACGCCTTCTCCGGGGCACCCAGCTACGTGCATGGCGGCGTGGTGCTGGCCGTCATGGACGAGGCAATGGCCTGGGCTGCAATCGCCATAGCTCACACCTGGGCACTGACCAGGCAGAGCACGGCCACATTCTGGCATCCGGTGCTGGTGGACCAGCCGCACACGGTGATGGCGCGGCTGGTGGAGAAGGGCGGCGATGGGACGCTCAAGTTGAGCGCCTCGGTTTCTCGCGGCGACGTGACATCTGATTGGCGTACGCCGGGCGCGGATCGGTGCGCCGAGGCCAACGCCACGTTTGTGGCTCTTTCTGCTGAGGCGGCAGCTGCTGCGGTCGGCGAGGCACCCGGGCCGGGACACAGCGCCTACCTCCGCCCCGGCGGATCGATCTGACTGACCAGCACAAGAGCGCCCTTTCGATCTGCATAAGTGACCGCCTGAGTGCCCAAACCCCTGATCGGCGCCGTGACTCAAGCTGTTCAACACACCTCCGGCGCCGCGTTCCTCCCGGGCCTCTGGGGCTCGGGCCGGACCTCTGGGGCTTGGGGCCGGCCGACGCTGAGCAGGGCCTGGAACAGCAGCTCGGGCCGCCCCCACAGGGAGTTGGCGAAGATCGAGGTGACGCTCACCGCCATGGCGGCCATGGCCCACACCGGGTAGAGCAGGCCGGTAGCCGCGATTGGTATGCCGATGCCGTTGAAAGTGAAGGCGAGGGCGACGTTCTGGCAGGTCTTGCGGTAGCTGCGCCGAGAGATCTCCCTGGCTGCAAGCACCGAGGTGAGCTGGGCGTTCGAGATGATGACATCCGCGGACTCCATTGCGATGTCTGTGCCCCCGCCCATTGCCACCCCGACGTCGGCCTGCATCAAGGCCGGAGCGTCGTTGATCCCGTCGCCCACCATGGCCACACGGCCTTCTCGCTGCAGCTGGCGGACGACGTCTGCCTTCTGGTCGGGGAGCACCCCGGCGTGGACGACCTCGATGCCCGCCCGGGCGGCCATCTGGGCGGCGACTCGGGGGTTGTCGCCGGTGAGCAGGACCGGGGTAACCCCGGCCTTCTTCAGGGCTGCGACGGCCTCGGCGGCGTCGGCTCGCAGCTCGTCGCCGAGGGCGATCGCCCCGAGCATCTGCCCGTCGGCACCGACGCCAACCACGGTGCGCCCGGACGCCTCCAGGGCCTCCATGCGACCCGCCAGCGGCCCGGGGTTGATCCCTGACTCGGCGAGCAGCGACGCCCGGCCCACGACCACCTGGCGGTCCCCAACGACCTGGCGGCCCCCGACCCCCTGGCGCTCTGGGACCAGGGCGGTGACGCCCCGTCCGGTAAGCGAGGCGAAGTCGGTGGCCGAGGGGAACGACAGCCCCCGCTCGAAGGCGGCTTCGAGCACTGCTCGGGCCAGTGGATGCTCCGAGGGGGCCTCGGCGGCAGCCGCCAAGGCAAGGACCTCGTCTTCGGCCCCGGGTCGCACGGAGAGGACCTCTCTTAGCGCTGGGTGGCCTTCGGTGAGCGTGCCGGTCTTGTCGAACACCACCGTGGTGACCTGGCGAAACGCTTGGAAGGCCTCGCCGGTGCGCATTAAGATCCCCTGGTCGGCGGCCTCGCCAGCGCCACGCACGATGGAGAGCGGAGCGGCGATCCCCACAGCGCAGGGGTAACCCATCACCAGCACCGACAGCGCCGCGAACACCGCCCGCTCGACGTCTGCGTGTCCGGTGACCGCCCAGCTGCCGACCAGCCAGCCCACCAGCGCCAGAGCCGAGATCGACAGCACCGTGGGGGTGTAGACCCGCAGGATCCGATCGACCAGGTGCAAGATGCCGGGCTTGAGCGCTCGGGCGTCTTCCACCGAGCGCACCACCTGGGAAAGAAAGCTCTCCTCGCCCACCGCGCTGACCTCGACAAGCAGCGACCCGGTGGTGTTGACCGAGCCGCCGATCACCTTGGCGCCTGCGTCCACCTCGACGGGGACTGGCTCGCCGGTGACGAGGGACTGGTCGAGCGCCGAGTGGCCCTCTGTCACCACCCCGTCGACGGGCACCCGCTCGCCGGGGCGGACCCGTACCAGCTCCCCGACACCCACGTCGCCCACAGCCACTTCCACCTCGGCCCCGGAGCGGATCACCCGGGCGGTGTCGGGCTGCAGGTCCAACAAGCGTTTGACGGCTTGGGAGCTGCGGGTCTTCACCAGCAGCGACAGCCACTCGGAGAATATGTGGTAGTTGACCACCAGAACCGACACGGCGAAGAACGCCGCAGTCGGGTACCCGGTCGGGCGCAGGCCGAGGCCGATGGCGCCCCCGGCAAGGCCGGCGAAGGCACCAGCCTCGAGCATGACGTGCTGGTTCAAGATCCCCCGGCGAAGGCTCTGGGCGGCCATGACCAAGATGTGCTTGGCCAAGCCAGAGGTGACCAAGACCGCCAGGGCTGCCATCACTGGCGGGATCACGCCTCGAGCCGCTCCGGTGGCGTTCCAGGCCAGCGCTGCTCCCCCGAGGGACGCCGCGCCGAGGGTGCCCGCAAGGGCCTTGCGACCCCCCTGGCCCGCGAGCACCAGCCACGCCGCGGCGAGGAGGAACGCTCCTACGAGCACCGGGATGGCATAGGCGACGGGGTTGACGAGGTTCACGATCAGCGCGATGGCGGCCAGGGAGGCCCCGATGGCGACGAACAGGCGCCGGCCCTCGCGCACCAGATCGGCTTCCTCTTCCTCGTAGGGGCGCAGCTTTCTCGGATCCGAGATCCGGTAGCCAATGTCGTGAAGGGCGGCGACCAGCTCGGTGGCCGAGATCCGGGACGGGTCGTAGTCGACGAGAGCTTGCTCGTGGGTGAGGCTCACCGACACCTGTGCCACCCCGTCACGCCGGGCGAGGGCGCGCTCGATGGTCCCGGTGCAAAGCGAGCAGTGCAACCCGCCAATCCGGGCCCGGAACCGGGCCTTGCCGTCGGGCAGCTCCTCAGCCCAATAGCCGGTGGCCGGCCCGTCGCTCGCCTGGTGCTCGGTAGTCATAGTCATTGTGCTGCCTCCTCTGGGTCACCTCTGGTACCATCTTTAGTACTTCCACCTACTGGAAGGTCAAGCGCGGTCCTGACTGGATTGTTGAGCCCTCTGGCGGGCAGGGGACCTGACTCGTGACTCATGGCGGCTCCGCAGGTGTGGTGGGACCCCCGCCGCCCCGAGGTGTGCACGCCGTGTTCATCGGCGCGCCAAGCACCCACCCGATGCTCACGATCCGTTGATGAACCTCAGCAGCCGAACGCGCCATTGCACACCCGCGCTGCCGGGGGTTCGCCGCATCAGTTCATTGCGGCGAGCAGCCCAATCGTCCGGGCATTGGGGACGCGGGCACTCACAACCCCAGGAGGCACTGGGCCGCAGCGCGAGATCGTGGGGTACTCACCAACGCCGTCGGCAACCGAGCGAAGCTCGCGGCCACACCGGTGGTCGTCGCCGGCCGCCCCGGCCCGCCCTGCCAGGTGACCGCCGCCGGACGGCTGGGCCTGTGCGCCGATGGTGAGCTATACCCCCGTGCGGACCTGCTCGTCGTTCCCGGCGGCGGAAGGACCGGCCACTCGCCGCTGGAGTGCGCGCCGAGATCGGAGGCAGGCAAGCTACCCCAGGCGAACGCAACCTGTCGCCGCCGTGGGGTGACGCTGGCAGCGGTGTGCACCGGTGCGATGGCGCTGCCGCTGCTTTGGAGGCGGCCGGTCACACGCTCTGGGACATCGACACGAAGGGCCTGTCGATGTCCCGCATGAGCCACCGATATTGTCACGTCCGGACACTGTCCGGACGTACTGCCCGTAGGGATCGGCTCACGAACGTCGACGGCGTGGAAGATGTGGTTGACCCTCACGAGGCGTGATGCTCGACACCGCTCCAGATGACCGAGATGGCAAAGGCCACTACGACGAGATCGGCTTGCGGGTCCCGAGCCAATCGACGTCGGTGGCCGCCTGGCCGTCAATCCCTGTATTCGTCCGGTGGGGTTCACCCAGGAGGACGACTCGGCTTGACTAGTGCCGTAACCGACATCGTTTGCCCTGCCCGCGCCCTGCGATGAGTCGAGTCCTGCGACGTCCGGCAGTCGTATTGTCGCACCCGTCACCGAGGAAGACTTCTGATGCGCAGCGTGACCTATTCGATGGGCGTCTCACTTGACGGCTACATCGTCGGGCCGGACGGCGGCTTCGACTGGACGGTGCCCGACGAGGAGGTCTTTCGCTTCGTCACCGACGAAATACGAGAGGTCGGCGTCCACCTGTTGGGACGACGGCTGTACGAGACGATGCTGTACTGGGAGACCGCCGACCAGGATCCATCGCTCGACGACTCAATGCTTGAGTGGGCCGCGATCTGGAAGCCGCTCCCAAAGGTGGTGTTCTCCAACACGTCCGTCACCCGAGTCCAACAGCAGTTCGGCAACGTCTGCTCGTCAAAGCAGCCGAACTGGCCAGTCTCGGTGCCTTGAACATCGCCACCGCCGCCGGGGTCTTCGAAGTGAGGATTGTCCGCTTCTGGCACGGCGACTCGGTCCTCGAGATCAAGGTCCATGTCCGTTCCTCGCGCCAGCCCGCGGGCGCGAGGACATTGCTCACCGGCGGCCAAGTCACCGATCCCAGCGTGCTCGCCGGATACCTGAGCCGGTTCATAGCCGATCTTGGGCCCGATGTGGGGGCCCAGGACTGTCCGGCCACCTGACAGCCGCCCAGGGTGGCCTGCATCCGCTTGCGAGACCACTGCTGCCGCATTGCTGGCGATGCTGCTATAATCACTGCATGAGCGTTGCTGTAACCGTCCGCGACGTGCCCGAGAAGGTGAGGGACGAGCTGGCGGCGCGCGCTGCTCGCGCCGGGATGTCCCTGCAGGAGTACCTGCGCGGCATGCTCGTTGAGAGCGCTTCCCGGCCTGCGGTCGGCGACGTCATCGCCCGCGCTCGCGCGCGCGTGGAGGCCACAGGAGTCCGAGTCGACGCCAAGTCGATCATCGCTGCACGCGACGCCGACCGTCGGTGAGGCCACGCGTCGTCTGCGATGCGTCCGCCGTGGTCGCCTTGATGCTCGACGCAGGACCCGATGGACGCTGGGCCACCAACGCTCTCACTGGAGCTGACCTCGCCGCGCCCAGCCTGCTCCCGTTCGAGGCGGCAAACATCGTCCGCCGCCACGAGCTCGCCAAGCTCATTACCGCAGACCAGGCCGCCCAGGCCCATGCCGACCTGCTCGACCTGGCGATCGAACATTGGCCGTACGAACTCCTGGCGCCTAGAGCCTGGCAGCTTCGCCAGAACCTGACCACCTATGACGCCAGCTACGTTGCCCTCGCCGAACTCCTCGACGTCGCGCTCGTAACGCTTGATCGTGGCATCAGTCGGGCACCCGACCTGCGTTGCACGGTCGCCACACCGTAAGGTTCGGGTTCCAGACGTCGGGAGCAGCAACAACGACCACTCTTGCTACCCAAGGCCTGAAAACCTTTACCCGCCAGGGCTGGCACACCGGCGTTGCCGCCGCGATCGTAGAGGGTGAGTGCGACGTCGATGGCGTTCTCGCCTGGCTGGTAGGCGATATCGAGTTGGAGCTTGTCGAACAGCGCCCGCGGTTCGGCCTGGGACGCCTGCGCCGGTGCCACGTCGTCAGGTGAGGATGCAACGGGCGCTACCGGATTCCGCGGCCCCGCTTCGCGTTCACTAGTCCGAAGTTACGTGGGCTGGGCTAGGTAGACCCACCTTCACCAGCCAGAACGTCCCGGAGCAGCGGATTGTTCTGGCT
>JAVKSL010000121.1:0-7536 GCA_039583695.1 Acidimicrobiales bacterium | reverse complement strand
GGCCGGGAAAGGCACTTCCCTCGTGCCCACCGCAGTCACGACCCGTTCAAACCTGCTCTACTAACTAACGTCAGGCCCCAAAGGAGCAAATAGGGTCGCCCCCTGGTCTGACCTTGGTGGCCCATGACAGTAAGCACTCGAACTGTGGCAGCGATGGTCGCCCACCGCGAGCTGGGCGCCCGGGGAGTAGTAACGATTCAGCGCGGGAGCCCACGAAGTCCTAGTATTGGAGTACGAGCAGGTGAGATCAGAGCGAAGGAGGGGCGTTTTCCGTGGGAGAAGGCGTGGTACCCCCAGGTCGGGGAGGGCAGGGAGGACCGGTCCGGCCACCTTCGGGCATAGGTCCGCTGGAGGCCGAAGTCCTGGCGTGCGTCCGCGAGAAGGGCTCGGCCAGCGTGGCGGAGGTCACAGAGGTGGTCAACCAGGCCAGGCCGAACAGGCCCCTTGCGTACAAGACGGTGCTGGCCGTCCTGAGCCACCTGGAGGCCAAGGCACTGTTGAGCCACAACAAGCAGGGGCGGGCTTACCATTACCAGCCGATAATGAGCGACGAGGAGTTCGTGGCCCGCACGGCGTCCGAGGCGTCGGCTGCGTTGCTGCGGCGATTCGGCGCCGCCGCGGTGGCCGGTTTCGTGAGCCAAGTGTCCTCCGATCCCCGCTTGCGGCAGATGCTCAAGCAGATGCTGGCAGAGGATGGCGAATGAAAGGGCTGCGACGGGGGATCTATCTGATGATCCTCTTGGCCGCGATCAGCGAGACGCTGCTGGTATTCGGAGCACTATGGGCGTTCCGGGACATGCTCCCCTGCCGGTGGCCGGTAATGGATGCAGGCTTCGTGCCCGGACGCATCTGTTTGGCTCCCCTGCCCGGCCTGGGCTATCGCGGCGGGGCGGGGCTGCGTACCTGGTTACCGGGCGTGCCACTCGTGCTCGTAGCAGTGATCTCGATGGTCATGATTGCAGCTGTCGGGCTTGTCCTGCTCGTTCGCACGCTGGGCCTGCGCCGCCGGCTAGGACCATGCACGCAGATCCCCGTTACCGTTGCTGAGATCGCTGAGCGGGCGTCGGTCCCGTGGCTGGCACTGCGTGAGGACCCAAGGGCCTTCGCCTTCTGCCGGGGCCTGGTGCGGCCCCAGGTGGTCATCTCCACCGAACTGGTCGCTCACCTGGGATCCGAGGAACTCCTAGCGGTCCTGGCGCACGAGGCGGACCATGCTCGCCACCGCGACCCGTTGCGCTTCGTCTTAGCCCGGCTGGCAGGGGCCGGTTTGGTCTGGGTCCCCATGGCGAGCCAACTGGCCCAAGCGTTCGAATTGCGGGCAGAGCTGGCTGCCGACGGGTTCGCGGTCGAGGTCAGTAGTTGCCGTGCTCTCGCCTCTGCCCTGTTGGCCCTGGGCGGATCAGACGAGGCTGCAGTGGCAGCTGCGCCAGCCAGCTCTCGAGCGGACTGGCTCGGCCTCCGGGTCGAGACCTTGTGCTGCGGCAGGATGCCTGCAGCGGCCAGGTTCGCAAGTCGCATGACCGTTGCCTTCCTAAGCGTGGGCCTGGTGGCAGCCGGGGTTGTGGCCTGGACGATACCGCGTGGTGCCGCCGAGCCGGCTAGCCAGGTGAGTTCAATGCACCGAGCGATCCGCGAGATCGACCATCAGGCTGATGGCCAGTCTGCGCGCCTCGCCACGGTTATAGGGGTCAGGTTGGTGAGGACCTGGAACGGTTTGCCGACGGCAGCGGGGGATTGACATCCCCGCCAACCTCCTATAGCCTGCATAGGAGGAGCGCTATTCGGCGGTCCCTAACAGACTCTCTTGGGAGGTAAACCGATGTTTCACAAGCACCTATCGAAATCGATCGCTAGTGCCGTCCTCGTCGGGGCGGCTGGCGGTGTTGCGCTCCTCGTAGCGACCACTACCGCGGCGACAGCTCAGGCCAGCGTTGGAGGTAGCGTGGCGTCGACCCCTCCGACCATCTCCGGACCCGGCCTCATCGCGCACGGTGCCAGCGTGGCAGGACCCTCCTCTGCCGGTCAAGCTGCGAGCGAGGACGCCGGAGTTGGGGCGAGCATGGCTAGCACCGAGAGTTCAATTGCCTCGATCAGCGCTGGCATCGCCTCTGCGGAGACCCGCCTGGGGGCAACCACTGGCTCAACAGCGGGGACCAAGATTTCCGGGCCGGGGCTCATTGGCCACACCGGCTCGGGGGTCTCGGCGTCGGGTACGTCCGCAGAAGCTGACAACACCGTGATCGCCAACTGCCCCAACCAAACACCGGGAGCGACATGCGGCGTAAACTTCACGGTGAGCGTCGGCGCTTGGGGTCAGTCCTTCTGCTACTCCGTCGGTGGCGGCTCAACCACCTGCCTCACTCCCTACTATGGGTACTGCAACTACTCGGCTTGCACTTATGGGTTTACTGGCGGGGGCGGGGACGCCACCCCTCGATACTGGATCCTTGACGGGAACGACGTAAGGGATGTGTCTACATACTGACTCAGGCTATTGACTGAGGCGGACAGCATCTATCGGCCGAGCGAGGCCAACGCCTCGCTCGGCCTCGGTAATCAGAATGCTCCCTGGTGGATACGTGGTACCGTTCTCGCACCTTCAGCCGATTTCGCCATGGGGTGCTCCTACATAACACCTCGGAGCACCCCATCCGGGTGGTGAACCCAATCCCGAGCCCCCACCCGCTCGATTGAGGGACCCCTTTAGAACAGCAGAGAACCCTATGAGCAGCAACATGGTCACGGAACATGGCCGCTTTGGATGGCACGAACAAGCTGGAGGCCTTAAAGGTGGGACTCGATCTCTCTACTTACGAGGCCGCTTCGTCGTCACGACGTCGCGTGCCTGAGTGGCTTAGCACCACTATATCGCTGCTTGGCTTCTACGCTGTCATCCGTCTCGTATTACTACTTGCGGACGTTGTAGCGGCCCATATCAGTACCGCGGGCCAGCTGACAGGGCCGATCGGATTCTGGGATTCCCACTTCTACTTGGAAATTGCAGCCCACGGTTATCCCCATGCACTGGCAGTGTCAAGCGGGGGCCTACTTACATATAGTGCAGCAGCGTTCGAACCGATCTTTCCAGCGGCGATCTGGTTGTTGCGCCCGTTCGTGGGCTCCTATTTCAGCGCGGGAACTCTGGCCTCCGTGACAGGTGGGGCCATTACCACCATAGTGATGTGGAGGTTCGCCAGGTGCCTATTCGTGGCACAGAATAAGAACCATGACCCGCTCTGCGTCGAACTTGGTTCGGCGGCAAGCAAACAAGCGACATGGACCTCCGCCATACTAGTCGCGGCCTTCCCTGGAATGGCGATTGCTTGGGGCCTCCTGTATAGTGAGAGCGTAGGACTTGCGTTAGCTGCCGGATGCCTTCTTTTGCTTGTCAAGAAACGATACGCGTATGCTGGGTTCATCGGCGCGATCGCGACAGCTACCAGCCCCGTCGCCATGATGTTAGTGCTTGCTTGTCTTGCTCCAGCCTTTGAGGGGTTACGGCGCCGGAAGCTCTCCGGAGCATGGATAGCTGTTCTATTGGTACCACTTGGGTTCGTGGCCTTCGTAGTGTACGTCGGGGCACGTTATGGTTCCGCCCTCACATGGTTTCGCCTTGAACACCAGGCTTGGGGTGCCTCCTTTGACTTCGGTCGTGGCCTGGGTGGTGGACTACTCCATGTTTGGAGGATAAGTGCCCTTGGACCAGGGTGGTTGGAGTGGGGAGGATGTATGGCGGCGCTAGTCGGCCTAGGGGCGGTGATAAGCGCCCGCATGCCTGGAAGTGTCGTTGCGTATTGCGTCGGCGTCACGGTGCTGTTAGCTACGAATCCTACCCTTGGGTTTAAGCCGCGGTTCTTGTGCTGGCTGTTCCCAGAGATAATTGCTCTAAGCTCATTAATGACAAGGCGTGGTCGATTCGTGTGTCTTGCCATATTCGTTGGCCTGTTGCCCATTGCTTTTATTGCATACACGTCTCTAGGCAATAGCTTGGCACAGCCATGACAGAATACAGACCAAGGAACGCGGCTGGGCCAGCGTGTCGAGCGGCGGCTGGGTGTAACAGCGGGCCCAGCTGAGGTGGCCTCTAAGACATTAGTTAGTTTGCGTTAGCATGGACCTCTGACGGGGCGTGGTACCCCAGTCCAGGCTGGCGGGGTGGTCCATTGCGGGGTTGAGCCCGTCCGGTCAGCGCACAAGCCCGACGACCTCCGATCAGGGGGATCAGTTCGTTCACGGTCGCGCCGATCAGCCTCGCGTGTCGTCGGCAAAGTCCCCCTCCGACACTAGCCCGAAGTTGCGTGGGTTTGGGTAGGTAGACCCACCTTCACCAGCCAGAACGTCCCGGAGCAGCGGGTTGTTCTGGCTACATGAGTCTCAGAGGTGCCTGTTTGCCAGAGCCGTCTCTATGCGGTCTTGGCGGCCTCCCAACCAGTCCATTGCTGCATAGACCTCGTCAGTGGACACATCGCTGAGCCCGAGGTCACTCCCGAGCGTCGTATCCGCCCACCACTTCGTCGTGGCCAACTTGGTGCGCGGATGGACAACCCGGGCCAAGATCAACCCATAAGCGATATCACGAGCCCGACACGCCGGGCCCACGAAGGCTTCCCGGCTGCTCGGGCAGCGATCCCATCGACGGCACCGGGGTCGACGCCGACTCCGAGACAGCTCGGCTCAAGGCCGTCTCGGACATCGACCGCCACCAGCTCCAAGACCACGCCAACATCGACTGAGCACCCCGGCGGGCGGGCCGGTCAGTGTTGGTCGATCACCTGGACGGTGATGCCCAGCTCGCCAGCGGCTCGTTCGACCACCCGACCGACGTTGGCGGCGGTGCCGAAGCACAACTGGCCGTAGGTGATCCCGGCGACCAAGGTCTCAGCGATCAACAGTCCGGTCCCGCCGTAGGGGGCTGCGATGATCGCCGCCTCGTCAAGGAGGGGGCGAGGATCGAGGATCTGGAACACTTCGGGGTGGGGATGACGGAGCCCGTCGCTCCCCGCCGGACTCAGGTCAGCGAGGATGCGCGATAACTGGCCCCCTCGGGGCCGTGGAGGGCTTGCAGAAGCCGTCAATGTCGGCTGGCGGGCAGGCCAGCTCGTCGTTGGGGAGCCCGGTTGGCCAGTCGCCGCTGAACACCCGTACTGCCAGGTACTCGTCAACGACGATCACCTGTCGCCCCTGGCCGGATCAGTCCTCAGGATCGGGTTCTCCGCCGCCGAGCAGCGGATCAGCCGCGCTCGCCGCGTCGAGGGCAGCCTGGAACTCTCCCTGGAGGTCTCCGGTGGTCAAGCGGCGCAGCAACGCTCGATCTGCGTCGGTAAGCGGCGGGTCACCAGCCCTCCGCCGCCGCCGGCGTTCCTCCAACAGCTCCTTACCGATGCTCACCCCATCATTCTGCCATCCCGGCCGCCAGTTCGGAACCGCAGAGACGGCATCCTGTTCACCGGGACCGGTTGCCGGGTGAAGATCATCCATCCTTCCTGGTCACGCCGCTGGTAACCAGAGGTAGGTGGTCCCGACCTCGTAGAACGAGTTGTCGCGACTCTTCCCGACAGTGACCGACCCTGAGCTGGCGACGGCCCTGGCCGAGCGGCACCGGGCGATGAAGGATCGGGCCAGGACCCTGGCAGCCGAGGCGGTGGAGGCCGGCCGGCCTTGGGGTCGTCGGGCTCGGGAACCCTTCGTCCGAGCCCGCCCGGCGGGAACGCTGGCTCCGCGAAGTCTCGACCGTCGCCGCTTACCGGGACCGCTGGGGTGCCGTCCCATCCCCGGTGTAAAAGTGCCACGGGCGTAGGCTTCCTTCAGAGCGAGAAACACTGAAAGGAGACCCACACCCGTGACTACACGAGTATCACCCATGGAGCGCATCCGTGGCGAAATCGACGAGCTGTTCGCGTCGCCTGCCGAGCTGGGCGAGGTGCTGGAGAAGGTCGCCTGCTTGGGCGTTCGCCTGATCATGCAGACCGCAGTCGAGGCCGAGGTGACCGAGTTTTTGGGCCGGGAACGCTACTCGCGAGGCGAGCGAGAGCGCGAGGGCTCACGCAACGGTTACTGCGCCACCACGATCAAGACCACCGCCGGGCCGATCACCATCGAGCGCCCCAAGCTGCGGGACACCGACGAGGCCTTCGCCTCCCGCCTGCTCGGCGTCGGAGTGACGCGCACCAACGCCCTGGAATCTCTCGTCATCGCCGGTTTCGTGCGGGGGGCCTGTCGGTGCGTGATGTCGAAGCGACACTGGCGGATGCGCTCGGCGCCGAGGCGGCACTGTCAAAGTCCAGCGTCAGCCGGGTATGTGAGGCCATCAAGGCGCAGTTCGACGTCTGGAAGCGCCGTGAGCTAGGAGAGCTCGAGCTCGACTACATGTTTTTGGACGGCTCGCACTTCAAGATGCACGCCGAGGCCCGAGCGGAGCCGGTGCTGGCCGCTTGGGGACTGACGAGCGAGGGGGCCCCGGTGCTCGTTGCGCTCGGGCCCGGGGCGTCTGAGTCCCATGACGCTTGGGCGCAGTTCCTCGCTGACCTGGCCGGCCGTGGGCTGCGGGCTCCCCTGCTGGTCATCTCCGACGGTGCGCCAGGCCTCATCGGTGCCGTCGAGGTCGTGTTCCCCACTGCGCTGAGACAACGTTGTCTCATTCACCGCTCCCGCAACATCTTGTCCAAGGTCCCCCTCGGTGCGCAGGGCGAGGTCAAGGTGGCCTACTGGAAGATCTTCGAGGGTCTCGACACCTCCTCGGCCGATAACGCCATCTCCCAGGCACGTTCTCGGATCGACGCCTTCGACGCCAAGTACCGACCCAACTACCCCGCTGCAGTGGACTGCCTGCGCAGGGACCAGGCGTGCCTCACCGCCTACCTGCGCTTTCCCCCCGAGCATTGGGGGCGCATACGGCACTCCAACTTCATAGAGCGCACCTTCGGCGAGACCCGCCGGCGGGTCAAGGTGATCGGACGACTGCCCGGAGAGCGCAGCTGTTTGAGCCTCGTCTGGGCGGTGCTCGACCGGGCGAGCCGGGGCTGGCGTGGCGTGGGTCACACCCCCGCTACCACCCGTCACCTGGTAGATCTACGGCATCGCTTGCAGGACCCACCCACACCCATTCCAGCGACCAAGGAGATCATCCAGACCGACCACGAAGCTGTCACAGCTGCCGCATAGAATCATTCAACAGGAACCTGCACCCACTGGCCTTTTACACCGGACTTGGGACGCCACCACCGCTGGCACATCACCAGTCAGCCGCCCCTCGGCGCCGAAGCCGCGACCTCGCCCTCGACCTTTACCACGACCAGGATCATGCCGCCCGCCCCTACGGCGTAGGCGTCGTGCTCGACCCCGGCGAGAGGGTGTGGGCCGAAGTGCCGGTGCGGTTCAACTGGACTGGGCCCGCCAATCAAGCCTGGCGAGCAAGCACCGCTGGCCGTCCGACCCTGGCTGGTCACCTCCGGGCGAGTCGTCGGGCGCCTGGCTGACGACCGACTCCACGGCTACCGCTGGGAGCGAGCGGTCGGCGTCCGCGTCGACCTCACGCCG
>JAVKSL010000120.1:0-7568 GCA_039583695.1 Acidimicrobiales bacterium | reverse complement strand
CCGGTTTCGCAACCAGGGGTCCCAAGGACCTCCTGGTCAGCGCCTCAGCGTGAATTCATTACCGGAGGTCTGGGACCATGACGTCCCAGCCGCCCTCCCGCTGCGCGAAAGATGGCTGGGCGGCAAGAAAGTCCAGAACGGGGGTCTTGTCGCCGGTTATGGGGACCCGCACGGAGTCCGGGTGTGGCTGACGGGCAAGCGCTGCGTCGACCGCGTCGCGGCTCATGAGGACCAGCCAGTCGCTGTCAAGCAGAGAGTCGAGAACTTCCCTGGATTGACGGGCCCAGAAGAGAATCCGCAGATCGGTGAGCGGCGGATCGAACCGGATGTTGAAGGCTACCAGGGAATCGGGGTATCCGACCACGCTGCACATAGACCAGTAGGTCCTCACGTCGCAGTCCAGGCCCGCGGCGTGCCGAGCAAAGACAGGATCAAGTGAAGGAACCCTCGGGATCTCCAAGACGACGCCCTCCGTCGTGAGCATAAAGCGATCGGGCCAGCTACCCCCGGCTGCAAAGGTGGCTAGCTCCCGCCGGGGGTTATAGATGCCCATCAAGTCCTTCCCCTTCGCTCCAGGGTTGCGCGTGATAGTGTAACCGTCCAGGTTCCGCCGCAGGGTGTGGCGGGAGCCACGGCCCAGTGGTGAAGAGCTGATGCAGGACCTCCAGCCGGTTGTGGCCGTGCTGAGCGCCGAAGGAGTCGAACGGATCAGCCCGGGCTCGTCCTCCGGGGCCGCGGCGGTTCGACGGAGGTTCTCGACGATGACGCGGGGGTCGATCTTCTCCTGGATGTAGATGGCCAGAGCGTCGGCGACCAGGTCCTCCCCGTCGAGGGCATCCTTTCCCCTCCACACCATCTGCGGGTCGAGGGTGGAGTCGCGCGGGTAGCGGACGACTGGCTGGTCGATCTCGGGGGCCACGAACTCCTGGGCGTCGCTGATCGGCAGGTTGGCGCGCTTGTCGGCCTGGGTGATGGCCTCGACCGGTGTCGGCCCCACTTATAGTTATAGCGGTGTTGCTCTTGACCTTTGATCAGGTGCTCCTGGCTGCGGATAGCTGGCCTGCGATGTAATCGTCGATGGCATGGACAGGCACGAGGCGGCGGCGACCAACACGGATGCTGGCCAGCTCACCGGATGCAAGTAGTTCGGCGAACTTGGTGGCGCCTAGGCGGAGCTCGTCACGGGCCTCGGCCACGGTGAGCAACCGCCTCGGGTAGCTGTCGAGGACCATCGTCGCCGGCTGGTCTCCTGTTGGGCGGGTCCTCTGGGTTTCGGACATTGTCATTTTGACTTGTCTCCCTTCATTGATGGTGTTGGTCAATTGGTTCGTGTTCGTGAATTCAGGCGCAGGCACCGGGCTCTGGTCCTTGCCTGCCTTGCCAGGTCCGGCGCTTGGGTGGCCGAGACCGGGGCAGCGTCGGCGAGCTGAGTCCGCCCAAGGTGGATGACGGGGCAACCCTGCGGGGTAGCGGCGAGACCCACAGGCGGTCCACGCCTCGCCAACCCGGATGCGCGCTCACCAGGGCGCGCAGGACCAACATGGTGTTGGAGTCGTCCAGCCCACTCATCAGGTCCCCCAGCGCTCGGCCGGAGTCGGTGCCGGCTAACTCAGCGCAGATGGCGAGCACCCGGCTCTCACTGGACGACGCGGGCAAGTCCGCCCTGAGCGCCTCGTCCCAGTCCACCTTGGCAATGACCGGGGCATCGACTCCAACAACGTGGTTCAAGAAGTCCTTGCGTCCGAGCCAGTGGTCATGCGCGATGAGCAGCTCTATGGCCGCCGCTGCGCTCAGGTCACCCTCCGCGCCTGCTCGCAGTTTCAGTTCCAGTTGGTTCCGCTCCAGGCTTGCTGCGCTGCGTATCATCATGAAGGCCACTCCGTGGTGGATGGATCACTGCGTTGGGTTGCTGTTTGTCGCGGCTTCTCGGTCATGGAGACAGAGCGCCACCATCTCGGTCAACGTTGAGGGCGACATCGGGCGATGGCCGCCCTCCAGCTGTGCGAGGGAACCTGGCTGCCGAGGCACCGGGCGGCTCCGGCTCCGGCTCTCCCGTTGAGCAGGTGGCTGCCAGCAGGAGCCCACGTAGTAGTCGGTCGGGCCGTAGGGGAGTGGTGATCTGCGATCCCGACGGCTTCAAGCAGGCGAAGCGCCGCTTGCACCTCAGGCGAGACGCCAGCCACGAGCCGGGTATCCCAAGTTGCCGCCCGATGAGTGAAGACGTGCTTGAGCGGGCTCGCCCGCCATGCCAGACGCTGGGTCTCATCGGCTCGCCCCACTTGCACTCGCTGTGCCGGCCACCCTGGCCGTGCGGTCCGTCCCAGCAGGCATGGGCCAGCGTCGCCTCCCTGACGCTGAGCCCCTGGCGCAGGTGGGGTTCCACTGCGTCATACCGCCGTTGGGTGCCGCGCCCACCAGGACGTCCAGGACGTGGCTGTCCAGCCAGACCGGGCGCGCACCCTCGGCAGGCTGTTCGATGCACCAGGCAAGAGTGGAACCGCCGGGGTCGCAGCGCTGCGCGTGGAGCGGTAGAGGCCCTGGAGAACCTCGCCGATGCGAAACGGCCGTGGCGCAGCACCCAGCACCACCCTGACGCCCATGCATTCACAGGCCAAGCGCGCCTCGGCCTCGCCGGCAGGGAGTGCGGCGTGCCCGTTCATCGCGACAGCCCGCCACCGTCAGGCGAAACCTGTCCGATGCGCCTCACCCGGCGCCCGTCGATGGCCTCGGGATATCGTCTAAACCCGACGCCCTCCCGGTCGGCCGACCCTGAGACTGGAGCGCTTCTCGTTCGGAGCGCGGAGTTGGTGGTCTGCGTGGTAGCCACCGCCCGAGGGGAATCCGGGCCCCCCACTGCCTGATCCGTGCTCAGACGCCCGCAGTGGCGGTCCCAGGCCCAGTTGGCGGCCTCTCGGGCGACTGTGGGCGCAAAGCGCCAGCGCAGCAGCTGTCGCTCGGCGGCTTCGAGGTCCTCGCCCAGCTCGATCAGGCTGAGTGCCAACTGCCTGCTGCGCCTGCGGAGGTGGTCTTCGGTGGGAAGACGAGCTTCAGATTCCACCAGGGCCGCATGGGAGGCTTGTAGGGACTGCGGCAGGCGTGCTGCCTGGTGGCGGTTGAGCGGGGGGACACGTCGGCGGATGGCCAGGGTGTCATCGCCGCGGTACTGTGCCAGCTCGAACTGGGTCAGGCGCAGAAGTGCTCGACGAAACGGCGAGTGCCGTCCTCCCCGGTCTCCGAGTCCGAGGGTGCGGGCGCATTCGGCGAGATCGATCTGGTATCCATCGGGGCTGGCTTCGAGTCCTGTCACCAGCCGTCGAGCCAGCCAGGTCGTCGAGGGTCCGAGGATTCCCAGCCAGTAGGTCTCCACGTAGGACGAGCGTGGATCGTGGCCCAACACGTCGATCACCGGGTCGGGCCAGGCGCAGACCCACAGCTTGGCCGGGGCCAGCGCCGAGGTGGCGCCTCCCGCCCCGCCAGGGACTATCGGGTCGGCGGGGTTGTTGTTTGTCATGTCAGGGGACCTCCTCCTGGTCGAGTTGTGGTTGGTGTCGGGATGGTGGTCATGGGCAAATGCCTGGATTGCCGGCGAGCCCCAATGGCCGCTGCGAGCGATGTGGGCTCGTCGGCCCAGGTCCTCGCTGGGGCCGGGTTCTGGGTGCTGTATCTGAAAGCGGCCCTCTGGGACTTCCGACAAGCACCGGGCGAACGGTTGCCGTCGGCCCCGGCCATTCGCTTTCACGCGGCGCGCTCGCCCAGGGGGTCGCGTAGTAGTTCCGGTGGCCGTAGGTGGCGGCGCCGAAGGACACAGCCGACACGATGCCGAATGCCTCCAGGGCCGCCATGGCTGCCCACATCTCGGTGGGTGCGGCGACAACCCGCCCGTCAGGCGCGATGTTCGACAACTGTTGGAACTAGCACCGCAGCTGGATGGCACGACTGGCCTGGCGGACCTGCTCGTCGGCCTGGCTCCAATCACAGCGAACGTGTTGGTCTCCAAGGCCGGCCGAACACGGACACGCCAGCCTGGCCCAGGCGACTCGCAGGGTGACGGGATCGCTGCGGCGCGGACTGCTTCCGGCGTAGATCAAAGTGGTCCCCTCTCGCGGGTCGTCTCCGACCAGCACCCCGCTCACGAAGCGGTCCCGCCCGTCGCTGACCGCAAAGGACGGCCAGGGAAACCAGGCTTTCACCGAGTCATTGAACTCGGGGCCGAACAGGGCGAACACCGCGTCCCCGAGGCGGAAGGGGCGCGGAGGGGAGTCCTGAGCCAGCCTGGCCGTGGTGCACACCGCTGCCCTGCACTGTGCCGCCGCCCGTTCGAAGCGGTCTGGGCTTCGGGCTTCGGCTCGGTTATCTGTCGTCATCGCCCGATCACCCCGACTCGTTCGTGGATGGTTCAAACAGGGTTGCCTGATCCGGTCTGGCGGCGAGCAGGGCCTCGACCACCGAGAGCGACTGGCCGAATGCGTCGATGGTCCAGTTCGGGCTCTGCTCGCTGGCCATGGCGTCACTGAGAAGCTCGGCGAGCAGTGCCCAGCCCTCACGGTTCATCGGTCTCACAGCGCCAGGTCCGACTCGTCCGGGCCAGGCAGGCTGCGCAGCCCACCGATCGGGCGGGGACCCCGGCCCGGCATCGTCTTGGGGGCACGGCCCTGGCCAAGCCCGGCCCGGTGAGGATCGCGCCCCCTGGCGCGCATCAGGTACTCATTCCAGTTCGCCGGGCTCGGCTCGATCATTACCCCTTGGGGATGCACGTAGTCCAGGCCCAACAACGCGGCCAGGGCGGTGCAGTCCTGCGGTGTCATCGACCGGCCGGGGCCGAGCCGGGCGGGTGGGGCGATGATGGTGATCCAGTTGGCAACGGTTCCTCGCCCGGCCCTCACGGACCAGGCTCGGTCGCAACGCTGGCGCAGGCCGTTGCGGATGCCCGCCACGGCCATGTCACGATCAATCATGGCTGGCTCGCTTTGCACGGATGCCTCCTTGGTGTTGGTTCTCGTGCTTGATGGATTGGTTCGAACGGCGCCGTTGTTGGTCCTCATCGCGCCATCACCTCTGAGCCGGCTCCCAGTCCCACAGCGCGGCTCCCACCACGGGGCCAGCCGGGGCGGCTTGCGACATTGGGAACGCCCAGCCCGAAGACCCGCGCAACCTGGGCCACGACGAGCGGGCTGGCGCCGGCTCGCAGCGCTGCGGTCAGCAGTGCCCGACGGTGGCGCTCGGGAGCTGCGGCCATGGTCGCTCCGAGCATCGCCACTCCGCCTTGTGCTGGCGGAAGACCCCGGAGCCGTGTGGCAAGGTCTTCGATGAGTCGGGGGGCACCGGCGGGACCCGAGTAGGCCACGCGCTGGTAGCGATCCCAGTCGATGCGGAGCGCCACGCTCTCGATGCGCGGGGTTGCCCGGTCGTCGCGACTCATGGCGACCGCGAGCACCTCTGTTGCGCTCGGCCCGTCTGGGCCGACCCCGCCGTGGTGCTCAGGTGCCTCGGCCCGAGTGACCACGTAGATGGGCGGGCGAAGTCCTCGGGTGGCAGCCGCATAGGTCCAAGACGCTCCCTCGGAACCGTCCAGGATCACCACCGAGCGTCCGCCCGTCATACCTTGGGCGGCGTCGCCGGTGCTGGCGCCCGCCAGGGTCCAAGACCGCGCCAACTCGGTTCGGGTGATCTCGATGGTCTCGCCCCGCTCCAGGGTGATTTGGGCATGGCGCCTGGCAACGGCCACGATGGTTCCCACCTCGCCGTTGGCGGCCATCAGCACGCCGTCCTGCCAGTGGTTCTGCCTCGCCCGTAGCCGGTCGCCCACCCAGGCCCGCTCTGCGCTGCGGGTGGGGACCGTGGACCCGGGTTGGCTCGGCTCGGGGGGACGGCCTAACACGGCGGCAACCTCAGCGGCGCTGGCATTGGTGCGGGCCAGCACCACCAGATCCTCCTCGTCCCTGGTGACGACCAGCTCGGAGACGCACTCGCCCAGCCCGGAGTGCTCCACCTCGATCAGGCGACCGTCTGCTGCGACGGTCTCAGCCAGAGCCTTGGCAGCCTCCGCATTCCCCAGTGCGCCACGCAGGGCGTCGTGTTCGTCTATCCAGGCCGTACAGCGACGGCTGGTGCCAGCGTCGGCATACGCTCCGGCATCAAGGGCTGCCTTGGATAACAGCCTCCAAGCACCGCGCCCGTCGATGGGCTGGCCCTGGCGGTCGTCTCCCAACAGGATCACCTCGACGCCGGCCTCGCCGAGCGATATGAGCCGCTCGGCATCGGCCAGGTCGACCAGTCCGGCCTCGTCGATGACCACCACGGTCCCTGGCTTGGGCCCGACACCTGCGCGCATCGCTTGAGCCAGCCCAGCGAGGGAGCGAGCCCGGACCCAGGCCAGCGCGTGGCGCCCCAGAGCGTCGGCCAGTCTTTGAGAGGCCAGCACGTTTCTCGCACACGCCCAGACCGCCCGACCCGCCAGGGCGGCGCCGACGCCGGTGGTCTTGCCGGAACCGGCGGGGCCTCCCACACCGCGAAGCCGTCCTGCTCGCGCGATCGTTTCAGCCCGGCGCACCAGGTCCAGTTCCTCGATTGCCTGGGAGGCCACCACGATCACCTCGCCACTGCGCGACGGCGTGGTTGTGCGGATGAGCTCACCGGCGCCCACCAGCTCGTCGAGAAGCTGGGTGGCCCGCTCGTAGCCCACCGCGGTCGCTGCCATCGCGCGAGCGTGGGCAACGCTCGGAACCCGGGCCAGATCGCCGATGCGGACAAGTGCGGCATCGGCTGCGCGCTTGTCGGGGCCAACGACACCCACAGACAGCGAGCGACAAGTCCCAGCGAGCTCGGCCAGCGGGCAGCCGGTCACCGGTGCGAAACGGGCTTCCCAGCCGGCGAACACCTCAGCCGGAGCGCTGGCCAGGGCGGCGTCGATGCGGTGTTCGATCTCTTCGCCAAGGCCTCCCGAGCGCGCCAGGGCGCAGGTGATGATGTCGGCCACTGCAACTCGGGCCTGGGCGGGGACCTTGGCCAGCATCGTTGGCCTCACTTCTCCCGCTGCGGCCGCCGAGCGCCAGATGCGCCAGGCGGCCTCGTGGTCCAGCTTCCAGCCCGCCCCTGCCAGCACGCTTCGGATGGCCTCCACGGTGTTGCCCGCCACTGAGGCTTCCTCGATGGTGTCTCGGTCATAGCCCACCAGCTCGCCGTCGGCCCCGACCGCCAGGCCAGCGTCGGCCAGCGCCTTGGCGGCCACGGCCCACCCCGACGCCAGGGCCAAACGACCTGAGGCGTTCACCAGCTCCAAGGTGTCGATCACCTTGCCGGTAGCCGCGTCGGCAGCGCAGACCACCATGTGGGCGTGAAGATGCGGATCGCCGGCCCCAGACGCCGAGTGCAGGCAGGAAAAGCCGGCCAGCGACACTCCCCGCACCCGCATAGGCCTCGGTGTGCCGTCGGGGCCGGGCATCCACACCCGGATGCAGGCCTCGGCCTCCAGGACCCGGATCACCTCGGTCACCCCCGTGTCCAGAGCCGCTCGGACCGTGCGGCAATCATCCAGCCCGGAAGCGCCATACAGCGACCAGGACTTGGGG
>JAVKSL010000119.1:0-7574 GCA_039583695.1 Acidimicrobiales bacterium | reverse complement strand
GGCTAGGACTCCAACATCGGTCCTGGCGAACGAAGTGCTCACCTACTGGCGGCTCGGTGACCAGCCTCCCTCATTTTTGCTGAACGAGGTGATCGCTCCCCATTAGGCTGGCTGCGATGGCGGTCAGGGCGATCAGGGGGGCTACCACGCTCGACTGTGACACCGTCGAGCAGGTGACTGCCCGGGTGCAAGAGCTGGTGCGGACCCTCCTCGAGCGCAACGAGCTGTCCAACGAGGACCTCATCAGCATGATCTTCACCGCCACCGACGACGTGGTATCGATGTTCCCAGCCACCGCCGCACGAGCCCTCGGGCTCGGCGACATCCCCCTGCTGTGCGCTCGCGAGCTGGCCATCACCGGGTCCACGCCTCTATGCATCCGCACCCTGGTGCACGTGGAGACTGCCCGGTCGCGGGCCGAGCTGCACCACGTCTACCTAGAGGGCGCCCGTGAGCTGCGCGACGATCTGCCGGACTGAGGGTCGAGACGATTGAACGGGCACCGTCGCGCCGCGATCGTGGGGACCGGGCTGATCGGCGGCTCGATCGGCCTCGCCTTGCGCGCCCGGGGCTGGTACGTCAGCGGCACCGATCTGGACCCGGCCCACGCGGCGCGCGCCCTGGAGCTGGGCGCCATCGACGTTATCGGTGAGGACTCCCAAGCTGAGGTCACCTTCGTGGCCACACCGGTCTCGGCGGTGGTCCCCGCAGCCCTGAAAGCCCTGGCTTCTTCCGCCCTGGCCCCTGATGCACCACTGCGAGTGGTCACCGATGTCACCGGCGTGAAGGGCCCGGTGCTGGCCGGTATCGAGGACCCCCGCTTCGTGGGGGGCCACCCCATGGCGGGCTCGGAGCAGGAGGGTGTGGACGGGGCCGACGGGGACCTGTTCGAGGGCGCCACCTGGGTGCTCACCCCCACCTCGACCACCAGCCCGGAGGCCTTCGCCCAGCTCCGGACCATCGTCTCCTCGCTCGGCGCCGACGTGATCGCCCTGGCCCCCGACCAGCACGACATCCTGGTGGCCCTGGTCTCCCACGTCCCCCACCTGACCGCGGCAACCCTCATGGGCCTGGCGGCCAACCAGGCTGAGGAGCACGGCGCCCTGCTGCGCCTGGCGGCCGGAGGCTTCAGGGACATGACCAGGGTAGCGGCTGGGCACCCGGGCATCTGGCCGGACCTCTGCGCGGAGAACCGGGCGGCCATCCTGGCGACCCTCGACCAGCTGGTCACCTCTCTGTCGGAAGTTCGTGAGATCGTGGCCACAGGTGCCCGCGCCGAGCTGCTCGACCGGCTGGAGGCGGCTCGCCTGGCCCGGCGAGAACTCCCGTCTCCGATCTGGGGCACCGAGGACCTGGTCGAGGTGCGGGTCCCCATCGCCGACCGTCCAGGGGCGCTGGCCGAGGTCACCACGCTGGCCGGCGGGCTCGGGGTGAACATCGACGACCTAGTCCTCACCCACTCAGCCGAGGGGGATCGGGGCGTGCTGATCCTGGTCATCGAAGCGCGCTCAGTCGACCGGGTGCGCCAGGGACTGCTCGACGCGGGCCTCCATCCCTCGTCGGTGAGGCGACTCGACTAGCACTAGTCCCAACCGGCGATCTACCCAGTCAACGGGTTGCAGCCATCCCTGGGTCCCGATTCCCATCGCCACAATCGTCCACGCCACAATCGTCTAGGCTTCCGCGACCGCCACACCGACCTGCCGACGCTGGGGAGGCCTGCCAAATGATTGAAGACCTGCCGGCTTCGCTCGTGCTGCAACGGGGAGGTCCACTGCACGGGACCATCGCTGCGCCGGGGAGCAAGAGCCACACCAACCGCGCCCTGGCGCTGGCCGGCCTCGCTGCTGGGCAGAGCCACCTGGTCGCCCCGCTCGTGGCGCAGGACACCGAGCGGATGATCCAGGGGCTGCGGGCGCTGGGGGTGCAGATCAACACCACCGGCACCGGCTGGGTGGTCGAGGGCAGCGATGGTCAGCTCGGCTCCGGCGCCGTCGAAATCTCGGGCGACGTCGTCATCGACGCCGGAGACTCCGGCACCACCATGAGGATGCTCACCGCTCTCGCCACGCTCTCGGCAGGCCCGGTGCGCATAACCGGGTCCGAAGGGCTTGTTGCCCGACCGATCGGGCCACTTGTCGACGCCTTGCGCCAGCTGGGCTGCAATGTCGATGCCGCAGAGGGCCGGCCTCCTGTGACGGTGCGGCCGGACCGGCCCAAGGGTGGGCGTGCGGAGGTCGACGCCCGCCAGAGCAGCCAGTTCGTCTCCTCGCTTTGCCTGGTGAGCCCCTATGCCAGGGAGGACGTGACCCTGGTCCCCTCAGGGCTTGGCGCCTATGGCTACGTCGAGATGACCCTGGAGATGATGAGGCGTTGGGGAGCGGATGCGCGCACCGGGGACCAGGTGATATCGATCATGGCGGGCCAGGGCTACCAGGGCCGGGTGGAGCACATCGCGGGTGACGCCAGCGCGGCTGCGCACCTGTTCGCCATGGCTGTGGCAACCCGAGGCGAGGTGACGGTGACCAACCTGGCCCACGCCGGTGCCCAGCCCGACATGGCGATCCTTACGATCCTGAGCGCTCTGGGCGTCTCGTGGCGCTGGGAGTCAGACGACGCGATCGTGGTCGCCGGGCCGGAGGAGCTGACACCGATCGAGGTCGACCTGAGCCCAAGTCCCGACCTGTTGCCGGTGGTGGCGGTGCTCGCCTCGCTGGCCTTCGGGCGCTCCGCCCTGACCGGGCTCGGCGTGACCCGCCATCACGAGACCGACCGGGTGGCGGCGGTGGCAATGGAGCTGGCCCGGGTGGGGATCTCAACCGAGGTCACACCCGACTCGATGATCGTCAACGGTGGCGGACCGCAGGGCATGGTCACCATCGACAGTCACGGCGACCACCGGATCGCGATGGCATTCGCTGCACTGGGCGCCCGGCTGCCGTTCATCATCATCCAGGACCCCAGCTGCGTGTCCAAGACCTACCCAGGATTCTGGGAGGCCGCCCAATCACTGGGCCTCGGGTGGAAGGGCAGCCTGAGCTTCAAGGGCCTCAAGTTCTGAGGCGTTCAGGCAAGCTCGCTTCGCAGCACCGCGCACAGCCTCTCCACCACAGCCACGGCGGTGGTGGGCGTCGGCGCCTCGGCCATCACCCGGACCAGGGGCTCCGTCCCGCTCGGACGCAGCAGCACCCGCCCGCGCGGCCCCAGCTCCGCCCGCGCCTCCGCAACTGCGGCAGCAAGCCGGGGCGAGCTGACCAGCAGGTGGCCACGTCCGGCCGGAAGCTCGACGTTGGCCAGGTGCTGGGGCAGGCGGGTCATTGCGGAAGCCGCCAGCGCGGACAGTGACCGCCCCTGCCGGCAGACCAGATCGGCCAGCAGCAGCCCGGTCAGCAAACCATCGCCGGTAGTGGCGAGACGGCGAAAGATGATATGCCCTGACTGCTCGCCCCCGAGAGCCAGGCCCCTCGCGCACATCGCGTCGAGCACGTGGCGGTCCCCCACCGAGGTCTCCACCACCTCGATCCCCGCTGCCTCCATGGACAGGCGAAGGCCCAGGTTGCTCATCACGCTCACCGCCACAGCCCCCTCGTCCAGGCCGTCCCTGGCGGCCAGGTCCAGGGCGAAAAGCGCCATCAGATGGTCCCCGTCGATCAGCTCGCCAGTCTCGTCCACGGCCAGGCAACGGTCGGCGTCGCCGTCGAATGCCAGGCCGAGATCGGCGTGCGCCGCCACCACGGCAGCCTGAAGGGCTCCCGGGCTGGTCGAGCCGCAACCGTCGTTGATGTTGGTCCCGTCGGGCTCGGCGCCAATCGCGCTGACCTGGGCGCCGGCAGCGGCGAGGACACCAGGTGCGATGTCGCTGGCTGCCCCGTTTGCGCAGTCGAGCAACACGGAGATCCCAGCCAGGCGGCGTCCCTCAAGGCAATCCACCAGGTGGGAGGCGTAGGCATCGGCTGCGTGGGGATCGACGATGATGCGGCCCACTCCCCCACCGGTGCGGCTCGCGCCCCGGAGCCACTCCGCCTCGATAGCCGCCTCGACGGCGGTGTCCAGCTTGGCGCCCCCGGCGGCGAAGACCTTTACCCCATTATCGGAATATGGATTGTGGGAGGCCGAGATCACCGCCCCCGGAACTCGGAGTGTGGACGCCACGTAGGCAACTGCCGGGGTGGGAAGGACACCCACATCGACGACGTCCACGCCCTCTGCGGCCACTCCAGCAGACAAAGCGGCTTGTAGAGCCGGACCCGATCGGCGCGTATCCCGGCCCACGACGATCTGGGCAGGCGCCAGGACGCGGGCCACGGCCCGCCCAAGAGCCAGGGTGACCTCTGGCGTCAGCTCGACGTTGGCCAGCCCGCGTACCCCGTCGGTCCCAAAGCTCAGCCCAGAGCTGCTCCCCACAGCCGGTGGCTCAACGCTTGGAATACTGGGGGGCCTTGCGTGCCTTCTTGAGCCCGTACTTCTTGGACTCCTTCTCCCTGGCGTCCCGGGTGAGCAGCCCGGCGCGCTTGAGGGCCGGGCGCAACTCGGGGTCGATGGCGATGAGGCCCCGGGCAATGCCCAGGCGCAGCGCGCCCGCCTGGCCGGAGATCCCCCCACCGTCCATGGTCACGTGCACGTCGTAGTCTTCTGCCGCAGAGACCACCCGCAGCGGCTCGGTGGCCACCATGCGATGCGTCGCCGACGGGAAATAATCCTCAAAGCGCCGGTTGTTGATCACGATGACGCCGCTGCCGTGACGAAGCCTGACCCGAGCCACAGCCGACTTGCGCCGGCCTGTCGCTTGGACCAGGGGCTTGCCCCGGGGCTTGACCAGCGGCCCGGTGTCTGGGGCAATCGTGGAGGCCTCGGCGCCCGCCCCGGCGGTCGAGGAGCTCTCGGCGGCCTCCGGCTCGGCGTTCGTGGCATCGGCCGTGGCGGGGTCGGCAAGTACAGCTGCCGGGGCCCCGGCTTGGATGGTGGTCATCTGCTTCCTGACGTGACTGAGATCTCGAGCACCCGGCGCGCCCCGGGCACCTCACGGGGCTGGGGCTGCTGAGCGGCGTGGGGGTGGTTGGGGCCTGCGTATACCTTGAGCTTTCGCAGCATCTGGCGACCCAGGGGACCCTTGGGCAGCATCCCGCGCACCGAGCGACGCACCAGCTCGTCAGGCCGGGTGTCGGCCAGATCGGTGTAGCTCTTGGAGCTGAGGCCTCCCGGGTAGCCACTGTGGCGGTAGGCCCGCTTGTCGTCAGCCTTGCCGGAGGTCATCACCACCTTGGCTGCGTTCACCACGATGACGTGGTCGCCGGTGTCGATGTGGGGAGCGAACATGGCCTTGTGCTTGCCCCGCAGGAGTGTGGCGACCTCGGTGCAGATACGGCCCAAGACCATGCCGTCCGCGTCTATGACGTGCCAGGCACGGGTGATCTCACTTGCTTTGGGGCTGTAGGTGCGCAACGCTTGGGCCTCGCTAATGGGGTGGGCGGCCCCTTAGCATAGGGGCAGGACGGCGGAGCGGCAACCCACGCGAGGTGGGTGGGAACGGCGGCCGGGGAACCACCGACTCTATTTCTCAGAAGAGGTACTAACTTGCAGTTCACAACCGACCATCAGGAGAGGAGGCGCGGATGAGCATGGGAGGCGTGAACCCCTGGATGCTGATGCACTCGATGGTCAGCGACAAGTCGGCCGGCGCCAAGAAGCTCCCGCCGGGGACAGTCCGGAGGATCGCCCACTTCGCCAAGCCGTACCGGCGGACCCTGGCGGTGTTCCTGGTCATCGTAGTAGCCGACGCCGTGGTGGGCGCGGTCAACCCGCTGATCTACCGGGCGATCATCGACCAGGGCATCCTCGGGCACCGGGCAGGCCTGGTGATCGAGCTCGCCGCCGTGGTAGGGGTGCTCGCGATCGCCGACGCCGGGCTCACCTTGTGGCAGCGCTGGGTGTCGGCCCGGGTCGGCGAGGGCCTCATCTTCGACATGCGGACCAAGGTGTTCGCTCATATAGAGGAGATGCCGGTAGCGTTCTTCACCCGTACGCAGACCGGGGCGTTGATCTCCCGGCTGAACAACGACGTGATTGGCGCCCAGCAGGCGTTCACCAACACGTTGTCCTCGGTGGTCGGGAACGCGATCGGGGTGGCTGTGACGCTCGGGGCAATGTTCTTCCTGTCGTGGCAGATAACCCTGCTGGCGCTGGTGATGCTTCCGGTGTTCCTCGTCCCGGCGCGCTGGGTCGGGCGGCGGCTCGCGGTCATAACCAGGGAGTCCTACAACCTCAACGCCAAGATGAACACCACCATGAGCGAGCGCTTCAACGTGGCGGGAGCGCTGCTGGTGAAGCTGTTCGGCCGCCGGGACCACGAGGTGAGGGTCTTCGACGATCGGGCCGCCCGGGTGCGTGACATCGGGGTGACCTCGTCGATGTACGGGGGCATCTTCATGACCTCGCTGCTGCTGATGGCCTCGCTGGCGACTGCCCTGGTCTACGGGTTGGGGGGCGTGCTGGCGGCAGATGGGACACTGTTGGTGGGGACCTTGGTGGCCTTGGCGGCGTACCTGGGGCGGCTTTATGGCCCGCTGACCGCGCTTTCGAACGTGCAGATCGACGTGATGACCGCGCTGGTGAGCTTCGACCGGGTTTTCGAGGTGCTGGACCTGGAGCCGATGGTGGCCGAGAAGGAGGGGGCGGTGGAGATCCCTCGGGGCCCCGCGACGGTGGAGCTCGATGGGGTGGATTTCAGCTACCCAGCTGCGTCGGAGGTCTCATTGGCGTCCCTGGAGGCGGTGGCGGTGCTCGAGCAAGCTGCGTCGACTCCTGTGCTGCACGGTGTGTCTTTCGTGGTCCGCCCGGGTGAGCTGGTGGCACTGGTTGGCCCGTCTGGGGCCGGAAAGACCACGATCAGCCACCTCGTCCCCCGGCTCTACGACGTGCGTGCGGGGGCGGTTCGGATCAATGGGGTGGACGTGCGCGATGCGAGCTTTGACTCGCTGCGTGCCGTGGTGGGCGTGGTCACCCAGGATGCGCACCTGTTCCACGAGACGATCCGCTCCAATCTGGCTTACGCCCGGCCCGAGGCGACGGAGCAGGAGCTGCTCGGCGCGCTCCGTGCGGCTCAGGTCCTTGCATTGGTGGAGTCGCTGCCCGACGGGCTGGACACCCTGGTCGGGGACCGGGGATACCGCCTGTCGGGTGGGGAGAAGCAGCGCATAGCCATAGCTCGATTGCTGCTCAAGGCCCCAGACGTGGTGGTGCTGGACGAAGCCACCGCGCACCTGGACTACGAGTCGGAGGTCGCGGTGCAGGCTGCTTTGGAGACCGTGCTGGCTGGCAGGACGTCGCTGGTGATCGCCCACCGGCTCTCAACGGTTCGCAACGCCGACCTCATCCTGGTGGTCTCGGAGGGCACGGTGGTGCAGCGGGGGACGCACGCCTCGCTCCTGGCTGAGGGGGGCCTGTACGCCGAGCTGTACAGGACGCAGTTCGAAGGCCAGGAGCCGGGGGCTGCGGACGAGCCCGTGGCGGGAGGCGAGCCGGTGACGGTCCAGCCCGTGGCGGGAGGCGAGCCCGTGGCGGACGAGCCCGTGGCG
>JAVKSL010000118.1:0-7600 GCA_039583695.1 Acidimicrobiales bacterium | reverse complement strand
ATTGGGCGGCACTTCGTCGTACCTGACTTCGTACTTCTTAGTCCGCCACGCCCCACTGGCCACGTCGTCAGCCAGCGCAGGACCCCAGCGCCCCTTGTTCCGTCCGACACAGGCGATGTCGCTGGTGCCGGCCAGAAACTGCCGGACGATCTCCGTGCCGGGCAGTTCGCCGTCAGCGTTGTTACCCTTTCCGGCGAAGGCAAGCCGATCGGCCACCAGCTCGCCGTAGCGCTCCAGCGCCACCCGCAGCACGCCGGCCCAGTGGGGAGGAGCAACGTCGGCGTACCGAGCGAGCACGGCTTCCCAGGTGACCACGGGGGCGGTCAACGTCCCCACCTCGCCGGCCAACGGCTCGGGCAGCAGGGCCACGTGCGCGCCCAGTTGCCCGCGCCCACTCCCAGCCGGCCGACGAGGTATTTGACCAGGGGTCGCTGCCGACCGAGCTGCTCGTTCAGCTGGGCGGCAGAGGGTCGGTCGTAAACCTTGGCTTCGATGGCCAACAGCCGTGCCGGCGGGGCCGACGTGTACACCATGAGGTCAGGGGTGTCCTTGCCCCTCGGCGAGCCCGGGAACCTCTCACTTGCTGCCCTCGTCTTCACCAGTGACTCCGTGAACCCGTACTCCGTAAAGAACTGAACCAGCGCGACCCCGTCAGCGTGAACCGGGGAGGGCGTCAGCCCGCAGAGCTCCAACAGCCGGCCCAGGTGTGAGAAATTGTCACCGGTGACGATGGCCGGCAGCACCGTCCCGGTGAAGAAACGCTCCTTCCGATTGAACGGCAAGCCATGGTCAGCGAGGTCGGCCACCGCGGCCTGATCAGATGCACCCGGTCTGTGGTCTGCCCTCATGCTCACCTTTCCCCGCCGCTCGGGCGGTATCTCTAGCTCGCCAGCATGGCGGGGGCGTGCGGCCCGGGCCGTTGACCGCGGGACGCTGCGAGGGCCAACCCCAGCAGCGCCTCTCCCATCATCCATCAGGCACCTCTGGCGCCGCGGCGTCCCCACCGACGACCACGACGCCCGGCGCGCCGGTTACGAGTGCTGGCCTCGGTGTGGGTGCATGAATGCGGTCATGCGCACTCCATCCCCCTACCTGGCTCTAGCCATCGGAGAGGCTGTTGACCGCAGTTGTGCAGCGGATCCGAGCGCTCGTGGAATAGTCGTCTCACAACTCGTCCCCGGGTCTCGGCCCTGCGCGTCCCCTCGGACAGGGTCAGGCTGAGGTACTACTTCGTGCTCACTGTAGGCCGGAACTCTAGTGCTCAGTACGTTTGGGCCAAGTTGGGGCTCGGCCCGAAGGACTGTAGGGCTTGTCGACGCTGGCAGGGCAGATCCGCTATCATCCCGCAGGTCGGCCAGTGGGGGTGTGCTGTGAGCTACTGCGGATCTTGCGGGGCGACCGTCGGAGGCTGGGAGCGATTCTGCAGGGTGTGCGGAGTTGGCCTCCCGACGCCACCCGCCCCCGACCAAGGGCCCAACGCCACACCATCTCCGCCTTATTCCCCGCCGCCCAGCCCGGAAGTCACACGTCTTGTGCCGGCGGGGATCGCCGAGGGCACTGGCCCGGCTCACCTCGAGCCGCCCACCGCGCCGACAGTCGCGAAGGTCAACCCCGAGCAGCCGACGCGGTCGCCGCCCAAAAGACGACGCACGAGCAGGGTCGTCGGCGCCATCGCGGCGACGCTGATCGTTGTTGGAGCAGGCGTGGGCGTCACCTATGCGCTGACCCGACCCGATAGGACGTCTCCGAAGCCGACGTCCGCAACCAGCACTGCGGCCAGCCGGTCCGAGAAGCATTTGGCTACCACCCCGCCCACCAGTGCCGTCACCACTACTTCAACCACCTTGCCAGCTACGACCTTCGCCAGTCTCTACCAGTCGGACATCAGCGGGGTGATCCGCCTGGACGCCAGCACCTGCTCGGGCTCGGGCGTCGGCTCCGGCTTCTTGATCTCACCGACGCTCATCGTCACCGCTGCCCACGTCATTGATGGCGCGGTGGCCATCGGGGTCAGCGACGGCAGCCACACCACACTCGGCCACGTCGTCGGCATCGACGACGCCAGCGACGTCGCCCTGGTCCGGTCCGGCACACCATTCTCAGGGCACGTCTTCGGCTTGGCGTCCACCGAGCCCCCCGTGGGCACCCTCATCGGCGTCATCGGCTATCCCGAAGGGGGACCGGTCAGCTTCAGCCAAGGGAGCATCAGCGGGCTCGACCGGACCATCGACGTCCGAGGACAGCCCCGGTCTGGACTGATACAAACCGATGCGGTCCTCAATCCTGGAAATTCAGGCGGCCCGCTGCTGTCGCTTCAAGGCGCCGTCGTGGGCCTGGTCGACGCCGGCAATACCTCCGGCCAAGGTCTCGGCTACGCTGTCCCCTCCACCGCCATCGTCCCATTGATCTCTGGTTGGCAGGCGGCGCCGGCGGCGCCGGCCGCTCCGAGTTGCTCCAACCCGCTCGGACCGTCAGGGTTCAGCCCGGTACAGCACAGCGCCACAGCGCCCTCCGGCATCATCGCCGCCCTTAGTACCTACTTCGATGCCATCGACACCGGCGACTACACCACTGCATACGCGCAGCTCGCCCCGGACGAGCAAGCCACCATCACCGAACCGAGCTTCGCCGCCGACAACGCCACCACGTACGACTACGCCGTGAGCATTGGCGCGGCGAGTCCCACCAGCACCGGCGCCGAGCTAGTAGACGTCGACTTCACCAGCCTGCAAAGCGCCGCCGAAGGCCCCAACGGCGACCAGTGCGACAACTGGACACTCGAGTACACGATGATCAGTTCGGGCGGATCCTGGCTAATCGAAGCTGCCAACGGCCAAAGCGGTGTCACCCACGTCAGCTGCTGAGCCGATGGCCAAGAGGTATTAGATTAGAGGCTGCGTACGATGCGGCGGGCACCGCGAGCGGCAACACGGTCTACGCCCCCGCCAGGTCACCGCCGAACCCGAGCTGCAAAGCATCGCGGTGTTGCGCCCAACGAATATCCCCCAGAACGGAGGGTCCGCGTCACAGTACCAGTCTGCTGTTCCATCGGCCCTCTCGGCGGTACTAGGCCCGAGATCGATCGCCTGGGCGAGTGCACCTCCTTACCTGCAGTTCGCATAGTCCCTCCAGCAGTGCAAGTTACCTATTCACATGGGATTCAATGATCGGGCTGTCGGGCCGAGCACCGCCAGCCCGCCACAGGCGCCAGTAGGGCCGCCTGCTCGAGCTCCGCCGACCTGGTGCCTGCGCTCGACTGCCCGGCGGCCGGAAAACGGGCTGGGAGCGGGTCTTGGCCCCGACGGCTTTGCCGGCCGGCTCTGGGCCGGCGCCGTAGCGGCGGGTCGAGATCTTGGCCAGGATCTTCTCCATGGCCATCTTGGCGAGGAACTCGCTCGAGGCGACCGCCTGGTAGGTCGAGAGCCCGATCTCCTCGGCGCGGTCGGCGCTGCGCACCCACGGGCGGGTGACGTGTACCTGGCGACCGCCCAGGCTCACCAGCCCGTCGTCGCTGCCGTGGCGCAGCGACGTTGGCTCGTCGTCTGGCAGTTCTTCATCTTGGCATGTCCCCTTCCTGATCGGAATGTCTTCGGCGACGCCCGACGCCTGTCACTCGGCAGGCATCATGCGGGTGACAGGACCGCCACCTCAAAGTTCCACCGACAAGATGGCGCGCCCAGTCGAACTGTCGTGCACTGGCCGCCTCTTCGGGGGCCACCGACCGCAGTCCCACGGAAACGTCACCTGCACCCGCCAGCTCCCCTAGCAGGCCGTCCGCTCACGGCTCGTATACAGTGGTGCCGATGGGTCGTACGCCGGAGGAGCGAGAGCTGGAGGCTGCCGCTGAACTGCTATGGCGGCTGGCGGCCGAGCATGGCCTGTCGGACCTTCGGCTGGGAGCGGGCCTTGGGCAGCTGGTCGCTGCAGTGGCGGAGGACCGTACCTATTTCGACATCGTCGCCTTCCAAGACGAGGTGGAGTCGTGGCTGGGGTGGCGGCCTACGCTCGTGCCTGCGAACGCACCGGGCGCTCGCCCTGGCCCTCCGCTGGGCGGCCACGCCAGCGCTGCGTGAGCGACGATCGCCTGGCCAGCTCCGAGCTGAGCTGGCCGGAGCGCTCGGGGCACTGGACGAGCTGGCCGCCTTGGTGGCCGAGGGTAAGGAGCCGTTCCGGTCGGGCGCCGATCGGCGCCAGCGCTTGCGCTACCTGTGGATAGTCGCCGGGAGCCGGTTCAAGAACTACTGCCAGGTGATCGGCGTCTCGCGTGCGGTCGGCGAGCTGGGGCAAGCCATCGGCTTCCGCCACGTCCTCGCCTACACGTCGGTCAGCGAGGTTGACGATGCCATCGTCTGGCGGACCTCGGTGAAGGACCTCCAGAGGCTTAGGGAGGCGGTGATCGCCACCGAGCGTGCCCTCGGGCAGGACCCGCGTCGGCCACGCCCGCCGAGCATCTGAGCCGGATTCAGGTGCTCGCCGAGGTCGAGAGGGTCCCCTGCGTGGAGGGGGCCCTGGCAGCCAAGCTGGCAGCCAAGAGACTCGACACTGGTAGACTTCGAGCGACTTCGCCGGAACAAAGACGCTGGCAGGAGGCTGTTGCCGACACCGCTAGACGTCCTGCGTGCGACTACGGATCAGAGGGTTGTGGTTCGAATCCCTCTGAGCGTACTGGATGGCTAACCATAGCATGTCCTATACCTTGATTACGGTTAGGGCGGGGTGTGCTCGCGCCAGCTGGTCGTAGTCGTCATCTTGGGTGACAACCGGCAGCCCGTGCTCGACGGCGATGGCAGCGATGAGCGCATCGGTGAGCTTGACTAACCGTTGGATGCCCGCCGTTCGGCAATCCGCCACCAGGCGAGCCCACGTGACCATGACCGCTTCGCTGATGGCTATTGGGTCGGCGTCGCGGGCGAGGTCGAGGGTCTCTGCCCGACGAACGCGAGCGGCGGTGTCCGTCGCCGCCAGAACGCCAAGTTGAAGTTCGCCGACGGTGATCGCCGACACGGCTACCCGCTGGGGTAGCTCACCGAGTGGGCGGCCGCTCTCGCTGGCGATGAACACGGAAGCGTCGAGCAAACCCGCGGGTGCGCTCACAAGTCTGCCAAGTCTGCGACGGTCTGGCCGGAAAGGTCGTCGAGAACGCGACGCAGATCGGGATCTGCAGAGCGATCACCGAGTTGGTGGCGGAGATGGCCGCCGTCGAGCCACCTGGCCCGACGGGCGTGTGGCACGATGTCAGCAACGGGCTCACCGTGAACGGTCAGCGTGACGGCTTGACCGGAGCGGACGGCGTCGATGACCTGACTCGTGCGGTTTCGCAGACGAGTGTTCCAGTGGGCGGCGTCTTATCGCGATACATATGCGTGTAGTGCGATTTAGGGACAGGAACGTCCGACGCCGGAGCCTGCTGGCACATCATCAGCATGGTCTTGTGGACCCATGTAGCCAGCGTGCGCTGCTGGTGGGCATCGAGCGGGCACTGCTCTCCCTGGATCATTGCGGTTAGGAGGTTCCGGGCGGTGTTCTCCAGGGCTGACATCCATCCGCTGTTACAGGTTTGGCAAACGACGTTCACTGTCAGGTCAAAGCCGACTTGGGGCCGGGCCGGGCCGCCTCACCTTTTTGCCAGCGTTCGTCTCAAGGACGATAATGAATCGATCTCCGGTCACCACTTTGCGTAGCCATCTCGCGTAGACGTGCTCCTTAGTCGTCGGCTTGCGGCCGCAGAAGACACACCGACTAGCCATCCGACAGTGCTATCGCCGCAGGGACGGATGCGAGGCCAATCGGCCTCGCCGAGCTCACCAAGTAGCACCCCTCATCCCCACCAGAATGGCAGATCGGCGCTCTGCCGAGGCGATGGTTGACCCAGGCACAGCGTGCGTCACATCGACGGATCCCGCGCACGGTCGGAGGGCGTCGGTCCGCCGAGAACGCGCTGACCGAACGGCCCAGCGCCGGTGGGAGGTGCTGACGTCCAGAACGACTCCGAGATCGCCCCGGACGGAGCGCTGCCGGCGCGCCCGAACCGGCGTTTACGGGCGGGTGAAGTCCGCGGGCCGACTGGCGCTACAGGTCAGGGGCCTCGTGGCGGTGGCCTGGTCGAGCTGGCCGCTCGACTCCGGCGGACCGGCGGTAGAGATGACGCCTGCGGCGCCGGGTGAGTTGCTCGCCGGTGAGGCTGTCCTGCCGCCCTCGTCGGTGCAACGTGACGGTGCCGCTGGGCTCGACGGTGGTGACGGTGGCCCGCTGGGAAGTGACCAGCCCGGCTTGGTGGTCGGGGGCGAGGGCGAAGGCCCGGTCCCCCGCCCGATACGGGGGTGCCGTCGGAGGTGGTGAGCGAGGGGCCGGTGAGCCGACCGGCGGCGGCCATCCGGTCCCGGGCGAGGCGGTTGAGCTCGGCGACCTTGGCTCGCCGCCACGCTAGAAGAGAGTGCTGGCGTCGGTCGGTGCGAGACCACACCGCGGCCCGGCCCAGCAGGTCGAGGACCCGCGCCGTCGTGGCCGATGGCGTCGAAGCGGGCACCGCCTCCAGCCCCCGGCGGAGAGCCTCTACGGCGCCCTCCAGGTCCGCGGAGATGACCAGGCGGGCCACGAGCTCGGTCCTCCCGTCTGAGCTGTACAGCACCGGGGCTCTCCCGGCAGCTTGAATCAGAGCGGAGGCCAGCTCTGCGGCCGCCTGGGCGCCGGCGCCCACGGCAGCTTCACCGCCGTCGTCCTCCGGGCCGGCGTGGAGGAGCCAGCCCTCGATCCGGCCCAGCCCGGCCACCAGCTCCTCGGAGGGGTCCACCACCACGGCCAGTGGCCGGGCGGCGGTCACGGCCCAGTCCTGGCCGCGCCGTTGGCCGAGTGGGCCTGGAGCTTCACGCAGCGACGTACCGTCGCCGGGCCGACGCCGAGCAGCTGGGCCGTCAGCTCTACGGAGACCTGAGCGGTGCGCCCCTCTCGCCAGTAGCGGAGCGGCGGGGCTGACATGGGCCGGGCTTGCGAAGCGGAGATCGCCGACACGCTGCTGGCGGCCGCACCGGGCGTCGACGCGTCGGCCGAGGATCGCCCCACGAACGGGAAGCAGGGACCATCGAAGCCATGGCACCGGGATCCCTGGCCTCCAGAACCTGCCCTGCAAGGCTGTGGCGTAGAACAACGCCTGGCTGGAGTGCGTGCTGGCGGCGGCGGCGGCCGACGTACCGCCGCCCGCTGAGCCAGCGGCCTACCTCACCCAAGGACCGAGCTGGCCGCCGAGGCGGTACCGTGATGGAGTGCCTGAGCCAGAGCTGGTCTTCGTGGTGGAGGAAGCCCCCGAGGGTGGGTACACAGCCCGTGCGCTCGGGGAGGCCATCCTCACCGAGGCAGACGATCTTGTCGAGCTGCGGGAGATGGTCCGCGACGCCGTCGTGTGCCACTTCGACGAGCGGGATCGGCCCCGTGTCGTCCGTCTTCATCTGGTTCGCGACGAGCTGCTCACCGTGTGAGACTGCCCCGGGACCTCGGCGGCAGAGAACTGGCCGCACTCCTCCACCGCGGCTACGGCTATGAGGTTGTCCGCCAGACGGGGAGCCACCTCCGCTTGACGACGGTGGTGGGCGGGGAGCACCGGGTC
>JAVKSL010000117.1:0-7667 GCA_039583695.1 Acidimicrobiales bacterium | reverse complement strand
GCTACACTATTGATCTAGAATCAACCATCAGTGCTGCTAAAGAGCCAAATCAGGGGCTTGACGGCAAGTAACTTCGGTCTAACCGGGCGAGTGCCTGCATGGCGGGTACGATCACCCGCCAGGTGGCCTGGCTCAGCTCCACATCCTCCGGAAGCGGCTCGGGGAGGAAGGCGACGTGCTCGGAGGCCCGAGCCTGGGGGATGTCGTGTGCCATGATCGGCACGAGCTGCCCAACAGGGCTGTCAGCCAGCTCTTCCATGGCCATGTTTGTGAGTCTAGCGTTGGATGCTTACATTCTGCCCGCGAGATTGTAACTCGCCTTACAGTCCCCGGGGCCCAATGGAAGCTCAAGCCCAGCAAGATCCAATTACGGCCCTGTGATTATACGCCCACTGTGATTACCTGGCCTCGATCGTTACGACGGGTCCCCCGCCCGATCCCACATCGTCGCCCAGGTGAAGTTGACGCTGGTCATCTCGAAATACGTCTCCTCCCTGCCCCTGAAGGGCTGGCGCAGGTAGCGGACCGTGTCATTGTGGTCGAGGCCAACCTCGACCAGGGCCAACACGTAGCGCTCGGGGGCGTTGAGACTGGTGAGGATCTCGTTTCTGGTCACGGTCACCGTGTCGGCGCCGGCCACGCGACCCTTGACCTCGATGAAGATCAGGTGGCCGTCGCCACCGGCGCTACGGATGTCATAGCCGGGGTGGTTGTGCGCCATCTCGGTGGCGACCCGGCCAAGACGGGCTCTGACGGCTCGGTCATGATCGCGTTTCCGACGGCTTCGTCGCTGTCGGCTGGGATCCAGTGGACCTTGAGCGCGGGCGCAGTCGGCGTTTGAGGCGCGGGCCCTGGTTCCGCGACGACTTCCTCCGAGCAACCGGACTCCCTACGGTCCACTACGCCGTGCTGCTCCCCCCGAGGCCCTCTGCGTCCAGCGCGTTAACTCTCGCACCGGGCACGGCTTCACCGACCTCGACGCCACCCGCCACATGTGGACGGAGTTCGCCACCAGCCGCATCGACAAGCGAGACGTTCTCGACGGCGTGGCCTCACCCGAGACGATCGCCGACGCCGTCGCCGAACGAGTGACCGACGGCTCGCTACGTCACCTCATCATGACGCAGCCGAACCCAGGCACGCGCCCCCCGCATTGCTGAGCGACACCGAACAGCTCATCTGAGCGGCGGGCCACGGCACCCGGCCCGAGTACGCACCCGCCCGGATCGACGGGTTCTCGCGCCCCACCGGCGCCGATGCTCCGGTCGTCCCACAGGCCGAAGGCCCTACGACGACGTCAAGGACCCCGGCGAGGCACTGGGTCATCACCGATAGGCGATCGGGAGATCGGCTTGCGGGATTGTATGGCATCGGTTGACGCCTGGTTGACCACCGACTTTCTTTGGTGCTTGGATGGGGGGCATGGCCGGCTCAGACGGAGCTCCGAGGGTCGTAACCGCAAGTCGCGAGGTTGCGGCTGGGCCCGGGCGGATCTTTGAGCTGATTGCCGACCCGTCTCAACAGCCGTGCTGGGACGGTAACGACAACCTGGCCGAGGCTGCCGGTGGGCAGCGCGTGAGGGCCGTCGATGACGTGTTCAACATGACGCTCACCGGGGGCAGCGTCCGGGAGAATCATGTGGTCGAGTTCGAGGAGGGGCGACGAATCGCCTGGCGGCCAGCAGAGCCGGGTGCACAGCCGCCCGGGCACCTCTGGGTCTGGGAGCTCGAGCCGATTGACCCGTCGCGAACGCGCGTCACACACATCTACGATTGGACCGGATTGACTGACGCGTGCCGATTTGCTCGTGCACGGGCCACCACGGTCGACAAGCTTCGGGCATCGCTCGACCGGCTGGCTGCCCTCGCCGAGCACGAGTGATCCACCCAACTGTCGACCACGGCCCCACGGCCCGAGCCGTGTAGGTTTCGCGGAGCCGGGCGTTGTGCGACGCAAGCGGATGGGCTTGCGCGCACCCCTGCGCTACTCGTCGAGGTGCTGGTAGATGCCGCCACGGGAACCGACCCGCAGAACGAGCACGACGAGAATGTGGTCGTCGACTTCGTACACCACCCGGTAGCTGCCGATACGGATGCGACGCCAGCCTGGCGAGCCGGTCAAGGCCACCGATCCGACTGGCCACGGCTCTTGGCTCAGGTTGTCGATCGCCTCGAGCACACGCCGCCGGGCGGACACGTCAAGTCTGCGGACCTGCTTGCGGGCTGATGGTCTCCACTCGAATCGCGTAGCTCACGCGCTACGTTGCTGTGCCTCATCGGCGAGAAGATCGGCCAACACCTGGGCATGCAGCACGTTCGGACCCGCTTCGGCGACTGCTCGGTGGGCCGCCTCCAGGTCCGCGGCATCCTCAGCGGCCTCCAGGTCGCGCAACACGCTGATAGGCACCAGTGCCGCCACGGGCCGTCCGTTACGGGTCAGCACGATCCGTTCCTCGTTGTACTCCGTTCGGCTGACGAGCTGGCCGAGGTGGTCTCGGGCCTCGGTGACACCAACCTCAGACATCGGCTTAGTCTACCCGTTCTGCACAGGTTGAGTAGTCGGCAGAACGTCGTCCGCCAAGGATGGTCAACCGGGGACGCAGAGACAGCTCAGTCCCGGGCGATCCTGGCCGGCCCAGATGATGCGCACATCGTTTCCGAGATGCCGGGCGTGGGCGACTGCGTCGGCAGTTCCTCCGCGTCCGCCGAAGCACAATGACGTGATCCGCACCGTCGGGGCTCACCAATGCCTCTTTCACTGAGGTGGCCTGGGAGCCCATCTGGGAGCCTCGGAGTCGCTCAGTCGCCAGTGCCCGACCCGGCGTGATGGGCGAGGACGGGTGTGACCACCGCCCGACCAGAGGATCGACACCAGAGCTGCTCAGCAGCACCTACCGGCTTGGAGGCGCATACCGCCACGTAAGGACCTCCGACACGCCGACCACTAGCGCGGACACGCACGCGACCGATGGCCAGGCCCCGACCTTCTTGGCCAAGGGATGGGATCCGCCCATGGCCCCGGCGTAGAGCCCCACCAAGCCGACCGCGGCCCCTGGCCCGAGCAACTTCCACCACCGGCGCGCACACCAGGCCCCGGCAAGGGCGAAGATCGCTCCGCCGACCTCCCGCCGGCCGCTGGCGCGGGCTACAGCGAAACCGGCCACGAGACCAGTGACGCAGACAACCGAGGGACGGAACAGACCGGCAACAGGCACGCTTTCACCCTAACCGTACCAGCGTCCGTGGTCCGGCTGGGGAGCACGAAACTTCCCCTACAGCCGCTTTCTCGGTAACGGCGAGCGCTCGGAAGTGCAGGAGACTCCGTGGTGGTCAACCTTCCGGTCGTGCAGTCGACTCCCGGGCTCCGGCAGAAACAGATCGTTCGCCAAGTATCCTGGCCAGGACCGCGGCTTCGCTGATCTCGGGTTGCTTGGTGGCGGTGAGCAGCGTCAACGGGCCGTTGTTGGCAAGGTGCATCAAGTGGTCCAATGCGCCGCGCCGACCTGGTTGGTCCAGCTCGACGACGTACCTGCTACCGAACTCCTCGAACTTTCCCGGGTCGTGGCTGTACCACTTTCGTAGCGCCGTCGAGGGTGCGACCTCCTTGCACCACTCGTCGAGGTTTGCCCTCGCCTTAGTGAGGCCTCGAGGCCAGATCCGATCAACCAGCACCCGCGCCCCGCCGTCGGGCTCGGGTGGCTCGTATACCCGGCGTACCCGTACCTCAACACCCTGGCCCATGGTCCGGCCTCCTTGCCCGACATGATCTGGCTGACGAGAGCAGAGTAGAGCGCCCGCTGCACTGAGTAGTATGGGTGGCTCGTGACCCTCGTCCTTCACGCCGTGTGGTCGGCAGCAGCGCAGCTGTGCGTGTGGGGGGAGGACCCCGACCTCCAAGCCGGCGCCCCCAGGGCTCGCACGTCCAAAGCAGCCCGCAAGCACCCATTCGGCGCCAGCAGGGACCTCTTAGAAATTGAGCTCCCTGCTCTCGGCCTCGGTGCCCCGGCACCACCAGCGCGCCGGCTCACAATCCTCCTGCCAACTTCGGCCGCCTCCCCGATCGGCTCCCCGCCCTGCCAGGTGTTGCGCCCCGCTGAGCCTCGGGCCGCCGGGCGCCCGGCGGCAACAGCACTCGAGCCCTGGTACATGGACGCCCTCGCATTCGAGCCGTCCCAGGCGATAGACGTGGCGCTTGCCTTGGCCCGGGTGGACAGCCCGAGTCAACCTCGAGTGTCGGACTCCGTCGCTTGGACCGCCAAGGTCGTGGAGCTGGCCCTCGAAGTAGTGGGGCGCGGCCGGGCGCTGCCCGACGTCGTGCTCGCCAAGGCCGGCAGGGCGGGAAGCGCAGGCGATGCCAGTGCGCAGGGTCGGTGGCGGGCTGTGCTCGGCGAGGGCGACCTGAGCCGGCTCAGGGCGCTGGCGGCGGCGATGCCACCGCTTTGCGGAGCCGAGGTCTCCACGCCACGTTCGGGGCGCCCTACGGGCGGGGCCTGGGTCCTGCGGGGCTTGTT
Source organism: Acidimicrobiales bacterium (assembly GCA_039583695.1). Taxonomy (GTDB): domain Bacteria; phylum Actinomycetota; class Acidimicrobiia; order Acidimicrobiales; family JAJPHD01; genus JAVKSL01. The sequence continues at coordinate 3,157 of JAVKSL010000117.1, read as the reverse complement.
CGAGGCCAGCGTGGACGCAGTGATTCGCGCCGGCCTGGCAGGGCGGCGGCTTGGCCCCGCGAGAAGGGGGAAACGTCTTGCGGCAGGCCCGAGCGCAGCCGAGGCGTGGCTCGACGCGCTGGTTTCCGACGATCCCACCTTCTCCGCCGGCGCCGCCGAGCTGTCCAAGCTGGCCGGCGCGGTCGCCGAGTGGCGCGCGTCTGCGAGCGTTGTCACCGGGCCGGTCAGGACCTGCCTGCGGCTCAACGAGGCCGTTGGCGAGACCGACCCCTGGCGCCTCGAGATCATGTTGCAGGCGGTCGAGGACCCGAGCCTTTTGGTGCCCGCGGCCCGAGTGTGGCAGGGCGGTGACGCCCTCAAGGTGCTCGATGGCGTCGTGGAACACCCCCAGGAGCGCCTGCTCGAGGGGTTGGGTAAGGCAAGCAGGCTCTGCCCGGTCCTCGAGCGCGCCCTCTCCCTCGCTGCACCCGAGGAGATCGAGCTCGACCTACCCGAAGCCGCGGCTTTCTTGCGAGACAGCGTGCCCCTGCTCGAACAAGGTGGCTTTGCCGTGCTGGTCCCGCCATGGTGGCGGCGCTCGCGCCTGGGCATGCGCCTGCGCGCCAAGACCAAGAAAGCCTCCACCACCGGTTCGGGCCTGCTCGGCATGGACGCGATCTGCGACTACCGCTGGGAGGTCGCCCTCGGCGACGACAAGCTCAGCGTCACCGACCTGCGCCGCCTTTCCAAGCTGAAAGAACCGCTGGTGCGGGTGAAGGGCCAGTGGGTGGAGCTGGGCGCCGACGAGCTGGCTGCGGCGCTGGCTGTGATGACTGGCAAGGAGCGCGCCGGGGAGATGGACGCCGGGTCCGTGCTGCGTGCGGCCTTGGGCCTGGGCCTGGGAGAGCTGGCGCCGGGCCTGGGAGCACCGACCGGACTCGGTGTGGTCGGCGTGGAGGCAGACGGATGGTTGGGAGACCTCCTCGACGGCGCGCTCGACCGCAAGCTGGAGCCGATGAGGACTCCCGTGGGATTTGCGGGCGAGCTGCGCCCCTACCAGCAGCGGGGCCTGGCGTGGCTGTCATTCATGGGCAGCCTGGGGCTGGGTGCGTGCCTGGCTGACGACATGGGGCTGGGCAAGACTGCGCAACTGCTGGCGCTGCTGGTCGCTGAGCGGGAGGGGCGGCCCGGCGCCGGCAACGGGCCGGGGGTGGGCACGAGGGGGAGGCGAGCAGGACCATATTCCTCTCCAACGCTTGTGATCTGCCCGATGTCCCTGGTCGGCAACTGGCAACGCGAGGCCCAGCGATTCGCTCCGGAGCTGGTCGTGCACGTGCATCACGGAGCGGGACGGCTGTCGGGGGCCGAGCTCGCCGAGGTCACGGGACGCTCGGACCTGGTGCTCACGACCTATTCGCTCGTGGCGCGGGACGCCGAGGTGCTGGGCGCGCTTCGCTGGGGACGGATCGCGCTCGACGAGGCCCAGAACATCAAGAACAGCGGTGCTCGCCAGACTCAGGCTGTGCGTCGCCTCGTCGCGGCCCAGAGGGTGGCGCTGACCGGGACGCCGGTCGAGAACCGGCTGGTCGAGCTGTGGTCGATAATGAGCTTTCTGAACCCCGGCCTGCTGGGCTCGGAGCAGGTGTTTCGGGAGCGCTTTGCGGTGCCCATCGAGCGCTACGGGGACGACGAAGCGGCAGGGACGCTCCGGCGGGTGACCGAGCCATTCATCCTGCGCAGGCTCAAGACCGATCGAAGCATCATCGCCGACCTGCCGGACAAGCTCGAGATGAAAGTTTACTGCAACCTGACCCGCGAGCAGGCAACCCTGTACCAGGCAGTGGTTGACAACATGCTGGCCAAGGTGGACGAGGCCGAGGGCATCGAGCGGCGTGGGTTGGTGCTGGCAACCATGATGAAGCTCAAGCAGGTCTGCAACCACCCGGCCCAGCTGCTCGGTGACGGGTCGCGCCTGGAGGGCAGGTCGGGCAAGCTGGCTCGGCTGGTCGAGACGCTGGAAGAGATCGTTGCCGAGGGGGACCGGGCACTGGTGTTCACCCAGTTCGCCGAGATGGGGACCATGCTGGCCCGCCACTTGCGCGAACGGCTGGGGCGTGAGGTGGCCTGGCTGCACGGCGGTGTGCCCAAGGCCGCGCGCGACGAGATGGTGGAGCGCTTCCAGGGGGCGGGCGGGCCGAGCGTGTTCCTGCTGTCGATCAAGGCGGGGGGGACCGGGCTGAACCTGACCGCGGCGAACCACGTGATCCACTTCGACCGCTGGTGGAATCCTGCGGTCGAGGACCAGGCCACCGACCGGGCGTTCCGCATCGGCCAGCGGCGCGACGTGCAGGTGCGCAAGCTGGTCTGCGTAGGCACGCTGGAGGAGCGCATCGACGAGATGATCGAGTCCAAGCGCGCGCTGGCCGAGCGAATCGTGGGAACGGGTGAGGGTTGGCTCACCGAGCTGTCCACCGAGGCGCTGCGCTCAGTCGTCGCGCTGTCCGCCGATGCGGTGGCCGAGGGATAGGGGCCGGCGAGGTGGCCAGACGTGGTTGGGACTCCTGGAATGGCTGGCCCGCGCCGACCAAGCCGCTCGCCGCCGAGGGTGGGGTCCGGGCCAAGGCGCAGAGGGGCCGGATCGGGGCGACCTGGTGGTCGCAGCGGTTCATCGCGGTGCTGGAGTCGTTCAACATGGGGGCACGCCTGGAGCGAGGACGGCGCTACGCCCGCTCGGGCCAGGTGATGGACCTGGCGGTGACCCCGGGCCTGGTGACCGCGTCGGTGCAGGGCTCCCGGGCCAAGCCGTACAAGGTGCTGATCGCCGTCGAGAAGTTGGGGCCAGCGGAGTGGGAGCGGGTGGAGGGGGCCATGGCGGGCAGGGCTGTGTTCCTCGCCAGGCTGTTGGCCGGGGAGATGCCCGAGCAGATAGAGGAGGCTTTTGCGGCGTGCAAGCTTTCAGTGTTCCCACGCTCACGGCGGGACCTCGACACCGCTTGCTCGTGCCCTGACTCGGCGAACCCGTGCAAGCACATCGCCGCGACCTACTACCTGCTGGCCGAGGCGTTCGACGACGACCCGTTCCTGATCCTGGCGTGGAGGGGCCGGTCGAGGGAGGAGCTGCTGGCCGGGCTTCGAGCCAGGCGGGCCGCTGGGGCCGCGGGGGCGGGGGCCGCTGGGG
>JAVKSL010000116.1:0-7805 GCA_039583695.1 Acidimicrobiales bacterium | reverse complement strand
CCCCTCGAGCTGGGCCGCCCTGGTGGTGAGTGTCGCTGGGGGACTCCGGCGTCCTCGTTCAGCGTGACGTTCAACAGCGCGGCGTCGGTCCTGGTTGCCGGCTGGGCCAGCCGGGACCGCTGGCTGCGTCCTGGCCGGAGGAGGTGGAGCATGAGGTGCCCGTCGCGGCGCGGGAGGCCGCCGGCCTGGGGCCGGCCCAGCCCTCACCCCGACTGAGAATCGTGCTGGTCCGGGCTCCGGTGCCCGAGCAATCGCTCGGCGACGCCGGCCTCGTGCCCGTGCTGGGACGGCTGGTAGTAGCGGGTGCCGGCGAGCTGGTCGGGCAGGTAGCCCTGCTCGACCCAGCCGCGAGGGCCGTCGTCAGGCCGGGCCTGGGTCAAGACGAGTCCCGGAAGGCGGCTCAACGGTTCTGGGCCCTGCTGACAAGTATGAGGATGGAGGAGCCACTCTGGGTGATTCCGTAGCAGAGGAGCGTGGTGGGACCCTCGCCGTCCGACGCCGAGCTGATCAAGCAGTCCATGGGCGGGGACGACCACGCTTTCATCGCAGTCATCCGCCGGCACGCCGACGGAGTCTCCCGGTACCTCATCCGCCGGGCCGGCCCTCAAGACGCCGAGGATCTGCTGGGCGAGGTGTGGGTGGCCGCAGTCAGGGCACGAGCCTCCTACGACTCCTCCTACCCCGACGCTCGACCGTGGCTGTTCGGCATAGCGAGGAACATCCTGCGTAACCACCGGAGACGTCGCCAGGCTTCAGGAGAAGCACCGGAGCAGAACCTCTTCTGCCTTGTCGATCCCTGGCCCGACGTCGATCAGACCCTGGATGGGGCACGCCTGCTAAGAGAGGCGATCACGCACATGTCCCCCGCCGAGCGAGACGTACTCGTCCTGGTCGCCTGGGAGGGCCTTACGGTCGCGGAAGCCGGACGCGCCCTCGGAATGCCCGCGGGCACGGCCCGCTACCGGCTGCACCGGGCCCGCCTGGCATTGCAGCAGGCCCCTGGCATCGACCATCTGCGCCGTGCCGTCGACCTCACCATCAAGGAGGGTTGCTAACAGTGGACGAGATGGAACTGCTCGCCCTCCTTGGGCGGGTAGAAGGCCTACCGCCCGAGGCTCTCGAACGGGCAGAGCTTGCCCTTGGGTGGGCACTCCAGGAGCAGTCCGGCTTCGCACCGTCCTCCGCGCCATCCACCACACTCCTTCGCTCTCGCACGACGAGGCGCCGTCCGGCTTTCCTTGCCACCGGCATCGCCGGGCTCACCCTCGCGGCGGGCTCCTACCTGGCCCTAAATACCGCGACGACCGCATCCCATAGCTCGAGTCGGCCTCCCTTCCCTCACGCCCACCGTGGCGTTGCCATCGACGCGGAAGCAGCCGCTTACGTCGGCAAGGCCCCTGTCCTGGCGGTGAAGACCTTGCCCCAGGGCTACAAGAAGGCAACCGCGACAGTTTCGGAAGGGCCTAGTGCAGGGCTCGCGCCCGGTGTAACCGAATACGACCAGACGTTCACTGGCCCGGCCGGTCCTGTCAGTGTCGACGAGGTCGTCGGCCCGCAACGCGACCCGCTGCTCCAGGTGGCTCAAGGTTCGCCCGGAGCGAGCCGTACGATCACGGTCGGCGGGAGGACAGCGTTCATGCTGAACATGCAGACACTGGCCTTGGCCGCCTCCGGCCCGCGTGCCGTCGGGTACGTGTTGGTGTGGCCGGCGCAAGCCACATCCTGGGTCGAAGTCAGCGGGGGATCTCGCTCCGTTCTCGAGCAGTTCGCCGGGGTAGTGGTGCCGGTCCGTCCCGATCCGACGAAGTAGCCAGTAACGCCTCCCAGCCTTCTCACCGCATCACACCCAAACCACAAAGGAGAAGCCATGCGACGCACCCTCACACTGATCGCTGCCACGCTCACAGGAGCCATGGGGCTGGCCTTATCGCCAGCCGGAGCGGCCTTCGCGTCAACACCGACGACCCCACCTACGACCACACCCGGATCGGCACCAGCATCGCCGTCCACCAGCCCCAACGTTGTCGATGGCAACTGCTACAGCGCCTACGTCTGTTACTACTACGAATCCAACTACCAGGGTTCCCATGAAGGCGTCCAAGGCGACGACCCCGACCTGCTCAACCCGCCGGTGTACTTCCAGTACCCGGGCGCCGGGCAGGGCACCTACGTGGCCAACAACGCCGGGTCCGGCTTCAACGGCTACCCGAACTGCTACGCTACGGTCTACTACTCAGCGTATTACACGGGCACCTCGATCACCCTGAGCCCCTACGGCCAGGCCGGCTACGCCAGCCCGACCCTTGGCCCGGTCAACAACAACGACCGATCGCAGTACGTTTGCTGAGCCTGCCCCGACGGAACAGCTCGGCACGTAGGCCTGGGCGAGGGCAGCAGGCAGGGGCTGCCCTCGCAGGAGTTGCCTTGCTGGCCGGCGCGTGCGGTGCCCACGCCAGCGGTTCACCCAGGGCGGGCGAGCCGACGCCAGCCACCAGGGCAGGCACCGCCAGGTACACCCCCACCAGCGGCGACGTCAATGGTCAGGCTCTGCCCATCTTCGCCTACCTGCCGCCACCGACTGACACGCTCAGCCAAGCCTCGAATATCCTGGTCACGCTCTGCATGGCCACGTACGGTTTCACGTCGAACGTGCCCCAGATACCCCCCGGCCAGCAGGTGGCGCCCATGTACCGACGCTACGGGGTGACCAGTCTGGCCGTCGCGGATGCCTACGGCTACCACTTGGAGTCCGGTAGCCCGCTGCGGACCGGTCATGCCTCCCCCACGCCGACGATGTCGCCGGCCGAGCACCTGGTCTACTTCGGCACCCCCTCGGGCACCCCTTTGCGCCCTCCGGGCACTGGGACGTCCCCCGACGCCAGCGGGGCGGCCACTGCTGGTGCGCCGGCGGGCGGCTGCGTCGGCTGGGCGAGCCGTCAGCTCTACGGCACCCAAGTCGACTTTTCCCTGCCCAGGTCGATCGAGACCCAAGACTTCTTCGCCTCCGAGGCCGACGCGACAGTGCAGTCCACCTTCCGGGCGTGGCGCGCCTGCATGGCCAGCCACGGGTTCCATTACCAGACTCCCCTGGATGCGGCCGGCGCCTTCAAAGGAGGCAGCGACAAACCCCCCTCTGCACTTGAGATCGTCACGGCTACAGCGGACGTGCGCTGCAAGGGCAAGACCGGCCTGGTCACCACCTGGTTCGACGTCGAATCACGCCTGGAGGAGCGAGACATCCAACACAACATCGTTACCCTCAGCGCCATCCGTAACGCTATGCTTGCGGCGGAACGCAAGGCGGTGACGGTCATCGCTAATGGTGCGCACGGCTAAGCCCACACCGGCCAAGGGCGATACCGACGCGGCGCCCGTTGATCCCCGCTCCGGGCAGCAGCTGCGCAGCCCGTTGCAGCGTCGACGCCGGTTCCTTCTCCTGGCCGCGGCATTCGCCCTCTTGGCGTCGATCGTGGGCGTGGTGAGCGCCCGGTTCATCCAGTCGCCCGCAGAGGTAGCAGCCCGTACCGCGCCACCCCCTCTTACCACTCTCACGGCTCCGGTGCGCCGCGCCGTGCTCACCGCCACGATCACCACCCGGGGGACCGTGCAGAGCGACGGGATGATTGCAGCAACGCCCACCTCGATGGTCGGGGCCAGTCTCCTGGTGATCACGGCGGTCAAGACCTCGGTCGGCAGCCTTGTCCGCCCGGGCAGCGTCGTCGCTGAAGTGTCGGGCAGACCCATCATCGCCCTCCCCGGCGCGCTGCCCGCCTGGCGCGACCTGCGCCTCGGCGACCAAGGCCGGGATGTCCTGCAGCTGCAGAAGGCGCTCGAGTCCCTCGGCTACCTGAGGCCAACGGGCAGTACCGCCCACTTCGACTCCGTCACCGAGGCCGCGGTGTCCTCCCTCTACCACGCCATCGGCTACCCAGCTTCGAGCCAGACCGCCGGAACCCTGGTCCCGATGTCGGAGGTCCTCTACGTCCCAGCGTTCCCCGCCCGAGTCTCGCAGCTTGATGCCGCACTCGGCCAGATCCTCAGCGGGCCGGCCATCTCCCTCAGCTATGGTCCGTTGACAACGACCGCGCAGCTCCAGCCAAGCAACGCGGCGCTCGTCAAGGTGGGGCTCCCTGCAGTGCTCAACTCCGAGGTTCTCGGTCAATCGGCTCACGCCGCCGTGAGCGGCATCGGCGCCCTTACCACCAGCTCCACCGGATCGTCAGGTGGCGGCGCATACTTGCCGGTACGGCTCACGACCAGCCGTCCCCTTCCACCTGAATGGCTGGGCCAGGACGTCGAGGTGACGATCACAGCCGCGAGGACCCCAGGCCCAGTCACACTGGTGCCCGTGTCGGCCGTCTCGACCACCGCCACCGGGTCGGCCAACGTATCGGTCCAAGATGCCGGCAAGGTCCGCGTCATCGCCGTCAACACCGGGGCAAGTGCCGATGGGTACATTCAAGTTGCTCCCATGCCAGACCAACCGCCCCTGACCCCCGGCCAGCAGGTCATCGTCGGAACCCGGGGACAGCCGGGCTCATGACACTGATCCTGGACCTCCAGGAGGTCTCCAAGGTCTACCCTGGTCCGCCTCCGGTCCAAGCCCTAACGGGATGTTCCCTACAGATTTCCGAGGGCGAGTACGTGGCCATCATGGGCCGTTCCGGCTCGGGCAAGTCAACACTGTTGAACATCGCCGGCCTCCTTGACCGGCACACCAGCGGCACCTACCTCTTCGGTGGCCGAGACACGGCCTTAATGAGCGACCGGGATCGTAGCCGCGCGCGAGCGACGAACATCGGTTTTGTGTTCCAATCCTTCTACCTCCTCCCACATCGCGTCGCCCTCGAGAACGTGGAGCTCGCCTTCGTGTACGCCGGGGTGGCGAGAAGGGAGCGCCGAAGCAGAGCCGCCGATGCGCTCGCCGGCGTCGGGCTCGGGCACCGGTTTGCGGCGTTGCCCCGTCAGTTGTCCGGCGGCGAGCGCCAGCGCGTAGCCCTTGCCCGGGCTCTGGCGACCAGGCCGAAACTCCTTCTGTGCGACGAGCCGACGGGCAACCTCGACAGCAACACTGCCGCCACAATCATGGCGCTGATCGACGACCTGTCCGCCTCCGGTCAGACCGTCGCCATCATCACCCACGACAGCACCATCGCTAACCACGCCCAGCGCACCGTAATGATCCAGGACGGTCACCTCCGCGAACTGGCTGCCTGACCGAAAGAGTCGGCATGTCGCGCACGCTCGCTACTTGGCTAGACATCATGGGAGAGGCTGTCGCAGGAATCGCGCAGCGTCCAGCGCGAATGATTATGACCATGCTGGGAACCCTCCTAGGCGTGGGTGCCTTCACTGTTACACTGGGTCTCGCCGCAACCGCCCAAGGCCAAGTGGACCAGCAGTTCAACGCTCTCACCGCGACCCAGGTCACGGTCAACGACGTGGGAAGCGCCGGCGGCCAAGCATCGCCGGTCTCGTTTCCCCCGGCCGCCGACCAGCGTGTCGATCACTTAGACGGCGTCGTGGCCGCCGGAGTCAGCTGGCCCATCTCCGGCGGCGACATCACGATCACCAACCATCCCATCACCGGCCAGCCAATCCCGCCGGCCGTCGGCCTACAGCTCGAAGCGGCTGACCCGGGGGCCCTGCGGGCGATGGGCGGCCACGTCCTAGTCGGCCGTCTCTACGACCAGTTCTTCGAGCGCGGCTCTCGACCCGTCGCCATCCTTGGCCAACTCGCCGCTGAGCGCCTGGGGATCACGCAACTTCAAGCCATGCCCGCCGTGTTCGTCGACGGGGATGCCTATACAGTCATCGGTATCGCCGGCGGGTTCGCCCGATCCCCCCAAGGCGCCCTATCGGTGTTCATCCCCACCACCAGCGCCCAACGGCAATTCGGTGATCCGGTAAACCCACGAGCGACCATGCAGATCGTCACCAGGCTCGGAGCGGCACAGGTGGTCGCCAGAGAGGTGCCGCTCGCACTACGGCCTGACGAGCCCGACCTGTTCCGAGTTGTCACGGCCAGCTCCCCCACCGTGATCCAGGGGCAGGTCAACCACGCCCTCAACGGACTCCTCCTGGTGCTCGCCGCCATCATGCTGGCCATCGGCGCGGTAGGAATCGCCAACACCACCCTCGTGGCCGTCCTGGAGCGAACCCCAGAGATCGGCCTACGGCGCGCTCTGGGAGCGAGACCAGCCGCGATCGCTGGCCAGTTCCTCATGGAATCTGCGGCGACGGGTGCGGTCGGGGGGATCCTCGGCACAGCCGGCGGGGTGGTCATCGTGCTCGTGGCCGCGGTGACCCAGCGCGAAGCCGCCGTGCTGCCCACATGGGCGGTGCTCCCCGCGCTGGCCACCGGCGGCGCCGTCGGATTACTGGCGGGCATCTATCCGGCCCTCCGCGCTGCCCGCATCGAACCGGTCGCGGCGTTGGAGCGCTGACCTCGTCATCGGGTACCTTCTGGCCTTCCTACGGTGGAGCCACCCGGAGCCAGCGGTTCCCGCTGGCATGATGGAGGCGCCTCGGCTCCGCCCTACCCGCCTCAGTCGCCGCGGGCGTCAGCTCGCTACCCCATCGCCGCGACAGGATGACCCGAGCACCGGCGAGATCCATCGACACGACGTCCTGAGCGGCATCATCCAGGAGCACCACCGGGCAGCCTGGACCAACACCACCCGGAGCCCAGCCTCGAACTCGAACGGCTGGTCCGGAGGCGGAACTCGCCGCCATAAGCGGCACCCAAAGAACCGCCACAAACGCCAGGCCCCCGACCCTACACTGCCGGTCAGAAGCCGTGCCGGTCCGGCCGCCCCGAGCCGCGAGCATCCTCTCGGCGTCCACTCTGATGCCGTCGAAGGCCACCGACGTCCTCCTGAACGGCTGCCACGCGCTGACGTTACCGCTGCTCGCCTGGACCTCCCGCCCTCCCCCTTCGCTTCCCGGGCTGCTGGCTGCCATCCTCTCCCCGATCAGCCGGGGCTCGCATCCGGGAGGCAGGAAGGACCATGGGGCCACCGGGTCTGCGGGGATCACGTTGATCCGCGCGTCCGGAGGCGGTGGATCGGTGGATCGGTGACAGTTGTCGCCGGACTCCGACGGCGCTGGGAAAAGTCAGAGCCCTGGCTTATCGCGTCCCGTCCGGTACGCTCCGCGTTCGACGACCTCGTCGCGATCAGTCAGGCCCGCGCTTCGGAGCGCGGGGTCGAGAGCGGCGTCATGGCGGGCATACCTCACGACATGACCGTCTGCAACAACGAAGTCCGAGGCGACGATCGCCTGCCCGCCTTCTTGACCGCTGTAGGGGTCGGCCCATCGGGCCGCCTGCTCGACCACAACCCTGCCGTCGGCACCGCAGAACCAGCGTCGCGCCTGCGAGGAGAACCCGGCCCGGATCATCCACTCCGAGAGCACCGCCCGGTCCATCAGGCCGCTCCCACGGGGCCCGACGATCTCCACCCGCTCGGCGGTCAACGCTTCGACCTGCTCAGCGTCGGCGCGGTTCACTGCGGCCAGCCACTCCTCCACCACAGCGAGGGCACCTGCTGGCATAGGGGGAGACGCTACCGCTCGCCGAGCCGACCGGCTCGTCGACCTCGATCGGACTCGGCGCGCCCGGCGTTGGTAGCACCGTCAATACCACTATGGTAGTATTCAGGCGTGAAGCTCAGTGTTAGCCTTCCCGACGAAGACGTGGCCGTGCTTGATGAGCACGCCCGCAAGACTGGCCTCCGATCTCGCTCGGCGGCGATCCACCAGGCCGTCCGACTGCTGCGCCAGTCCGGCCTCGAGGAGGGCTACGC
>JAVKSL010000115.1:0-7864 GCA_039583695.1 Acidimicrobiales bacterium | reverse complement strand
TCGCTGCGTACCGAGCCGAGGACCGCACCACGCGAGTCGAATCCGAGCGCTTCCGCCGGTTCTCGTACCAGGAGCTCATCGCCCGAGATAAGGCGAGTCTCGACGTCTTCTGGTTGCGCGACGAGTCTCTCGAGGACGCAGACAACCTGCCTGCTCCTGAGCTCATCGCCGCCGAGATCGTTGATGACCTGGAAGCCGCGCTAGCCCAGTTCACGGAGATCGCCCTGTCTCTCGGCCACGGAGGCGAGGGCGTAGAGTGAGGGTGTCATCCCTTCACGTGTCGAACTTGCTGTCGTTCGACCAGTTTGACCTGCGACTCGACGATGGCCTGACGGTGCTCGGCGGGCCGAACGGCGCGGGGAAGACCAACATCGTCCGCGTCCTTGACCTCGTGATGAAGCTCGCCGACTGGGCCGACGAGCGCAGCCGCTCGGCGTCAGCGATCCCCACTCCAGCAGAGGTGGTCCTGTCCTCGTACACCCAGGCGACCCACGACGGATCGCCCCCGGGAGTGCCGATCGCGATCCGCCTCGGCGTCAAGTGGACGACGGGTACGGAGCGGGACCGGATCGTCGCATTTGTCCGTGCTGCCGTGCTGGCAACGCTCGTCGAAGAATCGCACGCGGGTGATGAGGAGCGCAAAGCCCAGCTGGCGGTTTGGGTAACGACCGAGATTGACGCAGCCAAGCTCTCGGCACTCTTCCAGGGAACGCTGGTGTTTGAGCATCCCGGGTACGACGGTGCCGCATGGGAGGTCCGCTACGAGTTCGAGCACGGTGGCGAGACTTACGACTGGAACCTCCACAGCCCGCGCTCTTGGCACAGCATCGTCATCCACGGGTCGAATCCCGATCCGTCGTCGGGGGAGACGAAGCTCTCAGAGGTCCTGTTGGGCCAGCCTGCCAATGCCAGCCCGCCGGCTGCGCTTCCTGAGCCACTCCCGCCCTTTGCGCTCGGGGCGATGTGCCTACCGGCAGGTAAGAAGTTGGCCAACCTGGTCGTGCGCCTCGGGACGGGCGCTTTCAACGACCAGCACCAGCCGTTTCGCGACGTGGCAGATGCGCTCGGTTTCTCGGCATCTGGATCAATAGGTCAGTCCGCCTACGGCTTCGCCCGCGCCTTGCGGATCTGTGTCAGAGAGGGACTGATTGTCCTGGGTGAGCAGTTCCGTGGCCTCGGTGTCGGCGGAACAATCCCCTGGCGAGCCGGGATCTACCCGTGGGAGCTCCTCGCAGACCCGGCGCCACCTCGCGACCCCGGGTTCCTGCCGCTGCGCCTGTTCGGGCTCAAGAACGGAGCCACCCTCCGGGAACGCCAAGCGTTCGCTGCAATCCAAGCACAGTTCGAACGAGTGGCGCCGGGCCGCGCCTTTGACGTCACCTTCGCCGCCGCACGGATGCCGGTTGCCACCACCGCACCGATAGGGGCAGGCCAGGTTGCGGTCTCGGGCGGAGGCAACGACGCGGGAGACGGAGGCCAGCCCGGCAGCATCATCACGGTCATCGGCTGGAACACGACCGACGACCGCACGCCGCGGCGGGAGCGTCCGATACAGCTGTTCGGTGCCGGCACGTGGGAGGCGCTCGTCCTCGCCGAAGCGCTCGTGAGCTCGCCCGACCGGCTCACCGTGCTCGACGAACCTGGCGCGTCGCTGCACCCCACTTGGCAGACCGCCCTGCGTCAAGCCCTGCGAACGGTGCCAGGTCAGGTCCTGCTCGTCACCCACTCGCCCCATCTCGTACCGATGGAGGAAGTCGGCGATCTGACGCGTCTGCTTCGGACCAGCAATGACGGCGCAGGCTCCCGTTGCCGCCGCCTGGCTCGGGCGCTCGACGCTGGAGACGTGGCCAAGATCACGCAGGAGTTCGCACTCTCGGCCGACGCACGGGCCCTACTGTTCTCCCGCGGCGCAGTCATCGTCTCCGGCCCAACCGAGCAAGGTGCGCTTCCGATCTGGTGCGCCAAGAGCAAGGCAGCAGAAGACCTTGGCGCGCCGGCAGCGAGTGACATCGCGTTCTACAGCGCCCCCGGAGACAGCGGGTTCCACACCATCCTCTCGCTCCTGCACGGATTCGGCATCCCGTGGGTCGTCGTCTGCGACAGCAAGTCGTTCGACGTGGAGACCAACTGGAGCAACCACATCTTCCGCCAGATCGAGCAAGCCGGGATCGACTTCCCTGAGTTGAAGCGATTCACCCAGCGCGCGGGTAACGGTGGGAAGGACCAGCGGTGCATGACCGAGGCGCTCTGGGACGAGCAGGTGGACCTCGGTGTCGGCCACGGCGTCTTCACGTTGACCACGAGCTGGACCGGCAGCGCGGAGGCCGTCGAAGGCTTCATCGAAGGCGCCGCTCCCGGAAAGTTGGCCGAGGCCGAAGCTGAGGTCGGCAAGAGCAAGACCCGAAAGGGCAGATGGGTCGCGCAGCAGACCGACTGCCCGGCCGAGGTCGACGACCTCTACCGCCAGATCGTCGCCGCCCTCGACCGGGGGCTCCTTGACGCCCCCAGCTCGGGAGAGAGCCCGTCACAGCCCGACGGTATGGTCACGAGATGACCGCCTCGGTACGCGCCGCTGTGAGCCCTCGGGTGCTCGTATGGGCGCGCGAGCGATCTGGTCTGGCTGCTGAGGAGCTGACGAGCAGGTTTCCGAAGCTCACTGAGTGGGAGAGCGGAGAGCGGACGCCGACGCTCAAGCAGCTCGAAGACTTTGCCCGGGTGACGCACACGCCGGTCGGCTTTCTCTTCCTCCCCGAACCGCCCGAGGAGCAGCTACCGATCCCCGATTACCGGACCATGAGTGACGTCGGGGTGCATCGGCCCAGTCCCGACCTGCTCGACACGATCTTCGCCTGCCAACAGCGACAGGAGTGGTACCGAGACTTTGCCCAGGTGACCCGGGAGGACCCCGTCGCTTTCGTCGGGTCGCTGACGACGTCTGTACCCGTCGTAGAAGCCGCCGAGCAGATCAGGACGACCCTGAGCTTCGACCCGAGCGAGCGGGGTCATACGTGCTCGGAAGCGCTGCGCACCCTCGTCGACCATGCCGAGGAACTGGGCGTGCTCGTCATGGTGAGCGGCGTCGTGGGCGCCAACACGCACCGCAAGCTCGACCCCGAGGAGTTCCGCGGCCTTTCCCTCGTCGACCGGCTCGCCCCGCTGGTGTTCGTGAACGGCGCCGACACCAAGGCAGCCCAGATCTTCACGCTTGCCCACGAGCTCGTCCATCTGTTCCTGGGTGAGACCGCGCTCGACGACGCCGACCTTGGGGCGACTCCGACCAACCCGATCGAGCGTTGGTGCAACCAGGTGGCCGCCGAAGTGCTCGTCCCCGTGGGGTCGCTGCGCGACGCGCTGTCCCCGGACGTGGCAGTGGCCGACCAGTTGGAGTCGCTCGCTCGCACGTTCAAGGTGAGCACCCTCGTGGTCCTCCGCCGCGTCCACGACGCTGGCCGGCTGAGCTGGGACGAGTACCGGACTGCCTACCAGAACGAGCTGACCAGGGTCATGGTAATCCTCGGGGAGCGATCAGGGACCGGCGGCAACTTCTTCAACACGCAACCGGCTCGGGTGTCCAAGCGCTTTGCCCGCGCGGTGATCGTTAGCACCCTCGAAGGCCAGACCCTGCACCGCGACGCCTTCCAGATGCTGGGGCTCAAGAAGCTGTCGACCTTCGAGGAGCTGGCCAGCCGGCTCGGAGCCGGCTGATGGCCTACCTGCTCGACACGAACGTCTTCATCGAGGCCAAGAACCGTCACTACGGCTTCGACTTCTGCCCCGCGTTCTGGGACTGGATCGATCACGCCCACCGGGCGGGAACGGTCTTCAGCATCGACAAGGTCGCCATCGAGCTCGACGCTGTCGACGACGACCTCGCGACCTGGGCCAGCGAGCGACCCGACACCTTCTTCCTCGAAGCCGACGCCGCCGTGGTGCCGAGCTTGCAGGCCACCAGCACCTGGGCCAACGGCGCCGGGTACGAGCCGGCCGCGGTCGCCACGTTCCTGCAAGACGCCGACTACTACCTGGTTGCCCACGGCCAGGCCCACCAGCACGTGGTGGTCACCCACGAGGTCGTCGCCCACTCCACGAAGAAGATCAAGATCCCCAACGCCTGCATCGGCGTCGGCGTGCGCTACATCACCCCCTTCGAGATGCTCCGTGCCGAACGGGCCCGCTTCGTCATCGTCACCTGAACCGGCCTCGCCTGCACCCGCAACCGCCGTCACTCCGACGATCCTCTCCGACTACCTCACCCCAGCTGGGCCTTGTCGAGGACGGCGATGAACGTCGGCCGCCGCCGGTGCGTCTCCCGCAACGCTGCCAGGTGCGCGGCGAACTCTCCCTGGCGATCCGCCGCTCGGTCCGCCTGCGCCGCCTTCTTCAGGATCGCCACCGCTCGCACGTACGCGGCCTTTGCGGTCGTCTCGAGCTGGAGGTCGGCGAGGCGCAGGTAGACGTCGAGCGCGTCGCCCGGCGCAGACGCCTCTCTGGCCTCGGCCAGGCGCATCCATCGCTGCGGCCCTGGATCCCACTCCGGATGAGCGCCGGGGACCTGCCACGCGGCCTCCGGCTCGCCGTCGGCGAGCAGCACGTCGACCAACCCGCCGAGGTCGTGCTCCGCCAACACCGCCCGGGCCGCTGGGCGCTCTGTCAGCCACACGCCACAGGCCTCGGCCGCAGTGCGGAGAAGGCCATACGTCGACGACGAGGGCATCCGCTGGTGCTGCTCCCGGCGGAGCCGGAGCACCTCTTGGTCCACTCCCCGGCGGGTGTGGACCTCGACGGCCAGGTCGTAGAGCTGAGCGACCTGCCAGCCGCTCGTCTCGGCGATGCCGCGAGTGGCCCACGACAGGACGTCGTCGTCGCGGCCCAGCTCCGCCATGGCCTCGGCGACCCTGATGAACTGGTACGGCCGGCTCAGGTCACCGCCCAGCAGCCCGACGAGGGCTTCCGTGTCGCAGTCGAGGATAGCCAGACGCTCCTGGGTGTACGTGGCGGCGAACGAGTCGCCGCCACCAGCTTCGACGCGCTGCTTCACCTCGCGGCGGTAGGCCGCCAGCCCGAGCTCGCCCAGGGCATCGGCGTAGCGGACCGGGTCCACCTCGAAGAAGTCCTGGTCGTCGAAGCGGAGCCGGACCATCCAGCGGGCCAGCTTGATCGGATCCGCATTTCCGGCGTCGCACGCCCGGGCATGCAGGCCGAGCAGCTCACGAGCCAGGTCGCCGATCAGCCCGTCGGAATCGTCCGCCTTGAGGATCACCTTCACGACGTGCCCGATCGCACGCTCGATCAGCGCGACCAGCTCGGCTGTGGGGGACGAGCCGACCGCGTCGCCGATCGCCTCCACGATGGGCCTCACCTGCATGGCCCAGCCGCCACTCTCCCGGTAACCGAGGTACCGGCTCGTCCGCAGCCTGCGGTCGATCTCCGCTTTCAGGTGGGAGAGATCCCCGGCTTCGCGGGTCGCCGCCAGGCGGAGCGCCCGAGCCACTTCCTCGTGGCGCTCGCCTTGCCGACGATCACGCGGAGGTCCTCGGGCTCGACCTTCTCGATCAGCGCGTCGAGATCCTCAGGCCCGGGCCGCAGAGAACGTGGACTCATGGCGAATGCTCGCTGGTCATCGCCTCGCGACGGTAACGCGCGGGCACCATCATGTTCAGGTTCGGCCGACCTTGGGGCCGCCTCGTCGGTGCTGGAGCCACAGTTGCGGGTGCCGCGAGGAGCCTGCGGTCGCTTCCAGCCAGCGTGGGTAGCTGAAGACGATGAGTTCGAGCTGCTCGCGGAGGCTTGCAGGTTGGCGGGTGCAGAGGATCACGTCCACCCCTCGACCGAGATATGCACGGACGCGAAGCTCCCGGCTCCGGAAGTCCTGGTCGGACGTGACGAGGATCCAATCCTGCTCTGCACACCAGTCGGCGATCTCCGCGTCGCTCGCCTTGTGCCGTAGGCCCTAAACCCTCGGATGCGGTTCGCCGAGCTCGGGGATTCGCTGGACCTGTTGCACGGCGTACTCGAAGCGAGGAAGCAGCTCCCCCAGCCAATGACTGAAGTTCTCGTCCAGCAGGAATCGGTGCTCAGCCGGCAAGGAGGTTCTGGACCCCGCGCACGTCCTCCACGTCGATCGCGTGCCAGTCGGCGATCTGCTCGACGCTGTGGGACACCAGCTCCCTGGCGATGACGGCGATAGGGAGGCGCGTACCCTTCACGACGGGTTCGCCGAACTGGATGTTCGGATCGATCTCGATACGGTCGGTCAGCTCCCAGGCAACCGCCTCGTTCTCAGCGCCGAAGTGGATCTCCTCGGCGAACGTCTCGATGACTGGCAGCCACACATAGTGGCCGGCACGTCTCCCGACCAGCTCGATGACTTGCGGTTCTGAGCCGGCCGTGGCCAGGTCGACCCAGATCGCGGCGCCGTCGGTGAAGAAGAGCCGCTGCGCGAAGGGGCGAGCCACCCCCGGCAACGAATCGGCCAGCGCGACTTCCAGCTTGCGGAGCTTTTGGAGGCTCACCCCTGACCGGCGGAAGCGCCGGACGACCTCCAAGCTGACGAGGTCGTGAAATGAAAGCAGGCGCGGCTCGTCAGTGCCAATACCGACGCTAGGTCGAGCCAGCCCGGCAACCCAGCGGCGAAGGGTCCCGGCCCGCACGTCCGAGGCCCGCAGGCCGAGGATCCGGGCAGCCTCAGGGAAGCTGTAGATCCCGGTCCCGAACGCGGGCGCGGTGAGGGTCGAGGTGGGCACGGAGCAATCGTACCGGTCGGGTCCGACAGCCCTGAGTTCATTCGAGTTCCAGCCGCCGGCTCAGCCGCACGACGCGTCGGAGGACTGGCCCGGCTCCTGCCGGGGGCACTGACTGACTGACTGGTGGGTTTGAACCTTGACGGTTGGCTCCACTCGGTGGGATGGTCGCCAGACCTCACCCTATCCCCGTGGCTCTGGGTGGGCCGCCAGAGCAGCCAGTAGCATGGTCGTGTGTCTAGCACGACCATCAGCGACCGCACCGCCACCCGAGACGAGGTGGTCAAGGTTCGTGACCAGCTGCGCGGATTGGCGGTCGCCGAGCGGCTGGCGCGCGCGCGCGTCGATGCGTCCGGTACGGTGATCGTGCACTCCGAGGCGCCCGGGTACGGACCGTTGCGCCGCTTTGCAACCGCGGCATCGAGCCGCGTTGGGGTCTGGGTCAACGTCATCACCGACGACGTACCTGCCGCCGAGGTGCAGTCCGAGCCCCTGTGAGCACAACACTGGACGACCTCACGGAGGTTCTCCAGGCGATCAGAGGCTTGGCTGACGAGGGCAGGGCTGCGTTCGACGGGGATCGCCGGCAACGCTGGTCGATCGAGCGGTTGTGGATCTTCGCCGGGAACCTGGCTGAGCGCCACTGTCGCGAAAAGGACATAGACGGTGGCATCGACCCGTGGGCTGAGCTGATCGCGATCCGCAACGTCTACGGGCACTACACACCGCAAGCGATCAACTACGAGCGCGTCTGGGCCGACACCACCGCCGATCTGGATCTCATCATCGCTGCCGTCGCCGAGCAGCGACCGGGCATCGCGCCGCAGAACCCCCAGGCACCCTGACCGAAACGACACGCTTGTCAGGGCAGCAGCGCCAGCTTGCCGACCGTGACCCTGGCTTCCAGGTTCGCAAGCGCCTTCGGTCCCTCGGCCGGCGGGTAGGTCACTGGTCCACCATCTCTGTTGTGAGATCTGCGAAGGTTCTTTGGTCTCGGTGAGGGTGGGGGTGACGGCCTGGGTCGGTCGCCCTTCGAGGGCCAGCATCACACTGCCGCCCCCCACTCTCTCGGGGACCCGGGACCGGCAACAGAGGGAAGCGCCGCAGAGCGCCAGTCAGTGACC
>JAVKSL010000114.1:0-8082 GCA_039583695.1 Acidimicrobiales bacterium | reverse complement strand
TCGACCCATCACCTACCGCCTACAGGCGGGTTGAGATTGATATGTCAGCCGAGGAGCATTTCCGGAGGTCTGGGACCCCCGCCGAGGCATATGCTGACGTCGTTGCGATCGCCGGCTAATCGTCGCCCACTCACTTCGGTCAGGCTCCGTTCGCTGCGGTTAGCTGGGCTGTGATATAGTCATCGATTGCCTTGACAGGTATCAGGCGGCGGCGACCAACACGGATGCTGGCCAGTTCGCCGGATGCAAGTAGTTCGGCGAACTTGGTGGCACCCAGGCGTAGCTCGTCACGGGCCTCGACCACGGTGAGCAACCGCCTCGGGTAGCTGTCGAGGACCACGCTCCCGGCCTGGTCTCCTGTCGGGCGGGTCCTCTGGATGTCGGGCATTGTCATTTTGACTCGTCTCCCTTCGTTGATGGTGTTGGTCAATCGGTTCGTGTTCGAGAATTCAGGCGCAGGCATCGGGCTCCGGTCCTTGCCTGCCTTGCCAGGTCCGGCGCTTGGGTGCCCGAGACCGGGGCAGCGTCGGCGAGCTGACCTCGCCCAACTCGAATGACGGCGCAACCCTGCGGGGTAGCGGCGAGATCCACAGGCGGTCCACGCCCTGCCAGCCCGGATGTGCGCTCACCAGGGCTCGCAGGACCAAAGTCGTGTTGGAGTCGTCCAGCCCGCTCATCAGGTCTCCCAGCGCTCGGCCGGAGTCGGTGCCGGCCAGCTCAGCGCAGATGGCGAGTACCTGGTCCTCACTGGACGACGCGGGCAGGTCCGCGTCGAGCACCTCGCGCCAGTCCACCTTGGCAATGACCGGGGGATCGACTCCGACAAGCACGTGGTTCAAGAAGTCCATGCGTGCGAGCCAGCGGTCATGGGCGATGAGCAGCTCGATGGCAGCCTCTGCGTTCAAGTCGCCCTCGGCGCCGGCTCGCAGTTTCAGTTCCAGTTGGTGTCGTCCCAGGGTTGCTGCGCTGCGTATCATCATGAAGGCCACCTCCGTTGTGGATGGATCAGTGCGTTGGGGTTTGTTTG
The DNA here is from genome assembly GCA_039583695.1 of Acidimicrobiales bacterium. Classification (GTDB taxonomy): domain Bacteria; phylum Actinomycetota; class Acidimicrobiia; order Acidimicrobiales; family JAJPHD01; genus JAVKSL01. The sequence continues at coordinate 7,055 of JAVKSL010000114.1, read as the reverse complement.
TCGCGGCTCTCGGTCATGCAGACAGACCGCCGCCATCTCGGTCAGCGTTGGGGCGATATCCAGCCGCGCGCGGGAATCTGGCTGCCAAGGCGCGGGAACGGCTCCGGCTGTCCCGTTGAGCAGGTGGCTGCCACCAGGAGCCCACGTAGTGGTCCGTCGGCCATAGGGGCGTGGTGATCTGCGATCCCGACGGCTTCAAGCAGGGGAAGAGCCGCTTGCACCTCAGGCGAGACCGCAGCCACGATCCGGGTATCCCAAGTTTGCCGCCTGATGAGCGAAGACGTGCCTGAGCTGGCTTGCTCGCCCAGGCGTTGGGGCTCATCGGCCCGCTCCCACTTGCGCTCCCCGTGCTGGGCGCCCTGGTCGTGCGACCGTCTCAGTAGGCATGGCCAGCGTCGCCTCGCTGACGCTGGGGTCCTGGCGCGGGTGGGGGTTCCACAGCGCTGCGCGTGGGGCGGAAGAGGGCTTGGACAACCCCGCCGATGCGAACGGTGCTGGCACAGCACCGACCACCACCCTGACGCTCATGCGTTCAGAGGCCAAGCGTGCCTTGGCCTCGCCGGCAGCGAGTGCTCCGTGCCGGTTCATCGGGACAGCTCGCCGCCGTCAGGCGAGACCTGTCCGATCCGCCTCACCCGGCGCCCGTCGATGGCCTCGGGATATCGTCTAAACCCGACGCGCTCCCGGTCTGCCGACCCCGAGACTGGATTGGTCCGTGCTCGCACTGCGGAGGGGGAGTTTGGCGTGATCGCAGGCGCCGGGGAGGAATCCGCCAGCGCCGTTGCCTGGTTGCTCAGACGTCCGCAGTGGCGGTCCCAGGCCCAGTTGGCGGCCTCTCGGGCGACTGTGGGCGCAAAGCGCCATCGCAGCAACTGGCGCTCGGCGGCTTCGAGGTCCTCGCCGAGTTCGATCAGGCTGAGTGCCAACTGCCGGCTACGCCTGCGCAGGTGGTCTTCGGTGGGAAGACGAGCTTCGGATTCCACCAGGGCTGCATGGGAGGCTTGTAGGGTTTGCGGCAGGCGTGCAGCCTGGTGGCGGTTGAGCGGGGGAACGCGTCGGCGGATGGCCAGGGTGTCGTCTCCGCGGTACTGAGCCAGCTCGAACTGGGTGAGGCGCAGAAGGGCCCGACGAAACGGCGAGTGCCGTCCTCCGCGGTCTCCGAGTCCGAGGGTGCGGGCGCACTCGGCCAGATCGATCTGGTATCCGTCGAGGCTGGCTTCCAGTCCTGTCACCAGCCGTCGGGCCAGCCAGGTCGTCGAGGGGCCGAGAATGGAAAGCCAGTAGGTCTCAACGTAGGACGAGCGAGGATCGTGGCCCAACATGTCGATCACCGGGTCGGGCCAGGCGCAGACCCACAGCTTTGCCGGGGCCAGCGCCGAAGCGCCGGTGCCGCCTCCTGGCTCCTCAAGGGCGCTTGGGTGGGAGTAGTCATTGCTTGTCATGTCAGGGGGCCTCCTCCTTCTGGTGGGGTAGTGGTTCGTTTCTTGGTGCTGGTCATGGGGAAATGCCTGAATTGCCGGCGAGCCCCGATGGCCGGTGCGAGCGATGCGGGCTCGTCGGCGCAGGTCCTCGCTGCGGCCGGGTTCTGGGTGCTGTATCTGAAAGAGGCCCTCTGGGACTTCCGACAAGCACCGGGCGAACGATTGCCGTAGGCCCCGGCCATCCGCTTTCACGCGGGGCGTTCGCCCAGGGGGTCGCGTAGTACTGACGGTGGCCATAGGTGGCGGCGCCGAAGGACACAGCCGACACGATGCCGAATGCCTCCAGGGCCGCCATGGCTGCCCACATCTCGGTGGGTGCGGCGACAACCCGCCCGTCAGGGGCGATGCTCGACAACTGTTGGAACCAGCACGGTTGGCCTGGCTGGCCTGCTCGTCGGATTGGCTCCAATCACAGCGAATGTGCTGGTCTCCAAGGCCGGCCGAACACGGACACGCCAGCCTGGCCGAGGCGACTCGCAGGGTGACGGGGTCGCTGCGGCGCGGACTGCTTCCGGTGTAGATCAGGGTGGTCCCCTCTCGTGGCGCGTCTCCGACCAGCACCCCGGCCACAAACCGGTCCCGCCCGCCGCTGACCGCAAACGACGGCCACGGGTAGCACGGTTTCACCGACTCATTGAGCTCGGGGCCGAACAGGGCGAACACCGCGTCCCCGAGGCGGAAGGGGCGCGGAGGGGAGTCCTGTGCCAGCCTGGCTGTGGTGAATACTGCCGCCCTACACTGTGCCGTCGTCCGCTCGAACCAGCCTGAGCTTTGGGGTTCGGCTCGGTTGTCTGTCGTCATCGCCCAATCACTCCGCCTCGTTTGTGGATGGTTCAAGCAGGGTCGCCTGCTCCGGTCTGGCGGCGAGCAGGGCCTCGACCAACGAGAGCGACTGGCCGAATGCGTGGATGGTCCAGTTCGTGCTCTGCTCGCTGGCCATGGCGTCACCGAGAAGCTCGGCGAGCAATGCCCAGTCCTCGCGGGTCATCGTTCTCACAGCTCCAGGTCCGACGCGTCCGGGCTAGCCAGGCTGCCAAGGCCACCAATCGGGCGGGGACCCCGGCCCGGCATCGCGTTGGGGCGACCTGCCTTGCCAAGTTCGGCCCGATGGGGATCGCGCCCCTGGCGCGCATCAGGTACTCATGCCAGTTCGCCGGGCTCGGCTCGATTATCACCCCTTGGGGATGCACGTAGTCCAGCGCCAACAACGCAGCCAGCGCGGCGCAGTCCTGCGGCGTCATCGACCGGCCAGGGCCGAGCCGGGCGGGTGGGGCGATGATGGTGATCCAGTTCGCCACGGTTCCTCGCCCGGCCCTCACCGACCAGGCTCGGTCGCAACGCTGGCGCAGGCCGGCGCGGATGCCCGCCACGGCCATGTCACGATCAATCACGGCTGGCTCGCTTTGCACGGATGCCTCCTTAGGTGTCTCTTCTCGTGCTTGGTGGCCTGGTTCGAACGGCGCCGCGTTGGTGCTCATCGCGCCATCACCTCGGAGCCGGCCCCCAGTCCCGGAGACCCGTTCCCACCTCGGGGCCAGCCGGGGCGGCTCGGGACGTTGGGAACGCCCAGTCCGAATGCCTGCGCAACCTGGGCCACGACACCCGGGCTGGCTCCGGCTCGCAGCGCTGCGCCCAGAAGCGCGCCTCGGTGGCGCTCGGGAGCTGCGGCCATGGTCGCTCCGAGCACCGCCACTCCGCCTTGTGCCGGCGGAAGCCCCCGGAGCCGGGGTGCAAGGTCCTGCACCAGTCGGGGGGCACCGGCGGGACCCGAGTAGGCGACGCGCTGGTAGCTATCCCAGTCGATGCGGAGCCCAATGCTCTCGATGCGCGGGGTTGCCCGGTCGTCTCGGCTCATGGCCGCAGCTAGCACCTCTGTTGCGCTCGGCCGCTCTGGGCCGATCCCGCCGTGGTGCTCAGGCGCCTCGGCCCGAGTGACCACGTAGATGGGCGGGCGAAGTCCTCTGGTGGCAGCCGCATAGGTCCAAGACGCTCCCTCGCAACCATCCAGGATCACCACCGAGCGTCCCCCGGTGATACCTTGGGCGGCGTCGCCGGTGCTGGCGCCCGCCAGCGTCCAAGACCGTGCTAACTCCGAGTGGGCAACCTCGATCGTCTCGCCGCGCTCCAAGGTGATGCGGGCGAAGGCCTTGATGACCGCCACGATCGTTCCCACTTCGCCGTTGGCCACCACCAGCACGCCGTCCTGCCAGTGGTTCTGCCTTGCCCGTAGCCGGTCTCCCACCCAGGCCCGCTCTCCGCTGCGGGTGGGGACCGTGGACCCGGGTTGGGCCGGCTCGGGGGGACGGCCGATCACGGCGGCAACCTCAGCGGCGCTGGCATTGGTGCGGGCCAGCACCACCAGATCCTTTTCCTCCCTGGCGCTCACCAGCTCGGACAGGAGCTCGCCCAGGCCGGAGTGCTCTACCTCGATCAGGCGACCGTCGGCTACCACCTGCTCCGCCAGGGCCTTGGCGCCATCTGGGTTGCCCAGTGCGGCCCGCAGGGCATCGTGTTCGTCGATCCAGGCCGCACAGCGACGGCTGGTGCCTGCTTCGGTGTAGGTGCCGGCATCAAGGGCCGCCTTGGACAACAGCCTCCAAGCAGCCCGCCCGTCGATCGGCTGGCCCTGGCGGTCGTCTCCCAACAGGATCACCTCGACGCCTGCTTCGCCCAGTGATATGAGCCGCTCGGCATCGCCGAGGTCGACCAGTCCCGCCTCATCGACGACCACCACGGTGCCTGGCTTGGGCCCCACACCTGCGCGCATCGCTTGAGCCAGCCCAGCGAGGGAGCGAGCCCGCACCCTGGCCAGTGCATGGCGCCCCAGCGCGTCCGCCAGCCTCTGAGACGCCAGCGCGTTTCTTGCACACGCCCAGACCGATCTTCCTGCCAGGGCCGCACCGATGCCGGTGGTCTTGCCGGAACCGGCTGGTCCTCCCACACCGCGAAGCCGTCCTGCTCGCGCAATGGCTTGTGCCCGGCGAACCAGGTCCAGTTCCTCGATCGCCTGGGAGGGCACCACGATCACCTCGCCATTGCGCGAGGGCGAGGTTGTCCGGATGAGCTCACCGGCACCCACCAACGCCTCGAGAAGCTGAGATGCTCGCTCGTAGCCCACGGCGCTGGCTGCCATCGCACGGGCATGGGCAAGGCTCGGTACTCGGGCCAGATCACCGATCCGGGTGAGTGCCGCGTCGGCTGCGCGTTCGTCGGGGGGAACGACACCCACAGACAGCGACCGGCAGGTGCCGCCCAGCTCGGCCAGCGAGCATCCGGTCACCGAAGCAAAGCGGGCATCCCACTCTGCGAACACTCCATCCGGGGCGCTGGCCAGGGCGGCGTCGATGCGGTGTTCGATCTCTTCGCCGAGGCCCCCCGAGCGCGCCAGGGCGCAGGTGATGATGTCGGTCACTTCGGCTCGGGCTTGGGCGGGGACCTTGGCCAGCATCGAGTCCCGCACCTCGCCTGCTGCGGCCGCCGAGCGCCAGATGCGCCAGGCTGCCTCGTGGTCCAGCTTCCAGCCCACCCCCGCCAGCACGCTTCGGATGGCCTCCACGGTGTTGCCGGCCACGGATGCTTCCTCGATGGTGTCTCGGTCATAGCCCACCAGCTCGCCGTCGGCTCCGACGGCCACCCCGGATCGCTCGAGCACCTGGGCCGCCACGTGCCAACCCGACGCCAGCGCAAGCCTGCCTGAGGCATTCACCAGCTCCAAGGTGTCGATCGCCTTGCCAGTTGCCGCGTCGGCGGCACAGATCACCAGGTGGGCGTGAAGATGCGGATCACCGGCCCCAGATGCCGAATGCAGGCAGGAAAAGCCGGCCACCGACACTCCCCGTACCCGCATAGGCCTCGGGTTGCCGTCGGGGCCGGAGCGCCACACCCGGATGCAGGCCTCGGCCTCAAGGACCCGGATGACTTCGCTCACCCCCGCATCCAGAGCGGCCCGGACCAAACGGCACTCATCCAGGCCGGAAGCGCCATACAGCGACCAGGACTTGGGCGGGGTGAGAGACAACTGGATGGCTTCGACGCTGGCTCGTGGGTCCATGGTCCGAGCACTGGCCATCAAGGCGAGCTCCAAAGCGTCAGGCGAGCACTCGACTTCGCCCGAAGCCAGCGCGCTCCACCACTCCCAGCCCCGGTTCGCCCCCAGCCCCGATCCAACCAGGCGAAGGTCTCTGCCGTCGCCGGCGAATGCGTTTACCGCCACGTTGGTACGTATCTCGGGATCGGCGACACCGGCCACACCTGTCTGCGCCCCGCGCATGGCGGACAGGACGTGGGTGGCGATCTTCTTGGAGGCGAGGCCCCGAGCGCTGTGGTGCACCCGTTTGGCGAGGGTCACCCCTCCCACGTGCAAGGACATGGGACAATTGTGCGCCAACACGTTCCGAGCAGGGATTTTGCCGACCTGGACATGGAACTAGCTCACAGTGCACCAAGTAAAGTACACGGCCTGAGCTTCAGTACACGGCGTGGAATATCTTTGGTGCCCGGGCCCGTTTCAGCCCCTCTGAGCTGGGGGATCGCAACAGATCACAGCAATGGGAGCCGGGTAAAGTACACGGCCTAGGTGTCCATGGCATTACTGCTAGGCCACGAAGACCACTATAAGTGGCTGAGATGGGCTACACCGGCTGGAATCTCTCGGCCCCTGGCCACGCGGGGCGTCCTTGGCTGTGGCTTGGCGGACACCCCGGCACTCACGTGGACGTCGTTAGGAGTTCCCCCAGGTGAAGCTTCGCCCATGCAGCCCCCCGGCTTGCGGTGGCGCCGTTGAGAACGACCCGGACCCCCTGAGAACCTCCGATTCGGGGGCGGGAACTTGTGACTCAGAAGGAACAACCGACCGGCTTGCCGCGGTCCACAGCCGCCTAACCGTACAGGTGTTCCCAGTCCGAAAAATCCACTGCATATGTCCCCGGACGACGACCTGACATAACGCGAGAGCCAAGTCCGACGGCGTAATGCGAAGTCTGGGACGCCATGGTCATGTGCTTGGTGCTGGACATGGTCATGTGCTTGGTGCTGGACATGGTCATGTGCTTGGTGCTGGACATGGTCATTCCCGGGCCGACAGGGCGCGAGCGAGTCCGGCGGGCCACGACCATCGCTCGACCTCCAGGAAAGGACGCTGCACCGAGATGGCTTGGTGCTGCGTCCCGGCCGCCTCGCCGACGTCGGACAGCCCGGCGCAAGGTGCCCTCGACCAGGAACCCGAACTTCGCGTAGAGCGCCCTGGCGGCGTGGTTGTGAGGCCAGACGGTGAGAGCAACCTTGTGGGCGCCGGCCCCCTTGCCCCACCTGAGGCAGGCCTCCATGAGGGCACTGCCGACTCCACGTCCCCTGCTGTCGGCGGCCACGTGCATCCCGAGGTCGACAACACCGGCGTCCATGCCGGTGCCCATCACCGCTTTGAGGGACCCGACCAGGTGGTCCTGCTCAACGGCGACGAAGCTGGCGGCGCCTTCAGCGCTCAGATGCTGGAGGAAGCGCGCCCGACGGGCCTCTCGCTCAATAGGCGCCTCGGTGCCGATCCAGAGTCCTTCGGAGGCGACGCTGGCCAACAGA
>JAVKSL010000113.1:0-8190 GCA_039583695.1 Acidimicrobiales bacterium | reverse complement strand
GGCCCGATCACTCACGTCCTGCCTCATGAGCGTACACCTGTTCCCACTGGTTGACCCACATCTATGCCGGGAGGCCCTGAATGGCGATGAAGATGGACCTGAAGGGGCTTCGGCAACGGCAGCCCGGCACGCTTCACGAGAGTCACACCAGTCGTGGTGATGAGACGCGAGTACCTGCTGCTCTGCACGATGAGCCCACGATCGGGAACATACTCACCCTTGTTGCCCTTCGGGGTTTGCCGACCAGCCTGAGCGGTGTCGAAAAGGGCGAAGGGATGCTCGTGAGACACCGTGACGAAGGCGAACTCGACATGCTGGTCCCTGCCAGCAGCTCGAACGGCGTCGCGAATGAGGAGAGCGAAGTCGACGTTGCGGGGTGGACGAGCTGCGTGGATGACAATGCGAACAGTGTCGCCTGGCTGCCATCCGTTTCGCTTCTTCACCTCCTCGATCGCGTCGCGCGTCGAGTCGCGCAGGACGTTCGGGTATTCGGCGTAGGTGGCCTCGCGTGAGAGCTGGCCGAGCAGATAATTGCCGTCGCCGCGAAAGACGGTGGTGATGCCGACGTACCGATGCCGCTCCTCGAGCCGCGAGTCGGAAAGCTCCACGGCTCCAACTCCGATGACCAGCTCGTCAGCGATGGTGAGATCCTGATCGACGGTCCAGGGGACCCCCTTCATCTTGGCGTAGAGGGCGATCGAGATGTTCTGGAGGATGTACGGCAGCGCGGCCGGGCGGGTAGTGACGGTTCTCAGGCGAGCGTGCTGCGTGGCGACGCCAGCCATGAGCAGCATGGCCTTGCTGTGCAGATAGGGGTTCTCGGTATCGGGGAGGTCGCCGTCCCGGTCGCTCACGATGACAACAGCGGCATCGGGCAGCTCACCGCGCGCCAGGGCATCAGCGATCGCCTGTCGGTACGCCTCCGCCGGTGCCAGGCTTGATCGGGCGACGGCGACGAGGTCGAAGCGCGGGTTGACGAGGCCAAACGTCTTGGTCAGGCCGGCTTGGTAGCCCCGCTGGCCCGGGATGCCATCGCGCAGATATCGAATGAAGGTCTCCACTGCACCCTGGGCGGCCTGCGGGAAGATGACGAGGATTCGGGGCGTGGGCCGAGCGAAGGTATCTCGACTGAAGGGGCCGTAGCGCTCAAGCCCGGGCCACGCGTACCGGTCTCGCTTAGTCCGCGCCGCGTCGAAGCAGTAATCGAGCTGGCGGGCAGCGACGAGCGTCTTGTACTCCGTCGAGTTGACGATCCTGAGGGGGGCGCCAACCGAGCACGTCAGGCCCTGAGCGAGTTCTAGTGGCCGCTCCCCAAGGATCCTCGCCACCCGGGTGACCTCCTCCAAGAGTGGTGGCCCACCGAGCAGCTCCGCCATGCGCCGATCTCGCAGCTCCTCGTAGCGTTGGTACTTCGACCCGAGAAGCTGCTTGAGGCAGCGAGTGAAGGCGTCACGCCGTCCCTCGACCCTCGCTCCAGCTGCACGCTCCATCGGGGCACAGCGGCCTCGCGGAGGGCTCTGAAATCCTCATCGTCGGCGAGCGGCCGCGCCCAAGCCGAGAGTGCCTCGGTCGCGAAGTCGACCGGCAGGACGTTGCTTGTCAGTGCGAGCGCGCCCACCGCCGCCGCGTCCCCCCGAAGGGTCCATCCTCGCCCAGCCTATCTGAGATCACTACACCACTGTACTTACAGCTGTGGCATCTTCGTCGAGGTCGTAGCTGTGGGGTCTTACGCCCTCCTATCCTGGTCCCGGGGCTGGTCGGCGGGGGTGGAGACCGATCCCGGCGTCGCGGATGCGGCGATGCGAGCATGGGTCCATGGCATTGCGCACGGCGTTCACCGATCTGTTCGGGCTTGCTCATCCGATCGCCCTGGCGCCAATGGGCGGCTCGGCGGGTGGGGCGCTCGCCGCGGCGGTCTCCAATGGCGGCGGCCTCGGGCTGGTCGGCGGTGGTCGGGGGGATCCCGAATGGCTGGAGCGGGAGCTGGCGGTCGTGGTCGAGAGGACTGGGGGACCTTGGGGGGTCGGCTTCCTCTCCTGGTCGGCGACGCCTGACGTGGTCGAGGGGGCGCTTCGGTATCGGCCCGACGCGGTGATGCTCTCCTTTGGCGACCCCCGGCCGCTCGCAGAGCCCGTCCTTGCCGCCGGAGCCCGCCTGATCCTCCAGGTCACTGACCTCGAAGAGGCGGCGCAGGCAGTCGACATCGGAGCGGATGTGATCGTCCCGCAGGGTAGCGAAGCCGGCGGTCACGGTGGCGGGCGGGCCACGTTGCCCTTCGTGCCGATCGTCGTCGACCTGGTCGGAGCCACCCCAGTGCTCGCCGCAGGAGGGATCGCTGACGGGAGAGGCGTAGCGGCCGCGCTCGCCCTCGGAGCCGAAGGGGCGCTCATCGGCACCAGATTTCAGGCCAGGCCTGAGGCGCTCGTCGATCCCGGAGTGGTCAAGGCGATCGTCGAGGGCAACGGCGAGAACACCGAGCGGAGCCGGGTCCTCGACATTGCCCGCGGCGCGCCGTGGCCGGCCCGGTACCCAGCCCGCACCCTGCGCAACGCCTTCCTGGATCGCTGGCGCGGCCGGGAAGACGAGCTCGAGGCGGACGAGGACGCCCGAGCCTCCTACCGTGAAGCGACCGATCGGGCCGATCTGGATGCCGTGCCGGTATGGGCAAGCCAGGCGATCGACCTCATCACCGAGATGATGCCCGCGGCCGACCTCGTCGGGCTGTTGGCTGCCGAGGCGGAGCAGGCGCTGGTCCGATCGGGGCGGGCGGTTACACCTGCAGTCGAGCCCCAACACCGAGAACGCGAGAGGAATACCCCGTGATGGCCACCGATTGGGGAGCAACGGCGATCACGGCCGCTGCTGCTCTTGTCGCAGCGGCCGTTGGCGGGGGGTTCGTTCTGCTGGCAGCGAGACAGAGCCTGTCGTCGACCGTCAGTGAAGCCCGGGCTCAGCGTGATGCGGACCGAGAGGCAGCGGATCAACAATTCCGGCGTGAGCTGCTCTCCAAGGCTGCCGACCGATTGCTGGACGCTCTTTGGACCAAGGAGCGCGAGCTATGCGAAGCCCTCCATCAATGTCGAGTCGAGGTCGAGCAAGGTGTCGCGGTTTCGGTTGATGACCCAGCGCTGAAGGAATTGGGACGACTCGACCTGGCGGTCTATCAGGACATGATCTCTTCGCTCCCGTTCATCCACGATGCGAACCTTCGAGAGCGGATGCGCAGCGCTGCTCAGATGGTCAACGACTGCTACAACATTCGGGCAGGCTCTAGCCCTGACACCGTGAAGGGCGGCACGGTAGCGACCTATGGCCGAGCGATGATCGAGGTTCAGGCTTACTTCAAGTGGCTGCGATGGAATCTTGCTCTGGCTCTCCAGGGTGAGCCACTACCGCCTTCGATAGAGATGCCCCAGGTTCGACGCCCGGAAAACGAGCCCGGTTGGTCACCACCACCGGGCATTCCACAGTGGACGTAGCGGCCGCCGCGCAGGGCACTGGGTCGGCCGACGAGGACAATCTTGTTGATGGAAACGGTCATGGACCGCCAGGCGCAGCCAGCGCGTCTGTGGCGCTGACGTCGTAGGCCCACTCGAACGCGCCTTCCACTCCACGCCCGCGGTACGGGCCGAGGGCGGGGAACATGAGGGGCCGCCCGTCGAAGCCCGCGATCCTCGCCTCGTCGTCGGGGTGCCCGATGACGAGCAACGTCTCCTTCTGCTGCCAGTTGGCCAGATTCCACCCTTCGACTGCTCCGGGAGTGAGGGTCAAATCCACGCACAACCATGCGTCCGGGCGGCCCGGGACATCACCCACCTCCGGGACGCAGAGCACAGCGACCGAGGCTGACAGCGGAAACAGCACGCCTTTCTGGTCGTTGTAGGGGTCGGCGACGGTGGTGTAGCCCTTGTCGTTGATGATGAAGCGGTGCCCGTCTTCGGGCGTTCGCACGACGGCGAAGCGTGAACGGGCAAGCAGTGCGGGGGTGTTGACAAGAGTTACCAAGCGCTCGTACTGGACTTCGTCACGGTGGGCGATCGGATCGCCCTTCGCAGCGCGATAGTCGACGGCCGCCCGTTCGAAGTCCGGGTTACGGACTGCTTCCGCGACGACGTGCTTGCGAATCGTGTCCCAGTCCCGCTCGGTCCAAATTCGGGTCCCGAGACGCCGCACCGCCGCGGGCAGCTCAGGCTCGTACTCGTCCCAATAGCCGTCGATGAAGTTCGGCGAGAGCCCTGCTGGCGGATGGGCGACCCAGTATTCACCGATTTTCTTGGCCACTTTCTCGGCCCGTTTGCGCGTGACAACACCGGGATCGGCGTGCTCCCGCACGGCGACGGTGGCAAAGCGAAGTCCGGTCTTGCCCTTCCGGGTCTCTGGAACTCCGAAGCCACCGATCAGTGCGGCGGGCAGGTAATGGTCGGCCCGCTTCTTGGCGCCCACGGCACTCACAGGCGCAGTCTCATCCGCCCGGGAACCACTACGTACGGTCTGCGGTCAGCTATGTCCGTCAAGCACTCCGGACAGCCAGGGCACCGCATCTCGGGCTGCCGACACCGCATCGTCCTCCGTCTCGAACTCCCTGGTCGAGTAGTAGGCGATCGGCGTCCACGCCCCCATGTCCTCCGGGTCACGACGGAACTCCTCGAATCCGAAAGTCCCGTCGGGCCGGACAAAGACATCGACGCACCGGTCAACCGCCGGCGTGGAGGGGCTAGCCAGGACCGACCAGGACGGATCCAAACGCGCTGACACAACCAATAAGGTACGCCCCCCGCTGGGCTCGCTCCCCCCGGGCCTGGGTGAACCGCGCGGGCAGCACGTAGTTCGATCCTGGTGTCTGAGCGACCATCGGGCACGTAACCCGAAGGTCGACGGGTACAGTCGAGTTTCTGGGGACTCCGGCCCTGGGCGGCGCCATTGAGCAGGTGGGCTGCGTATGCACTGCCCTATGCGGGCCGGCTGACCAGCGGGTTTGGTGTCGTGGGGGCCTCAAGTGGCTTGATCGCATCAACCCCCCGCCACTAGTTTCTCTGGTCCTGCGCGCACTTTTGCGTATGCACAATGCTATGACCAGCGGGTTCGCGTCCGGGTCTCGTTCGAAGGTATGGGTTTCTCGGGTGTTTTTCTCGGGGCCCTATCAATTCTGCGTACGCATGCGTACGCAGGATGTGCGCGACGAGATGTGGCCGGTGAGCTGCGGTTCTGCGGCGACCGGCACGTCGATGTCGTCCTCCGAGGCAGTCTTGCGTGTGCACGCATAGGGCATGCGTACGCATTGCACTGATCAACGAGGTCTCTACGGACCGCGCCCGAAGTGGTCCTCCGGGTGCTGCTGTGGCATCGCGTCGGGCGCTCTGGGCGTGCGTTTGGTGCTCCTGGTGCCGCTCGCGGTCCTGCGCCATGCGATCCAGAGCCGTCGATCTGGCACGGTGGGTTGACGGGGGTGACCAGAGTTCGGTGTCCTTGATCTGTTCGCGAACTGCCCCTGATCGGCGCTTGACGGACGACAATGGAACCATCATGCCTACCTACCACCCCGGTATCGCTATGACGGTTGCACACGCCATGCCCCACGACGAACTTCCGCTAGCCGGTTCTGGGCCGCTACTAGACCCGAGGCGCCCAAAGATCGAGGCGCGCCTGCGGGCGCTGGTGGGGCCAGGGCCGGCCGACTTCTACCTCGACGCGTGCGCCCTGGTCGACGACGCGAACAGATGGCGAACCGTCACCCACCTAATGCATCACTGCATGCGGGAGGTCGAGGCTGCGGTCCGTGACGTGCTCGAACCGATGTCGACCGGTAGCTCCTCCGCGCCGTCCGCCAGGGAAGGCGAGAACAACCACAAGGAAACCATCCGGGCGATCCTTGCGGCGCTGGAGATTCCCGAGGACGATCCGGTCGCGAAGAAGTGGCTCGGCCAGGCTGGCTCGTACCAGGGCCGCGCGCACCGCAACAGCCTCGCGGAGCCGGTGCCGTTCGACGAGAAGCCCCGGCAGTTCTTCGACGACTTCCAGGGCATCCTCGACTATGTGCTCGACCGAATGGAGTCGAGATACGAGCTAGTCGTGAAGGCGCTCGACGAACTGGCGGAGCGCTCGCCGGCCACCGCGGCCGACCTGAAGTTCCTCCTCACCCGAGCACCGCAGGGATTCGTCGCGAGGGCACGTTTCTTCGAGAAGGCGTCCGACCCCTCCTGGCTGGACCTGCTCCGGAACAAGCAGATGTTCGCCTCGCCGCCCGATGCCGAACTCAACGACGACAACATGGTGGCTTTTCCGCCATGGCCGCAGATCGGGTACCTCGTGCGCATGGCGGCGGTGAAGCCGTCTCAGGTGATCGGCATCGCCAAGGCGATTCCCCACAGCGACAACGCTGTCGTCAACGGCGGCATCGTCGACATCGCCCGCGCGCTCGCGCCGAGCGAGGCGGTGGAGCTGCTTCCGCGGCTCGTCGCCACGATCGACGGTCGCTACAAGGTCGGCTACCTCTCGCGTCTGGCGGCGATGATCGGCACCTTCGCGGACGCCGGTGAGATGGCGGCCGCGGAGACGCTCCTTCGAGCGATGCTCGCGTTCGAGCCCGAGCCTGCTCGCGCGCCCGACGAGACGTCTGACGACGCCGAGGTCGCGGCCGCCTACGCCCGGGCGCACTACTCGCCGACCATCCGAGTCGAGAAGCACACCTTCGACTCGCTCCTCCAACGGGACGCCGCTCGGCTCGTCGAGGAGATCGGCCTTCCGATCCTCGTGTTCCTGGCCGAACTCCTCGACCACGCGATCGACGCCTCAGCAGCCAATGCAACGCGCAAGAGCGGCGAGGACTACTCGTCGATCTGGCGACGTACGATCGCTGGGAGCGGGGAGTTCCCGGACCGGGGCGTCAAGAGCGACCTCGTGACCTGTCTCCGGCACTCGATCGCCCGCCGGCTCGCGGAGCACCCGGACGAACTGAAGGACGTTCTCGACCTGCTCGGCGACCACCGGTGGAAGGTTTTCCGGCGGCTCGAACTGGACGTTCTGGCCGAGCATCTCGAGGTAGAGGCGGAGCTTGCATTCGCGCGGCTCACCGATCAGACGCTCTTCGATGACGCCGAGGTGCGGGCGGAGCTCGACCGGCTCCGAGCCGCGCGGTTCCCCACTCTCTGTGGTCCGGACCAGCTCCGGGTTCTCGAGATGATCGACCAGGAGCCGACCCACCTCGACGTTCGGGTGACCTGGATGACCCAGGCGTACGGGCGGGAGGTGACCGACGACGAAGTCGCCATGCTCGCCGGCACGCTACGACGGGACCGGCTCGCGTCGATCGCGGAGTACCTCCCCGAGCCCTGGGCCTCGGAGTACGCCGCCCTCGTGGCCACGTACGGCGCGCCCGCGTCCACGGACGGGCCGGTGCAGACCGGTGGCTTCTACCGGGCGCGGAGCCCCATGACAGAGGAGGAGCTCGGTGCTCTCTCCGTCGACGCGCTGATCGCGTACGTCGACGGCTTCGAGGCCGACGACGACCCATTCGGTGCGTCGCCGAGCGGGCTTGCCGAGGCGCTCGGAACCCTCGTCACAGCCGACCCGGTCCGCTTCTTGGCAGCGGGCCGCCGCCTTGGTGAGCTCGGCGCCGATTACGCCCACGGAGTGCTGACCGGAGTGATCAGCGCGATCGATCGAGGCACCGAGCTCGACTGGGACGGCGCCATCGACCTCTGCGAGGCGATCGTCGAGCACTCGCGCGTGGTGAACGGCGACGGATCGTCGGACCACGCTTGGGCCTGGTGCCGACTCGAGGTGACGAGGTTGCTCGTCCGAAGCTTCCACACCGCGAGCCCGCCGCCGGTGCCCCTCCGGGAGCGCATCTTCGCCGTGATCGCCCAGATGGCCGACGATCCGTATCCGACCCCCGTCGACGAGGAGCGCTTCGGACCGCCGAGCGGGACCATCGACTCTCTGGCATTGAATGCCGTCCGCCCCCGCGCAATCGAGTGCGCGGTCGAGCTCGGCATCTGGGTCTACAAGCAGAACTCGGCTGATGGGCTCGCCGACGTGCTCGGGCTGGTCAAGGAGCACCTCGATCCGGCGGCGGATCCCTCGCGGGCGGTCCGCACGACGGTCGGGACGCAGTTCTGAACCTCCCCCCATCGACCGGACACCCACACGAGCCAAGGATGAGGGAGGATGTGGGATGGGACATGGATCATC
>JAVKSL010000112.1:0-8289 GCA_039583695.1 Acidimicrobiales bacterium | reverse complement strand
TCGCACCGCGGTCACCGACGAGGCGATCCTGCGCAGCCCGTGCCGGCTCGCAGGCGCTGGCGTCGAGCACGCCCCGGAGCGCCCCGTAGCCACCGTGGCCGAGGTGGAGGCCCTGGCCGACGCCATGCCGGAGCGCTGGCGCTTGCTGGTGCTCCTGGGTGCCTGGTGCGGGCTGCGCCGGGGCGAGCTGTTGGGGCTGCGCCGGCGCGACCTGGACCTGTTGCGGGCGACGGTCCGCGTCGAGCGCGCCTACTCCCAGCTACAGGACGGGCGCGTCATCATCGGGCCGCCCAAGACCGAGGCCGGCCGGCGCGCCGTGAGCATCCCGCCCCACCTGATCCCCGAGGTGAGCGCGCACCTCGACGCCCACGTGGGCGCAGGACCCGACGAGCTGGTCTTCACCGGCGAGAAGGGCGGCGCACTGCGCCCGGCGACGCTGCACAAGCACTGGACCCGCGCCCGGCTGAGCATCGGCCGCCCGGAGCTTCACCTGCACGACCTGCGCCACGCCGGCAACACCTGGGCAGCGGCCACGGGCGCATCGACGCGTGAGCTGATGGCCCGCATGGGCCACGCAAGCTCGGCCGCGGCCCTGCACTACCAGCACGCCACGGCAGAGCGCGACGCGGCCCTCGCGGCGGCCCTCTCAGAGCTTCGCCGGCCGGCTCCGGTGGTGGCGCTGGACGGGTGCCGAAACGCCTCCGCGGAGGCCTGATCCGAAACCGTTCGCGCACGAATCGCGCACGGCGGGTACTGCGCGGGCCATTCCGGAGGCTGGCGAGAGGCACAAAAACTGCCGCTGACCTGCGGGAACGAGGTGGAGCGGGCGACGGGAATCGAACCCGCGTGACCAGCTTGGAAGGCTGGGGCTCTACCGTTGAGCTACGCCCGCAGGGACCAGGCACATCATAGGGGCCGCGGCTGTAGGGTCGCGATCGGTAAGCCAATCGGGAGTCACGGAGCTGATGTCGGCCTCGCTACTGTCTCGGATCCCTGTCGATGACCGCCTACACGCTGGGCCTCGGCGCCGGGGACTGAGTCGGGGAGGGGGGATTTGAACCCCCGACCGCGTGCCCCCAAAGCACGTGCGCTACCGCTGCGCCACTCCCCGTGTGCGTTACACCTCATCTTATCCAGCCGACCGTCCACCCGCGTCGCCCGCCCTTGATCTAGAGTCATGCACGTGTCAAGATTCCGGTGGCGAAGTCTGGCCGCCATGGCAGCCGCCACCGTCATAGCCCTCACCTGCGCCCGGGCCGTTACGGCCGATCTAGCGGCGGCATCCCCCCGAGCCACAGCTGCGAGCCCGCCCAAAGGTCCCATGGTGCGCCTGAGCGGTCACGGGCTCGGCGACGGGGTGGGGATGGGCCAGTGGGGGGCGCTCGGATACGCCCTCAACGGCTACAGCTACTCCTCGATCCTGCACCACTACTACGGTGGAACGACGATGGCGACGGTCCCGGACCGCTCTATCCGGGTCGTGCTGACCGCCAACGACGGCATGGACACCGTGGTCAGCTCCACCACCGTCTTCAGCGTGGACGGGCATGCCTTCGCCCCGGGGACCGCGGCGAGGATGCACCTTCTCGCCTCGGGGAGCTTTGCTCTGTCGAGCGGAGCAAGCTGCGCGGCGAGCACGTGGAAGCCGGTGGCCACACTGCCCGCAACGGCAGCCACTGCCGGGCCGGCCGGCGCCACTCCGGTCATCCAGCTCTGCGGGACGGGCCCGGCGACCGGCAGAGCCACATCATACAGCGGGGTCATCGCGGCCAGCTCCTACCGAGGCTCCGCCCGCACGGTCAACGTGGTCAGCCTCGAGGACTACCTCGACAGCGTGGTTCCCGCCGAGTCGCCGCCCTACTGGGGCACCCTCGGCAAGCGCGGCGCCCAGGGCCAGCCGGAAGGGTTTCAGGCGCTAGAGGCCCAGGCGGTGGCGGCCCGCTCCTACGTGATGTCCGACCTCGGACAGTACGGATTTGCCGACATCTGCGACACGACGGGCTGCCAGAGCTATCCCGGCCTCTCGAGCGAGAATGCCACCACCACCACCACCACCAACCTGGCCGTGGCCGACACCGCGGGCGAGGTCCTGGATCTGGCCGGAGGCGCGGTCGCCAACACCCAGTACGCGGCGTCAACAGGCGGGTACACAGCCGGCGGCCCATTTCCAGCGGTGTCCGACCCCGGAGACGCGATTTGCGTCAGGTTCGCCTGTAACCCGAACCATGACTGGTCCGCCCAGATCCCGGTCGCCACCATCGATGCGGCGTATCCGGCAATCGGCGTGCTCCAGGCAATCCAGGTCACCAAGCGCAATGGCCTCGGAGACCTGGGCGGCCGGGTCGAGTCCCTAACCCTCCACGGCAGCATGGGCCAGGTGAGCCTGACCGGCGACGCCTTTGTCGCCGCCTTCGGGCTCGACTCCAACTGGTTCTCGGTCACCTCGGTGGGCTCGACCCTCCCTCTGGTTGGCCAACGGATGCTTGACCGCGCCGGTGACGTGCTCGACGCCGGTGCCGCTGGCTACCACGGGTCTCTGGCCGGCGTCAAGTTGACCACCCCACTGGTCGGCATGGCCGGCACCCCTGACGGCGGGGGCTACTTGCTGCTCGGCTCGGGCGGCCAGCTCAGCGCATTCGGTGATGCCAGGCTCTACGGGACCTCGATAGTGCCTGGAAGGCGCTACGTGGGCATCGCCCCCACCCACGACGCAAAGGGCTACTGGTTGGCGGCGGCCGGGGGCGGGGTCTATTCCTTCGGCGACGCCGCCCACTACGCCCTGCCCACTGGAGCCGCCGCCCCGACCGGCCCCATCACCGCTATCGCCGCCACCCCTGACGGCGGCGGCTACTGGCTGGTGAGCGCCTCTGGCAACCTGTACAGCTTCGGCGATGCCCACAACTACGGCTCGACGGCCGAGATGCACCTTCCGCTGCCAATAGTCGGCATCGCGCCGACTCCCGACGGGGGAGGCTACTGGATGCTCGAATCGGACGGTGGGGTGTTCAGCTTCGGCGACGCCACCTTCCATGGCTCGCTTCCCGGGCTAAGAATATCGAACCAGCTCGCCACGACCCTGGTGCCCACCCCCGACGGTGGTGGTTACCTGATCGGCACCACCGCGGGCGTGACCTACAGCTTCGGCAACGCCCCCTCGCTGGGCTCGCTGGCGCCACCCAGCCCCTTTCACCCGCCCGCAGTGGCGTTGGTCGGGGTGACAGCGGCGAAGGTCTGAGTCACACGGTGAGCCCCGGCCCCTCCGAGCCAGCCCTTGACCTGGACGCCATCCTTGCCCACCTGCGCGCCCAGGTGGCCCAGCGCCGGGAAGCCGGGATCTACCCGCCAGGGCTGGAGGAGGACCTCGAAGCCGAGCTGAGTCGGATAGTCGCACGGCGCCCTTCGCGGGAGCCCCCGATCCGTGCCTTGACCGAAGAGCTGACCCGTCCTCCGGGGGTGGACCCGGCCCGCGTGGCCGCGGCCACTGCCTCGGGGATTCCCGGGGGAGCGGTCCTTCATCAGGCCGTAGCCCGGGCGGTTGGGCACCAGGTGGCTGCCATCCTGCACCAGGTGCAGGACATATCCAACGTGATCTGGAACGATCTGGTCGCCCTCGCCGGAGCGCTCACCAAGCTGGACCGCCGCGATTCTGACAATCGGGACTTTTGGGCCCTGGTGGACTCCCTGGTGGATCGAATAGCTGCTTTCGAACGCTTGCCGTTGCAGTCGGGAGGGGCGGGCGTCGCCGACCTGGTCCGGCGCCTGGAGCGCCTGGAGGCGGCTGAGGCCGCGCGGACTGCCCGGCCGTGGTTCGACACCGGGTTGGACAGCGCCGGTGCGACCTTCGAAGCCGCCCAGCTGGTCGAGGGGCTGGAGGGCTGCGGCCCGGTGCTCGTCCTCGGTCCAGGCTCCGGGCTGGCGCTGGATGTACTCAACCGGGCCGGCATCGAGGCCGCCGCCGGGACCCCCGACGCCGGGATCCCCACCGCCGGTTGTCACGACGGCCTGGCCTGCCTGGGCTCGGAGCCGGACCGCTCGCTCGGAGCGGTGGTTGCCGCTGACCTGGTGGAGCGCCTTGCCCCCCAGCAGCTGTTGGACCTGGTCCGGCTGGCCTTCGACAAGCTCCGCGTTGGTGGGCGCCTCGTCGCCAACGCCACCAATCCACGCTGCCTGTGGGGCCTGGCCAACGGCTTTGGGGGGCGTCCGGACAGGGCGTTGGTGGATCCCTCTTGGCTGGCGCTTTGCGCCAGCGAGGCCGGGTTTGGTGGCGTCGAGATACTCTGGGGACCGCTCCCGCCCGGCGTGGGCGCACCGGGGGGAGTGGGCGCGGAGGATGCGGTGCGACAGTGCCTATTCCAACCGGTCTCCTATAAGCTCAGCGCTCGACGTTGAGGCGGATCCACCAGGTGGTGGTCTCGGCCGCCCAGGGGGACGCCATCACCAATGCCGCCCTGGACCTGCGGGCGGGCTTACGGCGGGCGGGGGTGGCCTCCGAGCTGTTCTCGGCGTTCATGGACCCCGAGATGGAGGGTGAGGCGTACCTGCTTCCCGAGTTTGCCTGCCGGGCGGGGGGAGCCGACCTGCTGGTGGTTCACGTCTCGATAGGCGAGCCGCGGCTGGCGGAGTTCCTGGCGCGCCGGCCCGAGCCGTTGGCCGTCGTTTACCACAACATGGCGCCAGCCGAGTCCTTCGAGCCCTGGGCGCCGTCGTTTGCCCAGCTGCTGGCCGACGGGCGACGGGAGCTGGGCGCCCTGGTTGGCCGGACCCGGGTGGCGGTCGGGGTCTCGGCTTTCAACGCGGCCGAGCTGGCCGAGCTCGGTTTCGACCCCGTGGTGGTGGCCCCGCTGGCCGTGGATGCCGCTCGCCTGGTGGCCACGGAGCCCGATCCGGGCATGAGCGAATTTTGCGCCGGGTTGGGTGGGCCGGTCGTGCTGAGCGTGGGCCAGCTACTCCCGCACAAACGGGTCGACTGGGTGCTGATGGCATACTACGTCCTGGTCACCTACTGGATCCCCGAGGCGTGCTTGGTGGTGGTCGGTGCCGACCGGCTAGCCGGATATGGAGAGGCCATCCGGGCACTGGTGCGCCGGCTGAGCCTCGACCGGGTCCACATGGTCGGCCAGCTCAGCCAGGCGGCCCTGGTCTCGTGCTTCCGAGCGGCTTCGGTGTTCATGACGGCCAGCGAGCACGAGGGGTGCTGCGTCCCGGTTCTGGAGGCGATGGCGTTCGACGTGCCGGTTGTTGCCAGGGACTTTGCTGCGGTGCCTGAGACCCTGGGGGGGGCGGGGTTGTTGCTCGGCCCCACCGACGGGCCGTGCGTCGCAGGCGAGGTGCTCCGGGCGGTGATCGAGGAGCCAGGGCTCAGGGAGTCCCTGGTGGTCGCAGGAAGGCGCCGGCTTGATTCCCGGCCGGCTGATCAGGCGAGATCCGCGATGCTGGAGGCGCTGCTCGGTGCCGCCGGGGACCAGCCAGTGACGAGCGGACACGACCCCGCCGGGGGGGACCTGCCTTGAGGCTTTGCTTCGTGGTCCAGCGTTACGGGCTCGAGGTGGCTGGCGGCGCCGAGCAGTTCTGCCGGGAGTTTGCTACCCGCATGGCCGAGCGGGGACACCAGGTGGATGTGCTCACCAGCGCGGCGGTCTCGTATCTGGACTGGGCCGATCATTACCGGCTGGGGACCCAGATGGTGGGTCCGGTAAAGGTGCACCGCCTGGGGGTTCGCCGTCCCCGGGACCACCGGATCTTCGGTGCCTTGAACGGTCGGGTGGTCTATGGTGGGGGCAGGGTTCCGACGCATCTTCAGCTGGAGTGGATGCGGGCGCAGGGCCCGGACCTGCCGGGCCTGGTGCCCTGGCTGGAGGCCCGCGCGGCCGGCTACGACGTGGTCGTGTTCTTCACCTACCTGTACCAGACCACCTTCGCCGGCTTACCCGTGGCGGCCAGCCGGGCCCCCACCCTCTTGCACCCCACCGCCCATGACGAGGCACCCCTGTACCTGTCGATCTTTGACTACATGTTTCGCCAGGCACACGCTTTCGGGTTCTTGACCGAGGAGGAGCAGGCCCTGGTGCAGCGCCGATTTGGCCTAATCCGGCCCTCGAGCGTGGTGGGCATCGGCGTCGACCTGAGCACGGGGCCCGCGGACCTGACTCTGAGGCACGCGGGCGCGGCGACGAGGGACTTTCGGGCGACCTACGGGCTGGGGGAGCGGCCGTACCTGTTGTTCATGGGGCGGGTGGACCCGCACAAGGGTTCCGAGGAGCTGTTTGGGTTCTTCCGGGCGTACCGGCGGCGCCACCGCGATGACCTGGCCCTGGTGGTGATGGGCGAGCCGGTCAAGCCGTTGGGATTCCACCCCGACGTGGTGCTGACCGGGTTCGTGGACGACGAGCGACGCCAGGGGGGGCTGGCCGGTGCCTTGGCACTGGTCGTGCCCTCGCCCTTCGAGAGCTTCTCGATGGCCCTCACCGAGGCGTGGGCGGCGAGGCGCCCGGCACTGGTGCAAGGCGCCAGCGAGGTGCTGGTGGGCCAAGCGCGGCGCAGCCAGGGGGCGATCCCCTATGTCGGCTTCGCCGAGTTCGAGGTGGCGGTCGAGGCACTGATGGGGAATCCGGAGCTGGTGTCGAGGCTGGGTCTGGCCGGGCGGCAATATGTGGAGCGCCGCTACGGCTGGGACGTGGTGCTGGAGCGCTACGAGCGCCAGCTGGAGATGCTGGCCGCACGGCGCTGGTGGTGGCGCCCGGGCGGATCGGGCGGACCGGGCGGACCGGGCGGACCGGGCGGACCGGGCACGCGGGGCACGCGGGGCACGCGGGGCACGGGCGGCTGAACCGTGCCGGTGGGGGAGCGCGTCCACGCACCGGTCCGGGCCTTGACGGGCCTTCCGGTTGGCTTGGGGGCACTCGGCGCTCTTGCCAGCGTCTTGATGGTGCTGGGGGCGATCCAGCCGGGGTCGCCGTTCGTGCTCAAGCGGGCTGGTGCCTGGCTGTTCGGCGTGGGCGGTCCGCGCACGGGCGCCGCGGTTGCCTTTCACTGGAGCGCGCTGCCGGCGATGGTGGTCGTGATCGCCGGGGCGGTCCTGCTGGTTGGCGTGTGGATCCGGCTGGTCAGGTACTTGCGGGCCACACCAGGTGTGAAGGTCCGAGTTGTGGCCGCTGTGCTGGTGGCCTGGGCGCTGCCGCTGGTGATCGGCCCCCCGCTCTTCAGTCACGACATCTATAGCTATGCCGCGCTGGGAGACATGGTGGGCCACGGGGTGAACCCCTACCACGTGGACATAGCTGCATTTGGCGCCAGCGGCGCCCACGCGTCTTACGTCTCGCTGGTACTACGCTTGTGGAGGACCTCGCCCACCTCATACGGGCCGGGCTTTCTGGGCTTGTGCGCCTTGGCGGCCCGGCTCACCAGATACCAGGTCACCGCGACCGTGGTGGTGCTGCGGGTCTTCGAGTTGGCCGCCGTCGCCGGGCTCGCTGCCTGTGTGGTCGGCCTGGCGCGCGCCAACGACGGGGACCCTGCCGAGGCGCTCGGACTCGCCATCTGCAATCCGGTGGTCGTGCTCGGCCTCATCGCGGCGGGGCACAACGACTCGATCATGTTGGTTGGGCTGGTGGGAGGCATCCTGGCGGCCAAACGCGGCCATCCAGTCCTTGGCATAGTGGCCTGCGCCCTGGCCTGCGCGGTCAAGTTCCCAGCTGGCCTGGGCGTTGCGTTCATCGGCTGGAATTGGTTGGGGCCGAGCGTGGGCTGGCGGCGTCGTGTACCCGGCCTGGTCGCCGCGGCGGTCATCGCCGCGGCGGTCCTCGAGGCCCTGGCCCTGGCCACGGGCCTCGGCTGGGGATGGATGGGGACTTCGGGGACCTCCGGGCTGGTCTTCAACCCGATCGACCCGCTCAATGCGGTGGGCCTGGCTGTCTGGTCGATTCCCCATGCCCTTGGTTCCGGGCTCAGCCGTCACGTAGCCCTCGCTGGGGCGCACTACGCGGGCGACGTGATTGGCGCTGGCGTGTGCGCCGTGCTGGGTTGGTGGAGCCCCCGGCTGGGGTGGGTGAAGGCCCTGGGCCTGGCGCTGCTGGCCGTGGCCGTGCTGGGTCCGACGATTCAACCGTGGTACCTCAGCTGGGCGCTGGTGGTACTGCTGCCGCTGGCCAGCGGGCGGCTGCGCTCGGGACTGCTGGGCCTGTCCGTCTTCGGTGGCGGGTACTGCGTCCTGCCTTAGGCCGAAGTTACGTGCCCTCAGCCCCCGGACGTACCCCACCAGCAGCATTGATGGGTGATTTGAGTCGGAGAATG
>JAVKSL010000111.1:0-8337 GCA_039583695.1 Acidimicrobiales bacterium | reverse complement strand
GTCCTGCGTCAAGCAGACCTACCGACCACTGCGGTAGCCTGTGGGGCGGGCGCACCCTGCGATTCGACTACGCCTGAAACTGGGGTGGAATTCCTGGCTGCGGGAATTGGGGCTAAGGGCGCGGGACTGCCTTGTCGGCGCGGGCGGCACGATGGCCAGGCGAGCGGCATTGCGGGCCACCAGGTTGCGGCGCTCCGCGTGGGTCAAAGCCATCGCCAGGACCGTGCGCGATAGCCGAATGGTCGAACGTGCCTTCCCGGCCTCGGCCAGTCCTCGAAGCATCCGGTCAACGTCGTCGGGGCGGAGTTGTTCGAGTCGGATCGCGCCCAGGGTGATGTGACAGCGGACCATGATGGCGTAGTTCTCCTCGGTGGCCTCGCTCACTCCGCGTGCCGGCAGCACGTGCGTCAACCACTCAGTCAGGTAGTCCGCGACCGCGGTACGCCCAGCCCGTGCCAGCGTCATATCTGTCACTTCCCTTCTGTGGGTGCTGAAGGTGTGCCCAGCTCGGTCCTCATCGGGGCGTTGAGCCTCTCGTTCTTGTTCCGCTCGCGTGTCCTCCGCCGGGTCGTCGCCGGGTGCCACTTCGCTGAACAACCTCGGCGTCGACCCACAAGGTGCCGGCGGCGCCGGGCGAAGATAGGGCCTTCAACGTAGTCGTCCACTGCCGTCCCTCGCCAGGTCGTGTTTCGGCAAGGGCAGCCCGCAGAGCCTGCATCCCATCTGCCGAGGCGGGCCAGACGGAGAGATCGAAGGGATCTCGGCGACTCCGAGGGCGAGCGCGAGGGCGGCCTCGAACTTCTCCCCGCCCGAGAGCCTCGTCGCCGCACGGACGGCGCCCGCGACCTCGTCGCAGATGCGCAGGTGGCTGTCGAAGCGGTACCGGCCGCCCGTCATGCGGGCAAGCAGCTGCGAGGCGGCGTCTACCAGCCCGGCGATCCGCTGGTCGCGGGCCCAGGCGGGGAAGTTCTCCTTCTTCAGCACCTCCGCGGCGCCAGCCAGGTCGGCGCGCCGGGCGGCGATCGCCTGGAGCCGCGCGTCGAGATCCTTCGCCGTCTTGACGCCCGCCTTTGTGCTTGAAGCTTCGCGCTTCGCCGCACTGGCTGCGGCGCTGGCCGCGCCGACGAGCTGCTGGACGGCTCCGGAGGTGGCCGGAGAAAGCGGGTCGCCGGAGACAGCGGGTCGCCGGGGTCCGGGGCAGCTGCGATCCATGCCCCTCCGGGGTCGGCGTGGGCCTTCAGGTCGAGCAGGCCTTGGATCGCTGCCCTTGCCGGCTCGGCCAGCCTCTGGCGCTGCCGCTCCAGCTCGGCGACCCGGGCGGACGCTGCTTCCCGCGCCTGCTCCGCCGCCGTGCGCGCCCCGGTTGCGGTCTCCAGCGCCTCCGGCAGGGTGGCCGTCGCCGAAGGCAGGACCGGCTCGGGGAGGCCGACCACGCGGGCGAGTGACCGGACGACCTCGACGAGGCCGCGTAGCTCGCCCCGAGCGGCGACAAACGGCTCGCTCACCTTGGTGACCTTCTCTCCATGGAGCGACGTGATCCACTACTCGGCTCCGGCGACGGCCGCGGCCGCGGCGTCTCGTGCCTCGACGGCAGACGCAACCGCCTCCCTGTCGGTGCTCGCCAGGCCCTCGGCGGGCCACGTCCAGCCGTCCGCCGGAGGGAGGACCGCAGCATGGCCGTGGGTCCACAGGAGGCGGCGCTCGACGCCCTCTTCCACGAACACGGGGCGGCTTCGGGGGCGGCAGCGCACGGCACCCACGCCGAAGGACCCGGCGAGGCCACGAACGACCATGCCGCTCGGCAAGAGGTCGTGCACCCGGAAGTCGGTGCGCCGGACGCCGTCCACGAAGTGGACGCATCCCTCCAGAGGCGCTGGCGCCAGAAGGTGGGCGGCGAGGATCCCCTCGCCGTCCTCGAGGAGGACCGCCTCTTCCTCGGGCTCGGCGTCGTCGTCGATGCTGTAGGCGTCGGCGTAGCGCGGATTGGCCTCAACGAAGATCTGCACCAACCTCCCTGCTACCGGCCTGCCTGCGTGCAGGGCGCCGGCCAACTCCACATGTCATGGCTTACCTTTTCAAACCGGGGCGGAGCCTACGGCTGGGATGTGACGGGGCTTGGGCACGCTTGAATCCTCACCACGGGTCGAGTCTGACCGAGGGGAGGTCCGGGCGCCGGCCCATAAGCCACACCAGCAAATCCCTGCGGTCCCCCGCAACTGGAAGTCGCCGGGCAAGGGTGGCGAGGAGCATGGGCAGTTCCCACTCGACGTACTCGTCCGGCCAGTCGGCAGGCTCATAGCCGAGCCCGAGGTCGGCGTGGTGCACCTCCACCTCCCGCAAGCGGCGGGAGGGGCTGGCCCTGGTTGGCCAGCTGTCGTGGCCGCGCAGCTCGGCATGGGGCCATCCCGCGGCGGCGCTGCTGGCCCACACTTCCTCCAGCCGGCGGGCCGCCCTCGCCAGGTCTGAGGCGAGCTCGGCGGCGCTCCGGCCGGCACCAGCGACGATGTCGGCGTCGCGCTGCGACGACCCGCCGGGGTAGCGGGGCAGGTCCTCTCCCACCAACGCTGCCTCGAGACGGCTCGCGTGGCCTTGCGCATTGCGGGCCAAGTGGGTGAGTACGTGCCCGACCGACCAACCCGGCAATCGGCTCGGCGCCCGGACCTGGTTGTCGGTGAGCAGGTCGGCGTTGGCCACGAGGCGGCCATGCGCCGCCTGGCACAGCGCGATGGCTGCAGCGGCATCGCGCTCCAGGTCGATCGGCATCTCCGTATCCTCTCAGGCGCCGATCAGCCTACGTGCGCAGGCACTTTCAAAATGGGCTTGACCCTCACATCGCGTGAGGCACGACACTGGTCACCATGGCCGAGATCACAGGAGCTGGCGACGGGGCCTTCCGGGCGGCAACGCCTGGGATGATGGGCCTGACCGCGGGCCAGGTGGTCGAGCGCCTCGACACCACGGTGCGAAGCTTGCACCACTACGACGAGATTGGCCTGCCGGTCCCCAGCCAGCGCAGCGCCGCGGGCTACCGGCTCTACAACGACGCCGACCTGCTCCGACTCCAACACGTGGTGGTCTACCGCCGGCTCGGGTTCGCCCTGGAGGACATCGCCGCCCTCCTCGATGACCCCGACGCCGATGTGGTCGCACACCTGCGCCGCCAGCGCATCGCGGTCAGCACCCGGCGTAGCGAGATGCGAGATCTCGTCGCAGCCATCGACCGAGCCATTCACGCCAACGCCGGCCATACGGCTCGTGGGCGATCCTTCCTGGTCCCGGGCCGGCGCCAACCCGGGACCAGGGCGTTAGGACGCCTCAGGTGGGAATGCCGCGCTGGCGAAGTTGATCCAAGACCTCCGGGCGCACGCCGAGCAACTGTTCGACTGGCACGGGCCCCAGCCCAGTACCAACCGTAAGGTGGCCTCGAGCAGCTGACGTATCCACGACGGCACGGTCAGGTCGGGCGGGTGAGCTGAGCCGACGACCCGACCCAGCACCATACGGATCGCAGTCTGGCCTGCTTTCCCGGTAGATGACCGGTCTGTCGCTTGGTACGATCCATGAGGGCGAAGGACGGACAGGGGGCACTCGGTGAACGGACTGATCGACGCTTCGAGCGATGCTGCGGTGCTGCACGGGACGGGCAACATCGTGATGGAGCAGCGCCCGGTACCGGTCCCGGCGCCCGGCGAGGTGCTCGTAGAGGTCGCCGCCGTCGGAGTGTGCGGATCAGATGTCCACTACTACCGCCACGGTCGCATCGGGACGTACGTGGTCGACAAACCCCTCGTGCTGGGCCACGAGGCGAGCGGCGTGGTGGTCGCCGCTGGCCCCGGTGTCGACGGTAGTCTCGTTGGCCGACGAGTGGCTCTCGAGCCTGGCGTTCCATGCCGTCGCTGCCGCGTGTGCCGCAGCGGTAGGTACAACCTGTGTCCCGAGATCCGCTTCCTCGGCACGCCCCCCGTCGACGGCGCCTTTTCGCGCTACCTTGCGCACGACGCGGACTTCGTGCACCCGTTGCCAGACGCGCTCAGCTTCGACGCCGGAGCCCTTCTCGAGCCCCTGTCGGTCGGGGTCTGGGCGTCATGGAAGGCCCGCATCCGCCCGGGCGACTGTGTTCTTGTCACCGGGGCGGGGCCTATCGGGCTCCTGGCTGCGCAGGTGGCCCGCGCGGGCGGTGCCTCCTGCGTGGCGGTCAGCGACGTCGAGCCGTATCGCCTGAAGCTGGCGCGCCGTTTCGGGGCAACCGAGACCCTCGATCCAGTGAACTTCCCCGCCGCCGCCGGCACCGACGGCTTCGACGTCCTGCTCGAGTGTTCGGGCGACCCGTCGGCCGCCGCGAGCGGTATCGGCGCGGTCCGGGTCGCCGGGCGGGTGGTACTGGTTGGGATGGCGCCTGCGGCCGAGAGCCTCCTGCCTACCCAGGCGATCCAAAACCGCGAGATCGAGCTCACCGGCACGTTCCGCTACGCCGGCACTTACCCTACGGCCATTCGACTGGCGGAGTCGGGCTCCGTCGACCTGGAAGGCCTCGTGAGCGGCCACTACGGCCTCGGTGAGGTCGAGGCGGCCCTGACGGCCGGAAGTCGCGACCCCCGATTGTTGAAACCGGTGGTGCTCCCCTGGACATCCGAGTCAGCACGCTGACGCCGGGAGTAGCTGGGCCGCTCAGCACCAAGCTCGGCGCACCTCAGGCCATCACCAGACCGACCTTTCCGCCCTGGCCCATGTCGGCGGTCCGGTATGCCTCGCCTGCCGAGTCGAGTGGCAGCCGGGTGGTCACCACCTCCTCGGGGTGCAGCTCCCATCCCGCCAGGCGGGCAAGCAGGTCAGCCATACGCCATGTGCTGGTCATCCACGAGCCGACCACCGTGAGCTGGCGGTGGATCAGCTCCTGGCTCACGTCCACGACGAGCTCACCGCCCTCGCCGACCATGGCGCAACGCCCCCAACGCCGGACGGAGCGCAGCACCTCGAGCTGCGCTGCACCAACCCCCGAGCAGTCCAGAGCCACCTCGGCACCGAGCCCACCGGTCAGCTCGGCGACCTGGTCGGCCACCGGCTGGTCCAGGTCGACGACGTCGTCGACCGCGCCGAGCTGGTGCGCCAGATCCCGGCGATCGGAACTCGGGTCAGCGCCGATAACCGGGCTGGCCCCGACTCGATGGGCGAGAAGCCCCACGGCAAGGCCCACCGGTCCGAGCCCGGCGATGAACATACCGTTGGCGCCCGCTGCACCCACCCGCGCAAGAGCCTCCCACGCGGTGCCGAAGCCGCATGCCACGCAGGCACCGTCGAGATAGGTCAGCGGCTCGGGGAGGGCCAGCAAGTCACGATCCTCGGCCACAAGATAGTCAGCGTGGCCACCGTCGCGCTGCCAGCCGTAGGCCCTGCGCTGCGACGACGTGCAGCTGATCTGGTAGCCCGACCGGCAGTCGTCGCAGCGCCCGCAGCCGCTGACGTGGTACACCACGACGCGGTCGCCAACCCGGCGACCGCTGACATTAGCCCCCGTCGCGACGACCTCTCCGCAAGGCTCGTGGCCGGCGACGACATCCTGGTAGGCCTCGGGGCCACTTCCGAGGTGCTCGCGGTAGATGGCCCGCAAGTCACTCCCGCAGATGGTGGACGCCCGCATGGCGATCACGACCTGCGTCGGACCTGGTGAAGGGTCCGGCTCGTCACGCAGGTCAACCTGGCGACCACCGGGTAGGTGCACCCCGCGCATGCGATCGCGGACCAGTCAGGAGGCAGGGCAGCGCACAGACTCGGGCGCTAGCCGGCTCCGGGCTCGACTTGGATCTTGATACCCTCGCCCCTGCGCACCAGGCCCAGCGCCTCGACGAAATTCTCGAGCGCCATCGAGTGAGTGAGGAGGGGAGCAGTGACCACAGTGCCGGCCGCCATCATCTCGGCCGCCGTCAGGTAGCTGTTGAGCACCGCCATGGAGCCGACGATGGTGATCTCGTCGTTGTAGATGCGAAACGGGGAGAGCCGCACGGTTGCCCCGGCTGGCGACACGCCAAAGACCATCATGCGCCCACCGCGATCTAGAGCGCCGAACGCGGACTCGATGGCTGCGGGAGCGCCGGTGGCATCGACGACAAGACCGAAACGCTTGTCGCCAAGCTCCTCCACCGAAGCAGCCGTGCCAGCGGCGCCCAGCTGCTCGGCCACTCCCAGGCGGCTGGCCGCCCGGTCCACCACGGTGACTGTCTGGGCGCCGGCAGCGAGCAGCAGTTGCTGGAGAAGGAGTCCCATGGTTCCAGCCCCGACCAGCAGCACTGTCTCGCCCAGTACGGAGCCGAGCCGCTTCAGGCCATGCAGCGCGCACGACAGCGGCTCGATCAGCGCTCCTTGACGATAATCGAGCCCGTCGGCCAGAGCGTAGAGGTTGGCCGCCGGCACGGCAGTGTACTCGGCGAACGCGCCGTCAACGGTGTCGCCTATCGCCGCCCAGTTCGCGCACAAGTTGCCGCGCCCGATCCGGCAGGCACCGCAGTGGCCGCAGAATAACGACGGGTCGACCGCCACGCGGTCTCCCTCTCTCCAGCGATGCGCCACCTCGGTCCCCACGGCGACGACCTCGCCGCTGAACTCGTGGCCGGGCGTGATCGGGTACGGGGTCGGTGGAAACTCGCCATCGACTATATGCAGGTCGGTACCGCAAACCCCGCAGGCCATGACTCGCACGACCACGCCGGCCAGCGCCGGTGCGGGGTCGGGTACGTCCCTCACTTCTATCCGACCGGGACGGTCGAGCACCACAGCCCGCATCGCAACCTCCTCGCCGCGTACTGTGCAGGCGACATCATCGGCCCGATCGCCAAATCGCTGTCCTACAAGGGCAGTCTTTACTCGGTGCCATTCTACGGGGAGTCCTCGTTCCTCATGTACCGCAAGAGCATGCTGGCCGCGGCCGGGCTCACGATGCCCACTCACCCTACGTGGACGCAGGTTGCCACCATGGCTGCCAAGCTGGACAAGCCTGGCCGTGTGGCGGGTATCTGCCTGCGCGGCGAGAGCGGCTGGGGCGAGAACCTGGCACCACTCGACACCGTGGTCAACACCTTCGGGGGATCGTGGTTCAACGCGAAGTGGCAGCCCCAGCTCACCTCGCCGGCCTTCGAGGCTGCCACGAAGTTCTACGTCCACCTGGTGCGAACCGACGGTGAGCCGGGGGCCGCCACCCAAGGGTTCACCGGCGACCTCACCGACTACACCCAGGGCAAGTGCGCGATGTGGTACGACGCCACGTCAGCCGGTGGCGACATCAAGGCGGCGTCACCGGCGGTGTACGCCGACACCGGTTTCACCTACGCCCCAGTCAACAAGACCAAGTACTCAGGCTGGTTGTACTCCTGGTCGCTCGGCATTCCGAAGGACTCCCACCACAAGGCAGCTGCGTGGGACTTCGTGTCGTGGGCGACGTCGAAGTCCTACATAGCGTTGGTGGGCCAGAAGCTCGGCTGGGCGGAGGTGCCCCCGGGGAGCCGGACCTCGACCTACCAGTTGCCTCAGTACCAGAGCGGGGCAGGGGCGTTCGCCAACGTGACGCTGAAATCGATCGACCACGCGGACCCGCAGCACCCCACGGTCATGCCCGTGCCCTACACCGGGATCCAGTTCGTGGACATCCCGCAGTTCGAGAACCTCGGCGACCAGGTTTCGCAGCAGATCTCGGCGGCCATCGCTGGCACCGAGAGCGTCAGCGCAGCCCTCAAGACGGCTCAGGCCGATGCCATCCCGGTCGGTCAGGCACAATAGGCGCCGTCACGCGCCCGGCCTCGTGGCACCAATGGCCTGCACATGAGCCTGGCTCTGGAGGGCCCGGTGCAGCCCGGACCGGCCCTGGCGCTCACCCGGCCCGCCGGAGGCGAGTCACGAGGGCAGCGGTGGCAGCGCAGGCTCCCATTGCTGCCGGCTCTGGTCTACGTGATCATCTTGACGCAGATCCCGTTCGTGCTCACCGTGTACTTCAGCTTCCGGAGCTGGAACCTGCTCGAGCCCGGAAGCAAGCACTGGGCTGGGCTTGCCAACTTCAAGGCCATCTTCACCAACGGCCAGTTCCGCGGTGCCATCGGTCACAGTGTCGAGCTGACCGGTATCTCCGTCGTCGTGGCCATGCTCGTCGGGATCTTGATGGCCCTCCTCCTCAACCGGGCGTTCTTCGGCCGAGGCGTGGTCCGGACTCTGCTGATCACCCCCTTCCTCGTGACGCCCGTCGCCGCCGATCTGTTTTGGGGTCTTCCGGTATGAATGTGGGTAAGCGGCGGGGTCTGGGCTGTGGTTCTGCCTGGTAGGGGGCTATAAGGTGGTCCGCCTGGACGTGGCGCG
>JAVKSL010000110.1:0-8359 GCA_039583695.1 Acidimicrobiales bacterium | reverse complement strand
GTGGTCCTCCATGTTGCGCGCCAGGCGGTCGATCTTGTGGACCACCACCGCGTCGACGTCTGCGTCCTCGGCAATGCGGGCCAGCATCTGCTGCAGTTGGGGCCGGTCGGCCGAGCGGGCGGACTCGCCCCGGTCGGCGTACTCGTCGACCAGGTCCCAGGCGTGGTCTCGGATGTGGCGGACGCAGGCTTCGCGCTGGGCGGGGATGGAGAAGCCCTCTTCCCCCTCGCCGTGCTCGGCTTGTTCGCGGGTGGAGACCCGCAGGTAGATCACGCAGCGCACGGTTGCCCTCCTTGCTTCTCGGTCGATCTCCGCTTATGGGGCACCGCTCGATCAGACCTCGACGGGGCACCCACCGCAAGCCGCTCGGTGTGGACCTCCTCGGCGAGTGCCACGAGCGCCCGCGCCAATGGACCGAGAGCCTCGGGTTCTGGCACCCCGGGCGCCCGTGGGCGCCGACACCCCGGCTGGGCGCCCTCTACCCGGCCTTGGGCGACGGAGCGCCTCTCGTGGCCACGTGGGCGCTGCTCGAGGCCGGCGGGCGGCCGGCGGCCCGGGCTCAGGAACGCCTCCCCGACACTACGGTCCCTGCGGCGAGGTCGATGAGGTGACGGCGGGGGCCGATCGATCCGACCGGCAGCCACACCGCCCCGCCTCCGTTGCCGCACATCCCCGTGCCCAGCCCAGCTGCCCCGGTAGCCACCGTCACCTCGGGATGGCCGAGCACCCGACGGGCCTCGGCCTCGCGGCGCGGTGAAGGGAACCAGAAGCACACGAGCGGGGCCCAGCCGGTGGCGCAGACCATCTCGGGGTCGAGGATCACGACTCGGCCGGCGGAGCCTTCGGGGAGACGGTCGAGGATGTCGTCGATCAGGTCGCCCTTGGGGTCGATCACCACCGCGCCGCGACGGGCGGCCACGTCTTGGAGGATGAGGTTGGTGAGCAGCGTCGACTTCCCCGACCCGGTCGCGCCCAGGATGTGGACGTGCTGGCGGGCGTCGGCCACCGAGAGCCCCACTGAACCCCGCCCGCCGCCCTCGGCCCGGCCGAGCACCTTGCCGTCGGAGCGCACCTCGGGCGGTGGGGCCACGGCGTGCGCGCCTGCCCGCGACAGGCCGGCGACCGTCCGGTCCGTCGGCAGGTGGGCCAGGGCGGCCAGCTCGCCGACCGTGTACAGATCAGCGCGCCCGAACCGCCGGGCGCACAGGGAGCGGTAGGGACGGGCAAGGTGACGGCGGGTGAGGCGGTTGCGCCCGTCGAACATCGCAAGCGCGCCTGCGATGCCGTGCCCCTCGGCCTTGAGCGCCTGGCGTGCAGCGTGGCCCCGGGCCGGGCCGACGACGCCGTAGCGGACGGTCGCCTCGAAGCAGATCGCCGCCGCCTTCTCGGTCGCCGCCCGCACGTCGGCGGCGCGCATCGGGTCGGCCGACAGGTTCGGGCGTGCCGGCACACCCTTGGTCATCCAGACGAAACGCACGAGCTTGGAGCGCGGCCGGCCCGAGCGCAGCGCGATGGCTGCTCTCCGACAGCGCCGACGCCGCCTGGACCCAGCCGGGCGGGCAAGCACCTGGACCACCCCTGCGCCACCGCTCCCGAGGTCACCGAGGGTGGCCAACAGAAGCCGGTAGGGGTCGGTCGGCTGGTCGACCCGCAGGCTGAACCACTCCGGCTCGGCCAGGTGCAGCTCCCCCGCTGCGATCCCCTCACCGCCGGGCAGCGGAGCCGTCGCCGGTACCACCTCGGTACTGCCCCTGGCCACGCCGCCTCGGCTACCCGGGCCACCCGGACGGCGGGAACCCCCGCTGGCACCCACAGCGCGAAGCAGAGGCGCCCCGCCGACGAGCCGACCTCGAAGGCCACATGCGGGCGGCCCGAGACAGCACCGCGCCAGCCGCGGCGACGCAGCACCCCGTGCAGCCCGTTCCACAGCGCCTCGGCGCCGCTCGGTTCGACCTCCGGCCCCGGCGAGACAACTACCACGTGGCCGGTGCCCGCCCCTGAGGTCGTCCGTCGCAGCGCCACCAGGACGAGACGGCCCACCACCACCGCAACGAGCACGCTGAGCAGCACCGGGACAGCCACCGTGCCCGCCGCCTCCAGCACCCGGAGCACGTGGTGGAAGACGTGGGAGGTCTCCTGGCCGGGATGGAGAAGGTAGCGACCGAGCGGGCCGCCGGGGAGAGACGTAGGAGTCGAAGACGGGTTCATGGACCTCCTTCGGGGTCAGCGACGACAGGCTTCACATGAAGAACACCCTGTTGCGGGCGGGATTTGGACATGGGCGCAGGAACGTCGCCACCGCCGTGGTCCGGTGACCGTCACCGACCGCGGCCGCCAACACGACCTCCACTACAAGAACAAGGGGTTTTGGCATGAATTTGGACAAACTCCCTTCTCGCCCTCGTCGGCGATGCTGGGCAGGGACGCGTGTACTTCCACTACAAGAACAAGGGGTCCGAGGCCGATTTTCAACAAACTCTTTCGCCGGAGGCGGCCCGCTTCGCCACCGCAAGGCCCGGCGCATCGCGCATCACATGAAGAACCGGCAGGTCGAGGCTGATCGGCGACAAACTCTGCGCTTCGCGAGTAGGTGCTTCGGACCCTCGAAGCCCGCGCTGGCCGGCTGGCGAAATCTGCCACGTGCTCGAGGAGGGCCGCTCGACGCACCCTGATGCGACCAGACCTCCAGGATGTCGATGTCCGATGCAAGCCGAACAGGGGTTGATGCGTGTGTAGTGGTGGAACGACGTCTACGAGTGTGAAGGGCCGTTGAGAGTCGAGGAGGCTGAACAGGGCGCACGTACGTGCGCTGGCGCCGAGGCCTGACGAGCGAGAACCTGGACCAAGCGTTCTCCGGTGTAAATAAGGGGTTCGAGGCCAAAATCGGACAGACTTTTCTCGCGAGGGCCGGATTCCTTGGGAGCTGCCGGCGGGGTCACCGCCGGCAGCGGATCGACGTCTCTACCTATAAAAACAGGGGGTTTTGATCCTTTTTCCGACAAAGTAATTTCGACGGTCGCAAAAGAACCCTCTCGCCAGCACAAACGCGACAGCGGATCACAGGCCGGACGCGAGCATGGGCGCAGCCGGTGGCCGGTGGGCGGGTCACGCACGGGTGTAGTAGTCTCATCGTGCCGCGATGTCGGCTGTGATACGGCCACGACGAGGAGCCTGGGCTTCAGCCCTCCTCCGAGTTGATAGGCCTGACCGGGGAAACTCGCTCAGGGTGAGGGCACGACGCAGACGTCACCGTCGCATCAAGGGGTACGCCGTCGAGGTTGGCGGTACTCCCGGGGTGCGGGGCGCCCGAGGCTTCGGTCCGGACGACCGGTTGCATCGTCCGACAACCGAGCACAGGAGGCGCCCCACGATGGCGACCGAACTCACTATCCCCAATCCCCAGTCCGTCGCGACTCGATCCGCGGCGGCCGACGACGACGGCGGACTGCCGCCCAAGCCCATCGTCCGCCCGCCGAGCAGGGCGAAGTCGACCGCACGGCAACGCCTGGCTGAAGCTCTCGCAGACCGCCACTTCCACGATGAGGCCTCGGCGATGGCGATCGCCCGCGCTGTTGTCGATCCGACGAAGACGCGTCTGGCACTGAACTCGCCCATCAACGAGCGGGTGCCGGGTGGCACGTTGCACTTGGTCCACGTCGACGTCTGGCCCGCGGCTGTGACGCCAAGCCCGATCAACCCTCGGGCAGCGGGCGACAGGCCCTTCCCGGCTGGTACGCCGTCCGACCCGAGGCGGCGTCATTTCCGCCGACCGTTGGTGTCAGCGGGCTGCGACGCAGATGGGGCACCGGTTCTTACGCTCGCTGTTGAGGACCAAGACCACCTGGTGGAGGCCTTGCAGAACTCGATGGACGTCCTCATGTCCACGGCGGACAAGCTGATCGCCGACCTGCCCCTCCAAGGAGTGATGCGGCCGATCACCGTGGTACCCCTGCGCATCACCCATGAGGACGGCGAACCCGACCTCACGGTGGCAACCTCCCCCGACGGGTCCAGTCGCACGACCATCGCTTGGGGCCACTGGGGCCTGGAGACCGCAGCGGAGGTCTACCGGAGCGATGACCGCAAGCTCGGTCAGCGCATCGCCCGAGTCGAGGCGCTTGCTGACAAGGACGCCTCGCTGTTGACGGACGACGAGCGTGCCCTGCTCCGACTGGCCACCATGCCGGCCGAAGTCATCGTCGGGTACACCCCCGACACCGGCTCATCGACCACCTTCACCCAGGCAGTAGAAGCCTGGGTCGCAGCCATCCACATCGACCCGCCCCGCCCGTGGGGTACTTCGGCCGACCTCGACACCAAGGCATCCACTATCCTGACCTCGTTCGCAGACCAGGCCGGTTGGAGTCCTGAGTACGTCGACTACATGGCCGGCATGCTGACGCCCGATGAGGCGGCCCAGGCAGGGTTCCGACCCAGTGCCGACGCCCGCGCGGTCGAGATCATCGCCGTCATGGGGGACGACGACAACATGCGGATTCTCAACGACGGCCTTCGTCGCCTGGTCGGCGGCGGTCGCCGCCCCCGTCGTCCTGAGCGGCTAGAGCCCCTTGTGGAGCTGGTGCTGCGCCCGCTGCGCGGGACCGCCAGCCCAGCCGAAGTCTCCGTGGCGCGGGTGGTCCTGTCCAACCTGCGGGACATGACCGAGTGGAACCGCCGGGGCTGGCGGCCGAGCAACCTCGACTTGCCGTCGCTGCGGTCCGCCGCGGGCAGCGAGCTTGCGGCGGCGGAGGCGGCGCGTGAGGACTACGAGGGGGTTGGCCAAGTCGGTCCCTATGTGTTGGAGCTGGCCTTCATGGCGACCTTCTGGCTGGCGCGCCACGGCGGCCTTCGACGCCAGACCCACCGTGGCGAGGGCTATGACGACCGGGAACCCCAGCGCCTCCTCCGCGAGATGATGACCTCCGTCTACGGTCTGGACATCTTCCAGCAAGTGGTCGAGGACGGCCGGGCCGGGCGTACTCCGCGGGCGATCCGCCAGGACGGTTCGATAGCTACCAATGCGACCGGCGCGGAGATCCACGTAGGCACCGAGTGGCTCAAGGAGGCGTTCCCCCTCAAGCGTCGGACCGAACCTGGCCCCGACCGGCCGAACTACACCCAGGCGGTTCTCGGCGTCCAGAACGCGATCACCGATCTGAGCTCTACTGTGCGATCGTTGACCGCCGTGCAAGGACCCGGTGGCGAGCGCTTGGCACACTCGCTCGGCATCAAGCCCGCAGTGGTTGAGGACATGCGCAGGGACCTGAGCTGGGTATCCGACGAACTGGGCTACCTCGGGCGAGTGTGGCAACAGCGCCACACGCCCGACGACGGCGCGGACGAGAACGACAACGAGGAGGTCGACGGGTGAACTCGACCACCTACCGTGTCCTCTGCTCTTACGCGGGGCCGTACTTGGTTCGGCGGCACCCGTGGCCGGTCCCGGCCGCCGAGCCCTTCCCGCTGGTGTTCAGCACGGCCGTCTACATCGCACTAGACGCGGGTGGCCGATGCTGCTACGTGGGCTCGGTCTGCCGGGCTGTCGGTGGCCTGAAGGACCGCGTCTCCGAACACCTGGGTGACCCGGCCAAACGCACCATCTGGCACGTGATCTGGGTGCTGCCGCTAGTTGCCGGTACCCCGAGCCATGAAGTCCGGCGGATCGAAGGGGTAGTCGGCGCTCACCTCGGCCCTGCTCTATCGCGTCGGTTGCCGTCAGCCCGCCCACCATCCTCCGGCGAGGCGAACGCGGTTCGAGAGAGCATGGTGGAGGTCCGGCAATGAGCACCGTCTACCGCACGATCTTCGCCGACGACCGCCCCGAGCTGACCAGGGGAGCGCGCGAACTCTTTTTGCAGTGGTTGAACGACAAGGGGATCGATGTCGAATTGCCCGAGTCCGGCCGGATCGACCTGAGCTCGACTGGTGTCGAGGTCATCGCCGCAGAAGACCTCGGGGTCGAGGCCGTGCGGCTCAGGCTGGACGAGGAGAACTCGGGCCAGCGATGGTCGACGATCTTGACGGCAATTGCCACCGAGGATCAGGGTTGGATCTGGGTCGACCTGGAACGGGTAAGCGACGACGCCTATGGTCCGCCGCCAGTCCTGGCGCCCCCAGGGCTGGTACGCGCGTTCCTCGCCAGTTCGACCTGTCGTTCCGGTTCGACGCAGCTTCGCCCGAATCACCGCGTGGTGGACGAAGTGCAACTCGGTGAGCTGATCGAGGAGTTGCTCGACCCAGATCGAGGCGTTCCAGTGATCGTGGCGAGTCGTGACAATACCGATCCCGCAGGAGCAGCCACGCGGGCTGGAGCACTCGCCGCAACCGTGATCGGCGTTGCCAATGTCTGGGCCCTCGACGGGCTCGCCACCAGCGCTCTCTCGAAGGAGCTGGGACCCGACCTGCACATCTTCGGCGGCGCCGTCCGCACGTATCTCCCCGGACTGACTGTGCCCGACCGATACCCAAGACGCCACCGTTTCGCCCGTCGGGAGCTGTTCTTGCCGTCGGCCCGTCGAGGCGCACAGGTCGTGGCACGCGCGGTCGTCGGGAAAGCTCTTGCGGCGCGGCCACCCATGGTTTTCCGAAACCGTGTGGCCTTGCTGCCGGGATTCGCTCGCCAGGCAGCCGACGCTGACGCGTTGCTGGCGGATCTGCTCCACGCCGAGGAACAGCGGGACCAGCTTCAGCAGGACCTTGAGTGGGCAGTACTCGAAGCTGACGTGGCGGCTTCCGAGACGGAGGAGGCCCGTGCCAGGGTCCGTTGGCTGGAGAATCGCCTCGCCGATGCGGGCCAGTACGTCGCGGGCGTTCCTACGCCAGAGGACGCACGTCCAGCCGAGGCCGGCAGTTGCTCTGAGGCACTGGAGCTAGCCAAGGCCCACCTTGACCTCGTGGTCGTCGGCGACACGACCGCATCTGCAGACGAACTGGACCAGCACGTCAAAGCCAGCATCTGGGGAAGAAAGGCCTGGTTGGCGCTGAGAGCACTGCAAGGCTACGCGCAGGCAAAAACGTCCGGACAGGTGCAGGGAAACTTCCTCCAGTACTGCCGGACCAGCCCCTCCGGCCTCGAGGTTGTGCCCTCCGAGTGGGTCGCCGCGTCGGAGAACGAGACGACCACCAACAACCCCCGGTTCCGGGGAGCCAGGATCTTTCCGGTCCCGGTCGAAGTCAGTACCGATGGAGAGGCGTACATGGAGGAGCACATCAGGCTCGAAAAGGGATCTGACCCAGCGCCACGCATCCACTTCTGGGACGACACTGGCGGTAAGACGGGCAAGGTGTACGTCGGGTACCTCGGCCGGCATCTACCGAGCTTCCAGACCAACTGAGGGGGAGGAGACCGATGACGGATCAGTTGAACTGGCAGGAAACGCTCCGGGCTCGCGCCGCGGCTCATTTCCACCAAGACATGCTCGATGGGTGCCAGACGCTCAAGCGGCTGGGCTACTGGCCCGGCTACTTCCACCGCGACGTGGCCAACGACGGCGGTGTCACCACCGTCAAGAAGCTTCTGAAGAAGGACGGGACCTCAGACGGGTTCACCACCTTGTGGGAACTGGGCAGGCTCGACATGAGCGTGGAGGCGTTCGTCCTGCTCCCCTGGTATGACGTGCTGTTCGATGAGAACGAACGTCAGGTAGCTCGTACTCGGCTGGAGGCCCACCGCTTCAACGTGGACGCGTTCCTCCGACGACTGCCGGCACCGCCGACGTGGTCCCAGCCAGAATGAGATCGGACCAGTGGACCGGGGTTCACGTCGAGCACCCGAGCCGACGTTTACCGCTACCGGTGATGCCGAGTATCAGGGAGACGGGCGAGGTCGGCAAGACGGTCTCGCAGCTCAGGGAAGTTTGAATAGGAGATCGTCTTCTCCACCCTCTGACCTGGGCTTTTGTGCTGAGAGGCGAGCGGCGGACACGGATGGTGAGCAGTTTTGGTAGCAGTTGCCGTAGTTGACAGCGCCCGTCGACCTGTGGGAGATGGTCTCCGGGGTTGGGTTGGAACAGATCTCCAGGGCCGGTGGCTACGCCGTTGGTTGGCTCGGAACCCGCCCGAGCGACAGCCCGACCCTGCTCGTTGCGTTCCCGGACTTCGTGGGAACTGACGGCTACTGGCGGGGGGACGGTCACTCTGGCGACTACCGGCGTCACCTTGCCGCGCTCTGACGTGCGTGCGTACCACCGCCAGTCGAGTGATCGGGGGACCTTCGCTGACTACGGGGACCAAAGGGACGGGCAGCCTTGGAGGCGTCTCTCCGCTGGCCCATCCCCGGAGGTCTAGGCCGAAGTTACGTGGGCTGGGCTAGGTAGACCCACCTTCACCAGCCAGAACGTCCCGGAGCAGCGGATTGTTC
>JAVKSL010000109.1:0-8415 GCA_039583695.1 Acidimicrobiales bacterium | reverse complement strand
AGCACCTGCCTGCCTGGTCATGCCTAGATACTACCACAGCTTCAGGTACATAGTCCAGTGTATCTTGGCTACATTCTGCGAGTCGAGCTGGCGCAGCTCGACTAGGCGGCTGGCGGGCTCAGCCATGAGCTTGGGCGGCTTGGGCGGCGGCCTCGATGCTGGGGAACAGTGCCGGGGTAGGTTGGGCGACGATCCCGCGTAGCTCGACGGGGAAGGCGGTGCCAAGCGTGGCGCGCTGCTTGCGCATGGTGGAGATGGCCGCCTCGACGGCGGCACGGTCGTCGTCGTCGAGGGCGGCCAACGCTTCGTCGTTGGCCCGCATTAGGCGGCGGACGGCGTCGATCTCCTCCACGGAGGGGGCGGCGTCGCGCCGGGCCCAGTCGGTCAGTTGCGGCAACGCTCCGGCGAGGCGTTCGCGGTCGGCGAGTAGCTGGGCGAGGTAGGAGGACAGCTCGGGCTGGAAGGACGGATCGGTCCGGAAGTACTCACAGCCAGTGCAGCGGTGCCGGAACGGGCAGGAGCGGCCGTCGGCGGCAACGTTGGTCGGCTCGGTGCAGATCCCGAAGGGAACAGCCACCTGGCCCACCTGGTCGCGCAGGGCCTCAGTCCCGGAAAGACCGGCCAGGCCTGGGCGGACAGCTCGCCCGGCGGCGTCCATCTGGAGGGGCCCGAGGCGGTCCTGGGCTTCCCGTTTCCGCCGTGCTGTCACCCGGTAATAGCCGAGTGTTGTCCGCACCGTGTCGTGCCCGAGAAGTTCTTTCAACGTGTCCACGGGCGTGCCGGCATCAGCGTGGCGTTGGGCAAAACAGTGCCTGAAGGCGTAGGGGAACACCGCCTCCCGGGGGAAGGGGACCGGCCGCCCCCTGGTGTCATGCTCGGGCCTGTCGAGGCAGGGCAGGGCGTCGGCCCAGTCACGCACGGCCCGCTGCAGCCAGCCGGTGGGGATCGGCCTGGTGCCATCAGGGTTCTTCATGATGCGGGGGAACAGCACCAGACGGCCGGCGGGGGTGTCGGGGAACGCGGCGCGCACCCTGGCCTGCTGGGCGACGATGATGGTCGCCTCTCGGTCGTGGATGGGGAGCCGGCATCCCACCTTGGCGACCTTGGGCATGTCATGGACCAGCACCGGGTTGCGGCGGACCTCGCCGTCAGTTCCGGCCCGCTGGTCGTAGTCCAAGCAACAGAAGGCCAGGCCGCACAGCTCGGCGGTGCGCCGGCCGACCCCGGCCTGGAGCTCCACCGCCGCCCGGGTGGCGGGGCCGGACATCGCCTCCAGCAACCCCAGAGATTCTGCGCTGAGCAGCTGGGCCATCACCGCCTCGGGCAGGGCCCGGCCGACCTCGTCGCCCTCGCGCCGGGCCGGGGTCGGGTGGTCCCGGCGTCGGAACACGACATCGTCGGCCAGGCCGGCCATGGCAGCGCCGGGATGGGTGAGGCCGAGCGCCCTGCAGTCCCGGAAGAACTGGGCCAATGAGTCCACCACCCGGGTGCGCTGGCCCGCGACAGGTTCCCGGCCGCCTCGAGGCGGGCCAGCCGGCCCAGGAACCCCTCGACGTCCGCGCGCCCGAGGACCGTGGGATCTTCGCCGCGGTCGGGGCGGGTGTTGAGATGCTCGGAGAACAACCCCACGCACGACACGCTGGCGGCCACGGTGGAGCCGGTCTTGGACACCAACGCCTCGGCCGCCCAAGCCTTGGCCGCCGCCTTCAGCCATGCCTGGCTGATCGGGCGGACCCGATCACCGACGTGGCGGTGCAGGCCCTCTTCTCCGATGAACGACAGGTGGCCGCCTTGGCCCCACACCCTCAGGTCCCACACGTCCTTGGCCTGCTCCGTTTCCGGTCTCGACGACGCCAGAGCGACCCGGTCGGCGGCGAAGCGCAAGAAGCTGGCGGTCGGGCCGAGCTGCCCGGTGACGTCGATGTCGCCCAGGCACCCGGCGCCGAGCCGGCGGCAATAATCGACCGCACCGCGCAGCTCCACGAGGGTGGCGTGGCGGCCCTCGGCCAAGCAGCACCCGATGGCGTGGAGCATTTCGACGATCACCTGCTCGGGCAGACCGCGCAGCACGACGCGTCCCCGGCGCTCGCCCCGCCTGGGGCTGGCCCGGCGGCAGTATGAGTCCAGGTCCGTCCTGCCCTCTGCCCGCCAGGCCGTGTCATGCGCTGCGCACAGCCCGTTGCCGGCGTGGGCGGCCAGGCGCCCGCAGGAGATGACCGCGCAGGTCCCGATGCTCGGGCGTGCCACGGCGGCGGTGAACGAGGCGTCCCCACAGAGGTAGGCCTCCACGCTCTGGCCCCGGATTGTTCGCAGGTGGTTGCAGCTCAGGCACAGCCCCCGCGCCGCGGCGGGCCGGGTGGCGCCGGGGACCCGACAGACCAGGCACAAGCTCTCGCCAGAGCGGCGCCGCGGCGGCAATCCTCTGGCGCAGAAGGCATCCAGGTCGAGGGCGCCCTGCGCCTTGCGGCGCTCGGCACACCAGCTGCACAGGCCCTCGGAGCGCCGGGCCTCGTTTGCACAGCCCTCCACCGAGCAGATGGCGTAGCCGGCCAGGCGATGGGTGGGGTCGGGGGTCCACACCTCGGTGGCGGGATCCCACCCCGCGGCCACCAAGGCCGGCAGGTCGAGGGCGCCCCTGAGGCGCTCCAGGGCGGCACTGGGCCCTACAGCTCCGACGGTCACCTGTAACACGGGGGGCGAGGCCGTCACGTCGCCCGTCGCTGCTGCTCGAAGCCGAGCGGGCCGAGGCGGTCCACCGCCGCGCGCAGCGCCTCGTCGTTGGGGTGCAGGTAGGCCTCGGTCGAGCGAATGGACCGATGACCCAGCAGCTCGGCTACCACGTCCAGGCCGACCCCTCGCTGGAGAAGCTCGCGGGCCGCAGCGTGACGGAACATGTGCGGGCGCACCACCCGGTCGAGACCAGCCCGCTCCGACAGGGCGGCCAGCCACTGGCGCACCGTGTGGTCCGACATTGCCCGGCCCAAAGGCTCGTGGAACAAGTTGACCAGCACGAAGTCGCAGGCTGCCGCTGGCGGGCATGCCGCCCGCTCACCCAGGTAGCGGTCATAGCACGACAGCACCTCGGCGCGGACCGGGACGTGGCGGTCGCCGGACTTGGCCCGGGCTCGGTTGGGGTTGTCCCTGCCAACCACGTGAAGATGCGGACCCGGGACCTAGCAGCCGAGCGCCACTGAGGTTGACACGAAGTGCAAGTCGCAGCGTCGGAGCCCGAGCGTTTCACCGATGCGCAGCCCGCAAAACCACGACAACACCAGGAAGAACCGGTCCCGCCAGCTGCTGGCGGCACGGAGAAGCGCTTGGACCTCGCCGGGCCGCACCGACTCGGGGGTGACCCGCCGTCGAGCCTGCTGCACGTGGCGGGGCTTGGCCACGTAACGAAGCCCAGAGCCTTCAGGGTGCAGCTCGGCGGGTAGGTAGCGGTCGTCGCCAACCTCGTAGAGGAAGCTGAGCACGCAGGCATCGACATCACCGTTGGCGACGGCGTGCTTGTAGAGCTCCCGCACCGCAGCTAGAACGTGATTGATCCGTCCCGGGCTGCGGGGCTGGCCTCGCCCGGCACCGACCCGCTCCACCGGAGTTGTCCGCAACATGGCCACGAACGAGCTCAACGACTGCGCCGCCTCGGCCAAGCCCCGGCCGCTCGAAGCGCACCAAGCAAGGAACAGCGCCAGATCGCTGGCGTAGACCCGAGTCGTCCCCTCCGCCCGATCGGCACCCAACCGCAGATGGCGCAGATAGGCGTCCGCCAAGGGGACCGGCCGCCAGTCGTCGTCGACCACCGTCCAATAGGCGAGTGTCGCCGTCAGCTCGACTCGCTGCGCCCTC
Source organism: Acidimicrobiales bacterium (assembly GCA_039583695.1). Classification (GTDB taxonomy): domain Bacteria; phylum Actinomycetota; class Acidimicrobiia; order Acidimicrobiales; family JAJPHD01; genus JAVKSL01. Next base: position 4,569 of record JAVKSL010000109.1, on the reverse strand, counting down.
ATCGGATCCCGATCAGGCGCTCAGCGCCAGCAACGTCATGCGCATCCCTCACGTGGCGCACAGTACGCAGAAGGTGTGACAGTGACCCCCCTCAGGAGGCCTGATCCGCGACACCCCCGCACAGGATCGCGTCCCCAGAAAAGTGGCCGATCCGTGCCGCCATCACTCTGGGATGCACGCCTACATCGACCAAGGATGTTGTAGCCGCATGGCGCAGCCCGTGGAATGTGAGACCGTCGAGGCCAGCCCGTGTGGCTGCCGGGCGGAGGATGCGCTCGCAGAAGCGTCGGCGAAGGACGCCCCCCTTGGGTCCTACGAAGATGAGTGCGTCAGGGTCGGTACTGACTGTCTCGCGGTAGGTCGCCAGGCGCTGGGAGACACGCTCCAGGAGGAAGGCAGGTGCGGCCATGGTGCGCAGGCGGGCGGCCTGTTTGGCTTCCGGGACAATGGTGAGTTGGCCGGCCAGCTCCTCGACGGTCTGGTTGACGCTGACCGTGCCCCGGAGGAAGTCCACGTCACGGACCCGCAAAGCGATCACCTCCTGCCAAGAGAGGCCCAACACCGCGGAGGTGAGCACCAGCGCCTGGTAGTGGCCCCGCAGTTCGGCCACCAGATCGGCCAGCTGTTGGGGGGAAAGGGCGACGTGCTCTGGCCTGACTACCCTCGGGAGGGCTACCTTGCGTGCGGGAGAGCGCCCCAGCAGCTCCGCGTCTACGGCCGCGTTGAGCAATGCTCGCAGAGCCGAGAAGTCGCGCTGAACCGTCGCTGGCGCGGCCTCCCGGGCTCGCTGGTCGACCGCGACCTGGAGCTGGGCGGGAGTCAGGCTTGCCAGGGGCCGCTTGCCGAGCGTGCTGAGGAACACGCCTACGCCCTGGCGGTCTCGGGCGACACTCGCCCGACGCTTGCCGGGTCGGCCCAGCCAGTCCTGCGCCCAGTCTTCGAGGGTGACGCGGCCCGCTCGGTGATCGAGGTACTGGCCCCGGAGCATGTCGGCCTGGACGGTTGCCAGGAATGCGTTCGCGTCCGCCTTCGTCGGGAACGTGGCCGGTCCCGTGACCCGTTGACCAGAAGCGTCCCGGTAGCGAACTCGCACCGGCCCGAGGGTCTCCGGTCGATGGCTCCGAACTGGCGCTTGGCCGCGGTCACGACGTGGCGCCCCAGCGCGCGCGCTCGACCCGATTGGACTCAAGGTAGGCCTCGATGTCTACCTCGGAAAGGATGATGCACCGTCCGACGCGACTGAACGCGATCCTGCGCTCCTGGACTAGCCTGCGCAACAGTCGCATCGTGAACACGGGGTAGGTCTCGACGACCTGTTGCAGTGTCATGTACGTACCCCTGCCGGAGCCAGCAGCCCGAAGTTTCGGCTGGACCCCCGATCTTCGCGATTTGACCGTGCTCTCGGCACGACCCGCGATGTTAGACGCAGCCATCGCCTTTGACACCTCCCCCTCTCGCCCTGTTGCTAGCTGGACCCTCTCCGACCCGGGCGGTGCCTCCTTGTTTGAGGGGGCCAGCCTGGTCGAGCGCAAAGTCATGGGAGTATTATGAACTCCTAGCGCCCGACCAGGACTTTTGTGGGGACACCTGTGACAATCACTAGTTAGACATCAGAACAGCGCCCATATATGAGAACAGCGCCCAGACATGAAAAATCTTTGGCCCAGCTGGGCGAACTTAGCCCTTGACCAGGGATTTCTGCGCCACACGGAACCAGGTCACCCCAAGGGGCGTGAGATCAGCGCCCAAAGTAGTGAGTCATTGTCGTGGCACAGACCCGCCTGAGATCAGCGCCCATATATGAGATCTCTTTGGCATCTGATGCTCACAGGGTGGCGGCAACCCAGATTTACCGGCACGGCAGCATTGCCGACCGCGGGGGAACATCGGCTCGCCCTGGAGCTTCCTCCTCTGGCCAGCACTCCTAAGCTTCAATCCACCGATCAGGTGCGGCCGGCTGCCTGTGAGCTCCTGAAATCGTGCGGATGGGCCAGGGTGACAGATCGCCGGCCGTGACGACAGGGTGAGCCAGGGCCTGGCTGGTCGTAGTGGCACCGATTCGAGCCCAGCGAGCACGCCGGGGCGGGTTGGAGGCGATCACGGAGATGGAGGAGCCACGGTTGTCACGGCGTTTAGGCCTGGTGGTTGTTCCCTCAGGTCAGCACAGCCCGCACGGCGCGCACTCGCCCGAGGGCGTTGGTGAAGGCCTGCGCCCAGGGCCAGTTGGTGGCCAGGTGAAGACTGAGTCGCCGCCCCGAGGTGAGGTGGCCGGGGATGGCGATGAAGCGGCGGCGAAGGGTGGGTGTGGTCATGATCCGAGGTGAGAGGTCACCCAACCGAGCGGTCCAACGGGCCAGGTTGTGGGCCATGGCAGCGAGTGCCAGCCAGGCGGCGTTGGCCCCGAAGGATCCCGAGGGCATGTGACACAGGCCCACTCCTTCTTTGAGGTCTCGGATCACGAGCTCGACCTCTGCGTGGCGGCGGTGGTCGGCTTCGAGCTCGGCGGTGGTGCCCACCCGATCGGTGATGAAGCCGTGGTAGGAGTACTCGGCGAACAGGGCGAGCTGGCTCCCGGGCTGGGCTTTACCCGCCGCACGATGAGGCGGGTGTCTTTGGCCTCCCCGAAGGGTCGGTAGGCGCACTCGGCCACATCGGCCCCGTCCTGCATCCAATACGGGATCGGGGTCCAATCGGCCTCGGCGATGGCGTCGATGCTGGTACGTAGGGCCTTCGACATCTTCACCGTGATCGAGTAGGCCACCTTGGCGCGTCGGGCGGCGCCCACCACGGACTTGGAGTAAAAGCCGGCGTCGGCTCGAAGCGTGAGAGCACCGCTCGCTCCGGCCTTGCGTACCCGGTTGAAGACCTCGGTGAGAAAGCTCGCTGCGCCTCGTGCGGTGTTGGCGTTGCCGCCCCTCGCCCGCACCCCCAGCACGTCACCGGTCCCCGCGGCGGTCGCGATCAGCGGGTGCAGGCCCCGGACCTTGGTGTAGCCGAAGCGGGCACCTTGTTTTTGGGTGCCGTAGACCTCACATATCGTGGAGTCAACGTCGATGGTGAATGGGTCCTCGCCTGGTCCGGCTCCCGCGGCCCAGGCCCGGGCCAACAACTCGCCCGCCACGGGGTCCAAGGACCGGGCGTGACACCAGGTGAAGGACCGCAGGAAGGTCCCGAGCGTCGACGGTGCGGGCACCCAGGTCCCGAGCACGGCTGCGGATCGACCCGAGCGCAATACGTCCGCGTCATCGATGCTGTCGCCACCGGCGAGCGCCGATGCCACCAGCGCCATGGCCTTGATACCGACGTTGGCGTGACCGACAGCGTCTCCCAGATCGAGTCGATCCTCGATCAGGTCCCTCATCCCGAGGTGTTCTGCCAGCGCCATCGGCAGGCACAGGCCCGCGTTGGCAACTGCATTGTCGTCGTCGAACACGACGTTCAGGCGGTCCAGACTGTGCGATGATGACTGCATCGAAAAGGTGTCTCCGACTTGGTGATGAATGGGGGTCTATCCATCACCATTATCCCAGGTTGGAGCACCTTTTCGGTGGATGCTCAGGACCCGTCAGCGTAGCTTTTCGGTGGATGCAGGCTAAGCCAGACGCCAGAACTACTCATCGACCTCTGCCTCCGACTGCCTGAGGAGTAAGCGGGTCTCCTCAAGCCCCTGAGGACTGACGACGACCCCTCACCGCAGCGATTCTGGCCGACCACGGTACCCCCGCTCGTACACCCGTTCCCAGCCCCCGAAACCCACTGCATATGTCCCCGGCAGAGTGGTTGACATAACGAAGAGCGCCGACAGGCCGGGTCGGGAGTCCGGACCGGGACCGCCGGCGATCAGTCTGATCGTCTAGCGTCCCGTCCGTGAGAGCGCCGGTAGTCCTGGCCCGTCTATTGCGGGGTGACGTGACGAACGTGGACTTCGCTGACGCACAGCGCCTGGTTGAAGCCCTCGGCTTCGCGGAACTGCGAGTAGCAGGGAGCCATCACGTCTACGCGCGGCCCGGCGTGGAGGAGCAGCTCAACCTCCAAGAGCGCCGCGGGCAAGCCAAGCCGTATCAGCTTCGTCAGCTGGCCACCTTGGTCCGGCGGTATGATTTGGGTCTGGAGGAGACCAAGTGAGCGCACCCACCTACCCCATCAACGTGTTCTGGAGCGGCGAGGACGAGGCGTGGGTGGCAGACGTACCCGACCTGGCTTACTGCTCGGCCTTCGGAGACACTCCCCACGAGGCGGTCAGCGAGGTCGAGGTGGCGATGCAAGCTTGGCTCGAAGCAGCCGAGTCTGCCGGACGCGAGGTTCCTCGCCCCTCTGCCCACGCCGTTCGCGCCTGAGCGGGGTGGCGTTCGCTGCATGGGAGTGAACAAGACTCCAGCCGGGCGGCCGAACGGTCGCCTGTTCGACACGGACTTCGATGCGTGGCCACTGCCAGCGGGCGTGGCGACTGCGGCACCTGCCGGTCATGTCGTTTCGCAGGCCGTGGTTTGCGAAGAGCTGTTCGGGGGCCTCAGCGCCGCGCAGCGCGAGGCTGTCCGAGCAACCGAGGGTCCCGTCTTGCTTATAGCG
>JAVKSL010000108.1:0-8453 GCA_039583695.1 Acidimicrobiales bacterium | reverse complement strand
ACTTGTGCAGGATCCCTGGACGCTTGTACTCCAGCACGAGCCGGTTGTAGAGGGCGTCCACTCGTCCGCACGCCACCACGAACTCGTCTCCCGGGACGATCTCGAGGCCCGCTTCGCTGGCGGCGTCTCCCAGGATGGCGGCTGCCTCGCGGCGGAAGTCAGCCTCCGAGTGGTACTGCTGCGCTGCGCGTTCGATCGCTTTCGCTACGCGGTCCGCTAGTTGGTTCGCCCGGGCATCGAGGTTAGCTCCCCAGGTGTCTTCGGGCGGGTGGGCGGCGTTCACCGCTCCGATTCTTGCACCGATGTGCGACGCTCATGGGGATCGGGTCCTGGCCTGGGATTTCATCGTCTCGGGGGTGCCGGTTCGGGGAGATTGATGGGTAGGAGATCTGTGAAGTTCTCCGCTTGTGGATGCGGGCGAAGGGCTGCGCTCGCTCGAGGGGCTGGCTCGGGTGGACCGCAAGACGGTCCGCCGTTAGCGGCGGCCGCCGTCGAGGCGGGCCTGGACCGCTCCGGCGGTGAGGAACAGCTGAGCGACGCCTCCTGGGTATGGCGTGCGACGGCTTTGCCCGCCCCTCCCAACGACCAGCTTATGTTCTCAAGGACCATGCTGTTGGCAATCACGTCAGGCGCACTCGGTGCCGTGGTCCGGCAGGCGTGACCGGGTCGGGTCCGCAGGGAGCGCTCCGGCAGATCGAGCAGATCGAGCAGCTCGACTGCTTCAACGCGCCCGACGATGCCCACGAGCCGGGTGACGGCCTCTTGACGAGCCTCCTCGGCTCTATTCAGCTGCTCACGCAGGGACTCTGCCTCGCTGTCGATAGCCAGCACCTCCATGAGGGCGGCCTGGGCGGCCGCCTCGCGGGCCTCTAACTCCTCACGGGCCGCTGCCGCCCGAGCCGCGACCCGGCGCTTCGCTTCCTGTCTCGCGATGAGGCCGGCCTGAGAACGCTGCCTTCCTGGAGTGGTCATGGGTGCATCCTCCCTGCGCGTCCGCGTGCCTCGGCCCGGGCCTCCTCGATGGCCTTGGCGTCACGGCGCTCCCACCAGGGGACCAGGGACACCACAGCTGGCTTGGCTGCCTGGGAGATCAGGAGCCCCTGGTGCTTGGGCAGCCGGCCGAGCTCGTGGGGCTCCATGACCGCGCGGCGCTCGCGGTGGCTGGAATAGCTGTCGTGGCCGTCGGCGCCCCGGCTCTGGTCGACGCGGCCCACCTCGACCTCACCCGCCAGCCGGGAGAACCGGCTGAGCTCGTCCGGGTCTTTTACTCCCCCGCCGATTACCAGAGCACCGAGCGCCGCCTCGATGGCGTGGCGACCTTCGGTGCCGTAGGCCAGGTTGTACTGGCTCATGGCCTGCGCCATGCACACCAGCTGGACCCCCTGGCCCCCCATCGGCCAGGTAGGCGGGCAGGCTGGGAAGCGGGGCGACGGATGGCAACTCGTCGAGCACGCATCGGAGCGGCGGGTCCAGACGACCTTCGACACCACCGTACGGAGCAAGTCGGCGCACCGCCCGCATCACCGCGTCGACGAGGGCGGTGGCGAGCGGGCAGCCGAGGCCGCAGCGGTGCCCGACGCCACGACGTGGAGGGTGCCACCGCCCTCCAGCCACTCTGTCGGGTCAAATGCTTCCGCATCGGAGGGCGAACAGAGCCGGGCCACGTCGGGACGGGCCAGGCAGTCCAAGGCCAGTCCGGACGTGGCCGAGATGTTGGCCATGGTCTCGGAGTCTGCGCTCAACAGCCCGGCCCACTCCTCACCCCAGCCGTCGGCGGCCCCCCGCTGACGCAGGATGCGCACCACCGCTGGGTCAGCACCCGGGGCCGCTACCCAGCGCCTGAGCTGTGCCACGTCCGCCCCGTCGAGTGCAGCTGCGTGCAGCACCAGCCGCAGCACGCCCGCCGCCTTGCCCCGGAAGAAGTTGCCGTTGGTCACCCCTGACATGTGGACCCCGGCCATCATGGCCGCGGCACGCTCCTGTGCGACCCGTGGGTCCTCGCAGCCCCGAATCGGTGACCACCGGACCAGGTCTGGCCAGGCGGTGAGGCCCTCGGGATCGAACACCAGCGTGAGCTGACCGGTGCTGCGCTCCCGGGCCACCGCAGTCAGGTACACGACATCAACCTTGGTGGAGGTGGACAACACAGGCCCGGGTGCGTCGAGCACCCAGTCCACCGCGGCCGAGGACTTGCCCATGCGAGACCCCATGACCACGCCAACCGAAGTCTCGGCCGGGATTGACACAACGGTCCTGCCCACCCGCCCGAGTTGGAGCGCGGAGCCCTTCACCGGGTAGGCACGGCGTAAGTCGGCACGCCTCGCCATGCCGATGCGCATCACGTCGGCGGCCACCTCCGCCCGCTCCCGGGTGTGGCTACGACCGTGGAGATGGCCAAGGACCAGCCAAACAATCCAGAAAGCAGCCATGAACACCAGGCCCTGAGCAAGGTACAGCCACGGTGCGGCAGGCAAGTCCGCCCGGATCGCCGGAGCGAACCCGGCGCGAGGATCGGCCCCGTGGTGCGCCAGGCCGATCACCCCATGCAACAGCGCGCCGAATCCGATCGGCACGCCCAGGTGCCCCGCGAACACCCCGGCCAACTGCAAGCCGAGCCATACCAGGCCGCCGAGAACGCCCAAGCAGAGCAACGCCGCCGCGGTTGGTCGGACGAAGAGATACCCAGCGCGCAGCACGCCACCTCCTGCGCAGAGGTCGGATCGGGTCCGGCGAGGGCCTCCTCCAAGCGCAGGGTGATGACCTCCGCACCAAGATCGCCGGCCAGCGCTGTGCGCTGTGGGGCGCTCATCCCACCCCTGATCCCGAAGGCGTAGCCAGCCTCGTACTCCTCGGCGAGCGCCTGCCAGAGACCTGGCTGGGTCACCGGGCAGTGTCGGCACCAGGCCAGGCCAACGCCGTGTTGGGCACCTGGACCGTAGAAGTCGTCGATGTGAGCGCCCCGGCAGGCGGCGAGTTGCCACCAGCGAGACCCGCCCGGCCCGGCGATCTCAAGCCTTTCGGGAGCCAAGACGCCCACCTCCCTCCCATTCGGAAGGGCAACCAAGCGAGGGACAACCCCATCCTCGCCACGCCGGGCCCGGGCCGTGGCTGGGCCGTCGAACGACGCACGACGACGACCGGCAACGACAGCCAGTGACAGCATCACCGCAGCTGAGGCGGGGTGGCGGACCACCTATCGCAGGTGCCCGGCCCACCCCTACACTACCACGACATCTGATCTCTTGCAGGCCGGTGACCTGCGATTATGTGGGTCACGAGGCCCTCCGGGCCGTGGTGGGGCTTCTCAGACAGAGCACACGCCCTCGGGCCTCACCTCGTCGGTGACCTATGATGGTGTCGGCAACCTCACCAGCTACACCGATCGGCACGGCTGGTTCCGGCGGAGCTGTAAGGCCCCGTTGTGGGCTCCCCTCAACAGCGTCCCACACGCCGAACCCGTTAGCCTCGATCCTCGGCCCCTGTAGATGACCTCCAGCGGTTGAGGCTGGTCTGGGTAATAGTTTTGGTGACGGTGCGGTGGCCTGGAGAGGTCGCGGCCTGGACTGTAGGTGGACTTCTGGAACAGGGGTAACGCCTGATCTGGTGGTTGCCCCCACCAGCGTCCCCGCACCTCGTCGTCTGGAACTCACGGTGATGTAACTACCTGGATGTATGTATCTCCCCCTGAGCAGAGCATCCACCATCAGGCGTAGCTATGACTCTACAATGAGGGGATGTCGTTCAGAAAGACCACCTGAGGTATGCGGGTCGGAGTCGAGTTCTTCACCGAGCCGGGCATTCCCGCTCAACGCCGCTATGAGGCTCTGCGGTGCTACTTCGTGGAGGGGGCCAGCGCCGAGGAGGTTGCAGCCCGCTTCGGCTACAGCCCCGCCACGGTCCACCAGCTGGCAGCCGAGCTGCGGGCGGGGCGCACATCATTCTTCGTCCCCTCGCGCCCCGGTCCCAAAGGACCCCGCAAGGCTCACCGCATCAAGGACAAGGTGCTGGTGCTGCGCGCCAAGAACCGCTCGGTCACCGAGATCGCGGAGCAGCTCAGCATGGAGGGCTCCCCGGTGTCAGCCCAAACGGTGTGGGCCATCTTGAAAGCCGAGGGACTCGAGCGACTGGAGCGAGCCTCGGGGTCTTGTGGCCCGGCACCGAGGCTGGAGCCGCTCAGAGCTGGCACCCTCGAGGCCTGGCCCGCCGGGGCACGACTGGACTGTGACCACGCCGGGCTGTACCTGCTGTTGGGAGCCATGGCCGATCTTCGCCTGCACGAGGCGGTCACAGCTGCGCGCTACCCGGGGACCGCCGTGCTCTCGGCGTTTCATTCCATCGGGTCGCTGCTGTTGTGCAAGTGCGCCAGGAAAGGCCGGGTCGCCAACGCCGAGGCTCTCGGGGCCGACCCAGGCCTCGGCCTGGCGCTCGGGCTGGTGGCGCTTCCCAAGGCGACGCATCTGTCCAGCTACTCCTATCGGGTGCGCCGGGAGTCGAATGAGGCCATGCTCGCCGAGGTGGCCAAGGCCGCCCGATCCCTCGGCCTCGGAAGCGGCGAAGGGGGCTTCAACTTGGACTTCCACACCATCCGTCACTATGGAGACGAGGTGCCCCTAGAGGAGCACTACGTGGCCTCGCGTTCCCAGCGCACCCGCTCGGTGCTCACCTTTTTCGCCCAGGACCACGCCTCGACCGAGATGGTCTATGCGAACGCTGATCTCACCAAGGCCGACCAAGCCCAAGAGGTGCTGGCCTTTGCCAGCTACTGGCACAAAGTGGCTGGCAAAGACCCGGGGCTGTTGTGCTTTGACTCCAAGCTCACCACCTACGCGATCCTGGACGAGCTGTGTGCGAGGGGGATCAGGTTCTTGACCCTGCGCCAGCGGGGTCCCAGGGTCCTCGAGGCCCTGGCGGCGCTACCCCCCTCGGCGTGGACCAGCGCCCGGGTGAAACGAGCTGGGCGCTATGACCGTCCCCAGATGCACGAGGAGGTGCTGCGCCTGAAGGGAGTCTCGGTGCCCCTGCGCCAGATCGCGGTGCGCAACATCGGACACGAGAACCCCACCTTGTTGTTGACCAACGAGCTGTCCACCCCGGCCAAGGACCTGTTCACCCGCTACGCCGAGCGCATGCTGATCGAGAACCAACTCGACGCCTACATCTCGGGGTTCCACCTGAACGCCCTGTCGTCTGGACTGCCCCTCAACGTGGACTTGGATACCACCCTGACCGTCGTGGCGGGCAACTGCTACCGGCTGCTGGCTCGCAAGCTTCCGCGCTACGAGCTGGCCACCCCGGACCGGATATGGCGCCACTTCATCGACACCACCGGCAAGATCGTGGTGGCCGAGGACCACGTGAGGGTGGACCTGGCCCTGCGGACATACACCCCGGTACTCATCGATGCAGGCTTCCCCGAGCTCGACATCCCGATACCGTGGTGGGGAGGCCGGACCCTGCGCTTCGGGTTCCCGCCCCGCTGAGAACCTCAGGTGGACTACTTGAATAACAGGGGCCGAGGATCGAGGTTAGGGCGAGTTGCGGAGGTGCGGTACACGCGAGCCGGCGTTGCCGGTAGCGGATCGTGCTGCGGGCAGCTCAGGAGGCGGTGCCCAAGTGTGCTTCGAGGGCCTCGCGGGCGAGCTGCGAGACGGTCTTGCCTTCCTGTGCTGCTGCTCGCTCCGCTCGGTCGCGGACCTCGGGGGAGACCCTGAAGGCGATCTGTGGTGAGCGGGCGGGGGCGCCTGAGAGGGAGGGGCGGCCGCCACTGCGTCGCACCTCCTCGACGATGGTCTCCGCTACCTCCGGAGTGAGCCGGGTGCCGTCCGCCAAGCGGACATCTTCTCGTTCCAGGTCGACATCGTGCCCAATCGGAGTCTCGGTGGTAATGATCGGTGCGCGGCGCTTGGTCATGACGGCTCCTTCCTGTAGTGGGTGGGCATAACGTGGATGACCAGGAGGACCGGCTCGGGGTCCCGGTCACCGTGGACCTCGACGGCAATGACTTCGAGCTGGCGGCCCCGATCGTCCCTGCCGGTCCACCGCCATGCTGGGGTGCCCGTCGAGGTGGTGGCGCCGATCGCGCTCGCGTTCGCCATGACAAATCGTGCGGAGCTTCGGCCGATCCGGTGCCGGCGTGCCGACTGGGTGAACCGGTCTCCACCTGACCATTCTGTCAGACCAAACCGCTTATGTCCAACACAACTTCGAGCCTCCGACCGGCCTGGGCAGTGTCACAAGGAGATCCCCGTGCAGACGAGACCGTGGTTCAGCGGCTCGGGTGGATGCGCTCACTCGTCCTCGAACGCGTGGCTATCAAAATGCAGCACCTGGGCGTTTTCGGACACGGTGCGGACCGCCCCCTCGGGGAACCCACCAGCGCTGGTGGCACGGACCTCGACAGTGACCTCCACCTCGGCGTCTACCAGGCCCACCAGGTGGGACACCACCTCCTTGACCACCTTGTCGAAATCCCGCATCAGGCGCTCGGCGTCGAGGGCCACGACCCCGTAGAACCGCCGCGGCCCCGTAACGACGGGCTCGTCGCCCACAATCTCCCCAACCCCGGCGGCTGAATACGCCGAGCCCGCACCGGAGACTCCCGACGTCGACACCGTGGAACCACTCCCCGCTTGGTCGTGGGACCCGGGAATGCGGTGCGCTCGCGCAGCGATCTCGTCTTCGGCCTGCTGCACGCCGGCCAGTTCGGGACGCACCAGCAACGTGGTTCCGGTTACGGCGTCAGGTGCGCCGCCAGCCACCAAACCCAGGTAGCGCCCCGCTCCAGCGTCGAAGGCCTCGGCCACGCCGAAGGCCTCGGTCTGCCAGGTCAACAGTGGCGGACCCCTGCGCACCGAGTCCAATAGCACGCCTTGGTCTCGCAATCGCGGAAGATACGGGTAGCGGGCGAAGACGTCCCACAGGGCTCCAGCCGTCACCTGGCCGTCCTCCCACAGCGAAGCAAGCGGCCCGTCCAGCTCGTGGCGCAACAGCACCGGTGCGTACGTAATGCACAGCTGACCCGCATCGACTAGCTTGCGCGCCGCCCGCGCGGCCAGCCCTCCCTGACCCTCGGCCCGGAGAACCTCCCAGGCAAGCGGTCCGGTCGGCGAGGGCTGGGTTGGCACCAGTAACCACTGGTAGGTCTCAGCAAGCCGGCGTGCCACTGTCGCCTCGGCCTCTGTCGCCTTGTTAGCTGCCTGACGGCGCTGGCCGGGGTCCAGGTCCAGGTCATCGGCCTGCTCGTGGATCGACTGCCACGCAAGGTGCTCCGCTACGCCCCGGCGTAGCTCCTCCACCCGCCGGTGATCGGCGGCAAGAAAGACCACCATGTTGCGAAACACCCGCGCTCCGCTCCCCCGCCCATTGCTCAACGCTCCAGGATGGCCATCACCTCGGGAGAGGTGAAAAGGCGAGCGTAGCTGCGGCCGGTGACCTCAGTGAGCAGGTTCAGGCCGAACAGCCGCTTGATTGCGGCGTTAGCTGCATGGTATATCACACCGTAGGTCCTAGCCGCCCATGTCGGGGTAATGATCGGGCTCCCGATCAGGCCTCCGGCAATCTCGAGGGCAACGCCCCTCACGCCAGAGCTTCTGAGCAGCTCCCGCACCATAGCCTGGTGTCGGAGGAGTTCGTCGATGCGCTGGCTCGACCTGGTTGCCTGCGCTCGGATGGCCTCGCTGAAGAAGCGCACCCAAGGATCCCATATCCCAGTACGGCTCACCTGGAACAGGTGATCCTGGTAGTCGCGGCGACGCGCCTCGAACCACGGCGACACCTCCAAGAGCGGCTGGCGCAGCTCACCAGATTCAAGGAGTTGCAGAACGATGACCAGCCTCCCGATCCGACCGTTGCCATCTTGGAAGGGGTGGAGGGCCTCGAACTGATAGTGCGCCATAGCCGCCTGGACGACCACCGGCAGGTCGCGACGGGTGGCCACCCACCGCTCCCAAGCTCGCACTCCGGACTGCAAACGGTCGTCCGGCGGGGGCGGTACGAAGCGGGCGTCATCGACCAAGCCGCCTTGGGGCCCGACGAATACCTGGGTCGAGCGAACTCGGCCCGCGTCGGGGCCGTCGCTTCGGGTGCCGAGCACCAAAAGCTGGTGGACCTCGCGCAACAGTCCGATCCCAACCTGGCGACCCTGCATGATCGCGTTGAGACCGTGCTCGGCGGCCCTCACATAGTTGATGACCTCCTGCAGCTCTGGGGACCGTGGGCGCTCGTCGCTCACGTCCGCCTCCAAGACATCCGTGAACGCGGCGTGTGTGCCTTCAAGTGCGGAGGTGCTCACTGCCTCTCGTCGGAGCAACGGGGCCCGAAGCAAACCGGGGTTGGGGACGAGAGCGCCTAGCTGGTCTAACCCGAAGTTACGTGAGTTTGGGTAGGTAGACCCACCCTCACCTGCCAGAACGCTCCGAGCCTGGGGATTGTTCTGGCTACATGAGGCGCAGAGG
>JAVKSL010000107.1:0-8524 GCA_039583695.1 Acidimicrobiales bacterium | reverse complement strand
AGAGCGCCGATCGGCCGGCTACCTGCCCAAGCCAGGCGAGGCTGGTCCTGCGGCGCTTCACTCCTACCTGCGATTCAAGGTTCAGCCCCACCGGGCGACCTCCGACGTGCTGGGCGCGGCTTATCCGTTCCTCGCCGAGGCCGGGCTGGGCGCGGCCGGGCTGTTCATCGGACAGGACGCTTGGTCGGGCGCCGGGTTCTGCTACGACCCGTGGGTCCTCTACGAGAACGGGGTGCTCACCAACCCCAACGGCCTGCTCGCCGGCGTGATCGGCAGCGGCAAGTCGACGCTCGCCAAGTCGCTCGCCACACGCTCCCTCGCCTTCGGTCGGCGCGTGTATGTCCCTGGGGACCCAAAGGGGGAATGGTCGGTCGTCGCCCGAGCAGTCGGTGGACAGGCGATCAAGCTCGGTGGGGGTCTGGCGGCCCGACTGAACCCCCTCGACGACGGGCCACGTCCCTCGGGACTGGACGACAAGGGATGGAGGGTGGTTGTCTCGGACCGTCGGCGTGGGCTGCTCGGCTCGCTGGCCCAGTCCGCACTCGGGCGTCCTCTCGCGCCAACCGAGCACACCACATTGGACGTGGCGCTCCGCTCGGCGGTGGCCAGCACCGTGATCCCGGTCCTACCAACGGTGGTCGAAGCGTTGTTCGCCCCTTCCGACCCGGAGCCCGGAGCCAGTGTCCCCCAGCTAACTGGGCGCCAATCTGGCCACCGCCGCAGCCCGACAGCGCTTCGCCGAACAGGCCGGTGCCGGGCTCGCAGCCGCCGGGCTGGCTCCAGACGGCTGGGCTACACGAGAAGTGGGCCGAGCCATCGCAGCCAGCGAACACGCCATCGCGCGTCAGGCGATCGGGGCCGGCGAGGGCCCCCGTGAGACGTTATCCACCGATCGACCAGGGATTTGGTAATGACAATGAACATGCAAGCAAATGAGACCACAGAGGCGCGGACGGGATCCGAACCTGGCCGCCGTCCTCTATTGGACACCCGGGGCGCCGGAAACTACACGGGGCTCGGGGAGCGTTATATACGACGACTTCGCTCTGAGCGTAAGATTGCGTGCATCAGGATCGGGGGAAGGCTCCTGTTCGACCCCAACGACCTCGACCATCTGATCGAGCAACACCGCGAGCCCATCCTGAACATCTCGGCAAGCTCGTGGCCGAGGACAGACCACACGTCGGCGGTCGGTAGAGGGGTCTGATCCCATGACCCGGCGCGATTTCGGAAGCGTGCGCAGACTCTCGAGCGGTCGATGGCAGGCCCGGTATCGCAATCGGGGAGGCCAGATGGTTGCCGCCGAACGGACCTTCGGCACCAACGGCGATGCCACCGCCTGGCTGGCGAAGGTGCAAACCGACCAATCGCGGGGCAGCTTTGTCGACCCGCGTGCTGGACGGATCACCTTGACTGTCTTCGCCGAACAGTTCCTGGAAGACCGGGTCCTGGCGGAGCGGACCCTCGAAGGTTCTCGGGGCCTTCTCGACAGCCACATCCTGCCCACCCTCGCGGAGGTGTCGAGATCGGCCAGCTCTCGCCGGGCGCCGTGCGGGCCTGGCACGCCCGGCTCGCGCGCCGTCACCCCTCTACCGCTGCCAAAGCATACCGGCTCTTGAGGGCAATGTGCAATACCGCGGTATCAGACGAGCTGATCGCCCGATCGCCCTGTCGAGTCGAGGGCGCGGGCACCGAGCAGGCCGAGGAGCGACCTATCGCCACATTGGCTGAGGTTGACGTCATGGTCGAGGCAATGCTTCCCCGCTTCCGCGCGCTGTTGTTGCTCGCCGCCTGGTGCCAACTTCGTAAGGGTGAGCTTTGCGGACTGCGCCGACGGGACATCGACCTACCCCGCGCAAACCTCACCGTCGCTCAGAACCTCCAGCAGCTTCGTGATGGCCAGCTGGTGATCAAGGATCCGAAGTCCGCTGCGGGGAGGCGCACGGTGGCGATCCCGCAACATATCTTGCCCGCGATCAGGGAACACTTGGCCACCTTTACGGCGCCCGACCCTGACGCACTCGTGTTCACGGGCGAAAAGGGAGGGCCGCTTCGCCCCCACGTGCTCCAGAAGCACTGGCCGAGAGCCCGACTGGCAGCTGGGCGCCCCGATCTGCACCTGCATGACCTCCGCCACACGGGCAACACGTGGGCCGCCGCCACGGGCGCGTCGACGCGTGAGCTGATGTCTCGGATGGGCCACGCCACCCCCGACGCCGCCCTTCGTTATCAGCACGCCACCGAGGATCGCGACCGCGTGATCGCCCAAGCACTCGCCGACATGGCCAGACCAGATCCAACCGTCGGGCCGGAGCCCCGAACCCGAAGGGGTGGCGTCTCGGACCTGATTTCTCGAGGACCCGACAGCCCGGACGTCTAAGTCTAAGCCGGCTACCCACCGCTGATGCCTCATCGCGTCAGCGAGCGACGTGAACAACGATCGGCTTGACAACCAGCGGCAGGTCTTCGGGGCCTTTGACGTGCTGATCGATCCATTGCTCCCGGTGCATACCGCGACTAGGCAGGTACTGATTGCGCCAATGGCCGCGCACGATCCAACGGTGAGTCCATTCGACTTCGTTGCTCGTCCCGCCTCCCGGGCCCGGAGTTTCCGGTCGGCGGAGCTGGATCACCCGCACAATGCCGTCGGTGGGCAACTGGGCGCGATTGGCGCGTCGGCATGTGGCCCGATCCGGCCGCTTATGGCTGACTGTGGCAATCCTCTGGGCGCTGATTGTCCACAATGCCTTGAGGAAGCGCGCCAACTGCGGGACGTGTGGGTCGTTACCACCGACCACTTCTCCGAAGGTCGGGTCGCCAAAGCGCCAGGAGAACTCAGGACCAGGGGACAGCCGCGGCAGTAGGCGCTCTCTGTCGGCCGGAAGTGGATCCTCGCCGTCGATGTAGTCGCCCCGAGCTGAGTAGCAGACCACGGTCACCTGTTCGCTGTCGCTCTGCCAGTGCAGCGCTCGATATGGTGCCCCCCGACCGTCTTCGGTAAATATGCGACAGGCCTTGCCCAGGTATACGAAGCCGTTAGGGCTAGCCAGGTCAGCTCGCTCGACGGTCTCGACTGGCATAGTGATCGCGGCATGTTCGACCAGGGTTACCAGGTCGGGGGTGACCGCCCACGGCGTCGCCGCCTTCACCGCGTGAGCCTGCTCGACCGCTACTTCGGCGCTGCAACGTTCCCGTTCGAAGGGTCCAAGCAACTTGTCGGCGAACGCCGTGAGACTTTCGGCGAAGCTTGCTGCCAATTGACGAAGCTCGGCTTCGTGCTGAGGGATCTCGAAGTCGTCAAGCTCCGTGTCGTCCGGACGTTGGAGCGCCCTCTGCTCGGCCATCGCCGTCCGGAGCTGAGCGGTTCGTCGACCGGCAGCGAGAATGAGACCGCCGTAGCCCGAGCCCTTTGGCGACTCCCAGAACGTGAGCAACGCCGACTGCTCGTCAAGGGCCTGGGCCCACAAGGTTCGCTCGGCCACGCGAGTAGTCGCGTAGGAGGCTCCGGTTACTTGAGCGCAGCTCGGGCGGCTCGCTTAGCGGAATGGTCTGAGGTCATGTCATCTCCTTTGACGGCCGGTCCCACGCCACCGACCATGGATCTGACCGTGACGAAATACTGCCATCGCGAGTCCATGACCCTTTGTCCCTCGGCATCGCCGGTCGCGTGGGGGCCGGTCAATTCGGAACTGGCGTGCGCTGCTCGCCACCAAGAGCATATACCTCTTCAGTCGACCGCGTCGGGCTGTTCGACACCGCGCTGCTAGCCGTTTCCCAAATCCACTGTGGCACGTTTGTGGCACGCCGCTGGGTCACTCCATCCTCTGTACCGGGCTAGTAGCTGCTTGACCAGGATGTTCGTAACGAGCGGGCGACGGGAATCGAACCCGCGTTCTCAGCTTGGGAAGCTGATGTTCTGCCGCTGAACTACGCCCGCAGCCTCGAGCGATACTCTAGCTGCCAACCTCGTCGTGCGCACCCGGAAGCCGAGCCAAAAGCCCTAAGTCGTGGGCGGCCTCCGGGACGCCATTCACACGCTCTCCACCGACTCCCTGAGGACGAACACCCCGCGGATTGCGAGAGCGGCGGGAGCGCTGGCGAGGGCCCAGCCCTCGAATGTCGGACGGTCGCCCACGAACCACCAACTCGTCAAGGAGTCGATCTGGTTCGCTCACCCAAGCAGGCGATTCGCCTACGTCTAGAACTACGGCGGAATTCTTCGCTGCGGGAATTGGGGCTAACAAAGGTCTGCGCCCTGCCGCCGTGGCTCACTCCCAGCAACGGTACATGTGCTGGCGGTAGCCAGCCCTCGAGTGCGTCTCCACTCTCAAGCGTTTACTTTCTCCTGGATGAAGTCGAAAAGCCTCATGCCCAACTGCCACCATTTCGTCCACTCCACATCCCTGGACATTGTACGGAACTCGATAACCGCACCCTTGTACCCGAGCAAAGGCCCTACATCATCGACCTTGGACCCGAGCTCTCCATAGCCGAACAATCTCGCGTCCGTTTCCTTTTTCAAAAGATCCGTGTCCCTGGCGATATGCCACAGCCATTTCCTACGGGTGACGGGAACAGCGTTTCCCTGTATACCACGATCAATCACGTTATTGTCGGCCGCCAGGTTTCCACTGAGTTCAAGCACCCACTCCACAAAACGCTCAGTGGGCCTCTTTCTGAAATACTGCTGTTCTAAGGGTGGCAACAGTTCAAACATCTTACGGAAGTCAGTTCGGGCCAAAACAGTCAGTGAGGCCTTGCCGTAGTTCAGCGTGGGCTGTACCATCTCACCGCCAGCATCTTGCCTCCCCATCATCAGGTAGCTGATTATAAGGGCGACCAGACCTTTGCATTGAGGACTCGTCGGCACGCCGTCCTTGCGGGTCAAATTGGCCACTGCAGTGGAGGCATTACCGAGACCTCCACCCCCCCCACCTCCCACCAGCGCGTAACGCGCCGCGGCGTGCTTGTCGGCGGGTTTATTGGAAAGTTCAGCGAACAGAGTTGGAATTTTGTCCATGCGGATCCCACCTGTCAGCTGTGGATTGGCCCTGAGTCTGCCAGGAGCCTTGATCTTGGGATAAACTTCGACGGAATTATCGTTTGGATTCCCTGTCGCCTTGTCTAGGCTAAAACGGCCCTCGCCACGCCGTCGATCGAGCTTTTCAGCTAGTTCTTCCAGACGAGCCAGGGCCATCAACATGTCGGTACGTTTCGACTCCAACAGATGGGGGACGACGAACTCTATCTCGGCCCCAAGGTTAGTGTTCGCCTCATCCGCGGTGAGATTGAATCCAGGAAAGGCCCGAACAAGCTCTTGGCGGGCGTACTGCCGATATTGCTTCGGACCGATCCCCATCCTACCGAACGGTCCGCGCCGACCCGCAACCTCCTGGATGCCCCAAGTGGTCTGAAACTCGAAGCCCACGTCGCGCTGCACCACGATCGCGCTTGCGGCCGCGCGCTGGTCGCGGCTAGATCGTGTGGGTAGAAGGTCCAGAGCCTGACTCTGGTGAGCCCGCCCGGAGTTTGCAGGGTGGTGTGGGCGGGGAGCGATCTTCGCAACTGGAGGAACAGTCCTTCGGTTGAGCAAGACCGGGCGCAGGATCTGGGTCACTGCGGCGTTGCCGACTAGGCACTGGAGGTTCAGCAGCCTTTCGGGGCTCAGCAGTTGCGGGCTGGTACCCAGCTCGGCCCGGAATCCTGGTGGCACCGGCTCCCGGCTGCGGCGCATGGCACTCGAGGTCGGGTGGGCATGGCCAGGGTCGCGTCCGTTACCCTGGTGCGCTGAGACCAGGGCTTCGCGTGCTGGGACTGGACCTGGTTCCAGTGCTGGGTCGCGATGGCGCCCGTGAGCCATGCATTCAGCCATACTTACTCCTCGTCCTCGTCCTCGCGCTCCTCCGCTATGCGCTGCAATTCCGGGCCGGCTGCATCGAGGCCGCCGGTAAGGCGCTGGGTCATGACCTGGTCGGCGACCTCCTCTGCCTGGCGCTCAAAGCGGTCGGAGGGGTCGGACAGGCGGATCCCCCCTGGCGCGGGTCTGCCATCCACCGGGCCGGAGCGCTGCTGGACTACGTGGGTGAGCTCGTGGGCAAGCATGCGCTGGCCGGTCGGAGTTCCGAGGTTCGGCGAGCCGGCACCGAGAACGATCTCGTTGCCGACCGTGTAGGCGCGGGCTCCGACAGCAGCCGCGGAACTGGCCGCCAGGGTCCCAGTATGTACTCGTACCCCCGAGAAGTCCTGGCCGAATCGGGTCTCCATGTCCTGGCGCAGGCCGGCGTCGAGCGCCCGGCCTCCCCGCTTGCCGACCACCGAGCGCACCGGAGAGGCATCCTCCTGCTCGGAGGCTAGCAGCTGTACGACCCCGGCATTGCCGATCGAGCGCTGCAGGCCCAAGAGGGCATGCGCGTCCGGCCGGGAGCCCTGGGGCGGGCGCAGGGCGCTAGGTGGCTTTTCGACCTGCTTGCTCTCGTAGGAACGCATGGCGCCTCCTCGTCTGGCTGCTGGGAAAAGCCTATCCTGGGGCTGGCTCGCCAGGCAGGCTCTGTGGCCAAGAGTTCGTGCAACGGTGACTTCCCCTTCGGGCAGCGGAGCGGCCTCGGCGATTCCACCGCCTCCCACCCCGTTCACCTCGGGGCAGCTTGCCAGCACGGTGCGGTGCTTTCGGGCGGCGGACCAGGGAATCAGGCAGCCGTCTCCGGGCTGGACGCTGCCACGAAGCGGGGCTGGAACAGCGGCACCGGCTCGATGCGAACGTAGGCCCCGGTGTGGGGGGCGTCGACCATCTCCCCGCCGCCGACGTAGATCCCCACGTGCTCGATCGCCTGGGTCGAGGGTCCGAAGAAGACCAGGTCGCCGGGCACGAGCGGGGTTCCCGGCGCCAAGTGCCGGGTGGCGTCGTACTGGTCCTGCGCCACTCGGGGCAGTGCGACACCGGCTTCGGCGAAGACCCACTGCACCAGGCCCGAGCAGTCGAAACCCACCCCGGGGTTCTCGCCGCCCCAGACATAGCGGGTGCCCACGTAGGACTCAGAGACCCCCACAACGAACGCGGCGAGAGCAGAGGGGATTGCTTGCGCCACCGGGACCGGCGACCCCGCAGGCTGATCGGGGGCAGAGATGCCGAAGGAGTCGGCGAGGTCCAGCACCTGGGTCACGTAAGCCGCGGAGTGGTTGTAGGCGAAGACGGCCGGGCCAAGCCCCCCCGGGGTTGCCGCCCCGTCCGAGCAGAGCATCCGGGCGGCGGACCAGATCGCGTCGACGGGGTCGTAGGGGTTGGGTGGGCTCGCACCTCCCGGGCCCACGGTCGCGTATTCGGCGAAGGTGCCCGGCTCAAACTGCATCGGGCCCTCAGCTCCGGCGAAGTTGGCCCCGCTGCGGACCCCGGGCGCGGTGGAGGTCCCGCTGGCGCTCTCGACCTGGCCGATCGCCGCCAGGACCGTCCAGGGCAACCCCGGGCAGCTGAGCGCTGCCTGGCGGTCCCAGGCCAGGTACTCCCCCGGGACGGCGGCCAGGGCCGAGCTGCTGGGCTGCTCCCCAGCCCCGCCAGACGGCGTCTCACTGAGCGCCGTGCTCAGGCCTACGCTGGCGAGTAGGGCGGCCAGCGCCAGCGTCAGGAATACCAAGATCCGCGCGCGACGTGGCGTTGTCTGGCCCCCTCCGTCCGGCCGACCCGATCGGAGCCATTCCGACCGGCGCGGCGTTACCCGACCAGGCCGGCCAGGCCGGCCCCATCCGAAAGACCCAGTCCGGCGCGGGGTCACCCGACCAGGCCGGGCACGCCCGCCACCTCCCAGTGGCCCCCCAGTAGCTCCAGGCGCAGGGCCAGGGCGACGGTCTGCGATCTCGGGCCCCCGGAGGCGACGAGCTTCAAGTCCACCGCCACCAGGGCCTGGGCTGCCACTTGCTGGCTGGCGGGACCGGCACGCGCCGCCGGGGTGACGT
Source organism: Acidimicrobiales bacterium (assembly GCA_039583695.1). GTDB lineage: Bacteria > Actinomycetota > Acidimicrobiia > Acidimicrobiales > JAJPHD01 > JAVKSL01. Next base: position 577 of record JAVKSL010000107.1, on the reverse strand, counting down.
CCTCCACTGTGGTGGATACCACCCGGACCGCGCGGTTGGGCATGCCAGGTGCGCCCGTGCCCCCGCCGTCCGGCGCGGCGAGAGCCCTCTCCAAGGAGGCAGCGACCCAGGGCCGGACCCGGGCGGCCAGCTCTACCGGAGAGGCCCGCGCCGGGGTGGCCTCGAACGCGATAGCAAAGCGGTCCGCTACCAGGCCCGGGCCTGGCGACGAACCCCGCCAGGACGCGAGCGGGACCGCGCCGGGCGTAGCGGTTCCGGCGTCGGCCGCGGTGCCGGGCATCCCGTGGGCGCTGCCAGGAGCCGCCGGGTCGTGTCCGTCCCCCGGGCGCCCGACGGCTCCCAAGGCAACCAGCACCGTGATTACCGCCAGCAGACTTACCAGGACAGCTGCCCGCGCCGGCACCTGCGGCAGGGACCGCCTGGGGCTCGGGTTGCCGGCGAGCCCGAGAGCTTCAGGGAATCGCCGCTGGCTCACGCTCGCCTCGTGCCCGACCGGCCTTCCTCGGGGTACCGGCCTGCGTCGGGGCGCTGGCCGCGGGGGTACCGGCCTGCGTCGGGGCGCTGGCCGCGGGGGTAC
>JAVKSL010000106.1:0-8572 GCA_039583695.1 Acidimicrobiales bacterium | reverse complement strand
GTGGTGGCCGCTTGGCCGAGCCGGCATCGCCATGGCCGCCCTCGGCGGCTTCCACCTCCTCCTCGGCCTGGCGGTCGAAGGAGGCATGGGCATGGGCGACGTCAAGTGGGCCGGCGCGGTCGGGCTCTTCAGCGGCTGGGTCGGCTGGCAAGCGGTTGTGACCTCCACGCTCCTCGCCTTCGCCGCGGCCGCCGTCTTCGTCCTCGTTCGTCAGGCCGTCGGTCGCGGCTGCCACCGGCTGGTGCCGATGGCGCCGTTCATGGTCGCCGGCGCGCTCGCCGCCATCCTCCTCACCCGGTGACCGCCGGGGCCGAGGTTCAGCGCAGAGCTTCTCCGACGAGGTCTGCCAACACCAGGTTCCCGACCAGCCGAGCCGCCCGCCGCCCCGCCGAAGGCTGGGCCACCGCCACCTGCACACCCATAGAAGCCAGCTGGCCCAGCAGCGCCCGCAGGTCATCGCGGGCGGCGGCCAGCTGGGCATAGCCGTCCACCACGACCAGGTCGAATGTCCACGATGCCTCGGCGAGCAGCCGGCACAGCCCAGGCCGCGCCCACGGCCGGGCGAGGGAGCACTCAGCGTAGGTGGCGACGTGTGCGGCGCCGAGGCGGGTCGCCTCCCCGGCGAGGCGGACCACCCGCTGCTCTAGCCGGAGCCGGCTGCGCCGCCCAGGGGCCTCCCGGGCGTAGATCGCCGCCCGGCGGGCCGGTAGCTGGTGGTCGTTCAGGTCGTGGATGAGACCTCCACCGGGCGCAGAATGCAAGGCCCGGCGCCGAACAAGTCAACCGGCGACGGACCGTCCGCGGGGGGAGGCCCGCGGCGTCACCCGCCGCTCGGCCGTGTGCCGTCGGGCGAACGCGCGGGTCCGGGCGATGAGAGCCCGAGGGCGGCCATCATCTGGAGCCTCACCTCGAACAGCCCGAGAACCCGCTCGGCGCAGTCACGGCCCAGGCGGCGACGAGACGTCGGTCGGCTTCACTCAGCGTGTGCGGAGACCCCACCACCCTGACTCGGACTCTACGGAGCCAACCAGGGCCAGAAGAAGCCAGGTGCCCGCTATCGGATTCGGCACCGCCGCACCTCACCGACGCCCGCCAATCTTCCCGGTGCCCGAGACCCCGGTGACCAGGACGCGTATGAGGCGAGACGGTAGACGCCGCAGGAGCCGCCACGGGTGTCGCGAGGCGCCACGCCCTTCCGTCGTTCTGGGCGGGGGCAGCTGCCCAGGGCTGGGCATTTTGTGGGCGTGTTCTGCGGTGATTCCGTTGGCTGGTTGGGGGGGGTTTGGCCGCCACCCACGGTTGGTGGATGCCGGATCTTGGTGTCGGTCCGTGGCTACGGGCCGGGGAAGACGTTTCGGAGCATGTCGAGGGCGGGTCCGTGGTGGTCGGGTGGGGGTGTGTGTTCGGGATCGAGGCGTCCGTAGATGAGCCGGGCGAATGCTTCGGCCGTGATTTCGACGTCGGCGGTGGTTGCTGGTACTCTCGGTGACAGGGTCACCGCTTCTGGGGTGAGGTCGACGGTGAAGCCGCGTGTCGGGTCGGTGGTGGTGACGGTGATGACAGTGGTGTCGCCGGTCGGCTTGGCGGTGTAGCGGGCGATCAGGTCGAGGTTGTCGATGACCTGTGCGGCGATTTGTGGGGGGAGGGTGGCGGCGGGGTCGAGGCTGACTTCGATGTCCCAGGTGTGCAGGGCGTGCTCGTTGAGGCGCATCCCGGCGAACTCGTCGAAGGTGAGGGTCATGGGGCCCATGGCCATGCTGAAGGCTTTGCTCTGGGCGGGGGTGACGTCTTGGATGCGGGCGAGGAGGGCGGCATCTGCGTGCAGGGCGTCGTCGCGCTTGGCAATCCCCGTCTTGGCATTCCAGGTATCCCATACTCCGGGCGCGAAGTCATCGGGGGTGTCCCTGCCGGCGAGGGTGTCGTCGAGGCGCCGGTGCATGATGGCGGCACCGGAGCCGATGTGGGACAGCACGTCAGCGATGCTCCACTCCGACGGGTAGGCGGGGAGTGTCAGCTGGTCCTCGCTCATTGGTGCTGCGAGGTGGTGGAGGCGGGAGACCGAGGAATGCAGCGCTTCGACGCGGGGGTCAGCCATTGGTGACTACCCGGAGGGGGTTGTAGGCGACGACGATCCGTTCGCTGCCGGGGGCGTCGAGCATCTCGAGAGGGGTGTTGTAGCGGGACGCGAACTTGGGCAGCAGCGCCTTGTCCGGATCCGAAACGAGTTCGGTGGTGGCGCGGATCTCGACGGTTCGGAACGGGTTGGCCGGGTCGAAGATGAACAGCGTCGCCTTGGGATTGGCCGTGAGGTTGCGGTACTTCTGCCGGTCGGTGGTGATCGAGCTTTTGAGCACGCCGTCGTCGTCGACGAGAAACCACACGGCGGTCGACTGGGGCTGGCCGTCGGCTCCGACGGTGGTCAACACGGCGGTGAGCGCAGCGTCGAGAAGGTCGGCGTGGCTGGCGGGGACTTCGAGTCTTTCGGTCATGACCTACTCAACATATCGCATCTGGGGAATAGTCCCCACTTCTGTTAGGTTGCAGGACTTGTGGATCTTCGAGCCGACGCGGCACGCAATCGTGCTGCCATGGTGGAGGCGGCCCGCCAGGTGTTTGCCGAGCAGGGTCTGGATGCCCCGTTGGATGAGATCGCGCAGCGGGCCGGGACGGGTAACGCCACGCTCTACCGGCGGTTCCCGTCGCGCCGCGAGCTCGTCGCCGCGGTGTTCGCCGAGCGGATGGCCGAGCACCTCGCCGCGGTGGACGCCGGACTGGGCGACCCGGACCCGTGGAGCGGGTTCGCGTCGTATGTGAAGACGGCGGCCGCCATGCAGGCGAGGGATCGGGGGATCGCCGACCTGGTCACCATGGACCTGTCGGGGGCGCCGGACATCGAACGACTGCGCTCGGAAGCGTTCAATGGGCTGGTTCGCCTCGTGGAGCGGGCCCGTACGGCCGGCGTGCTGCGGGCTGACTTCACCACCGAAGACGTCGTCATAGTGCTCATGGCGAACGCTGGCCTGGTCGAACGAGCCCACGGCGTCACCACGGAGGCGTCCGCCCGGCTGGTCCACGTCCTGCTCGACGGGTTCCGCTCGACCGCGGCTACCGACGGCCCCGCCGCTCCCCGGCCCGGCCGGATGCGCCTGGCCATGCGGCGCAACGGCGAACGCCGCCTGGGCGCCACCCGAAAGTAGCGATGACCGCGCCTATCACCGTCGCATCGTCACCGCGCCTCATGACCCCCACCCAGGAGCAGCACAGATGAACTTCGAGCTCGGCGTCTACACCTTCGGCAACACCCCCCGCAGCGCGGACGGCCAGGCGCCCACGGCGCAGGCCATCCGCGACGCGCTCGAAGCGGTGCACGTCGCCGAAGAGGCCGGCTTGGACTTCTTCGGCTTCGGTGAGCACCACACCGCCTCCATGCCGCTGTCGTCTCCCACCGCCCTGGTCAACGCGGCGGCAGCCTCCACGCGGCGGATCAATCTGGGCACGACCGTCACCGTGCTGTCAACCGACGAGCCGATCCGGTGTTCCAACAGCTCGCCACCGCCGCAGCCATCGCCCCAGGCCGAGTCAAGGCCGTCGCCGGGCGTGGATCATCGACGATCACCTTCCCCCTCTTCGATCTCGACGAGCGCGACTACGACCCGCTCTACAGCTCCAAGCTCGACCTGCTCCTCGCCCTCAACAACCACCACCGTGTCACCTGGAGCGGCCCGCACCGCCGCCGGCCGCTCGAAGACGTGATGGTCGTGCCCCGACCGGAGCAGCCGCTGCGCATCTGGCTCGGCACCGGAGGCAGCCCCGGATCGGTCATGCGGGCCGCCGAAGCGAGCTTGCCCATGTTCCTCGGGATCCTCGGCGGCACCCCCGAGCACTGGGCGCAATACGGCCACGCCTACCGCCAGGCATGGGCGGAGACCGGCCGCCCCGCCGACGCCGCCGACATCGCCGTCGCCGTGCACGGCTTCGTCGCCGACGACGACCGCCAGGCCAAAGCCACCTACCTCGAACACGAGCTGCGCATGTTCCAGGTCGGAATGGCCGGCATCGGCCGCCCCGGACCTCCACCGGCCGGCCGGGCAGCCGACTACCAGCCCGGCCGCATGGTGTTCGCCGGCGGACCCGACGAGATCGCCGGCCGCATCCTGCACTTGCACCAGTTGCTTGGCCACAGCCGCCAGATCCTCCAGATGGACGTCGGCGGCATGCCCCAGAAGACCTTCCTCAACGCCATCGAGCTGCTCGGCAGCGAAGTCCTCCCCCAAATCCACAAAGAGCTCAACCAACCAATCGTCGCCCCCGCTCACCAGCCCCAGACGTCCGCAACACCCGCCTAACTCGGACATCCCGGACCCAGCCCCCCGGGCCGCCGCTGTCAACACCACCGAACAAGGAGACACCCATGAAAGCCATTGCCATCACCGAGCCCGGAGCGACCCCGGCGCTGGTCGACCTGCCCGACCCCACCCCCGCCGCCGGCGAAGTCCTGGTCCGAGTCGAGGCCAGCTCCAGCAACGGCTTCGACCTCTCAGTCGCCCACGGCCGCCTCGTCGGCATGATGGAACACCGCTACCCGGTCGTGTTGGGCAAGGACTTCGCCGGCACCGTCGAAGCCGTCGGCCCCGACGTCGACAGCGTGACGATCGGCGACCGCGTCTTCGGCGTCGTCATGAAGCCCGTCCTCGGTGACGGCGCCCTCGGCGAGCTCGTCACCACCCCCGCAGCGTTCCTGGCCACCATCCCCGCCGGAGTCGGAACGGCCACCGCCGGAACGCTCGGCCTGGCCGGCACCGCCGCCTCCGACGCCATCGACGCCATCGACCCGAGCGCCGGGCACACCGTGCTCGTCGCCGGAGCGACCGGCGGCGTCGGGTCCATCGCCGTCCAACTCCTGCGGGCCCGGGGGGCGACAGTCATCGCCACCGCCGCCACCGACGACGAACGGGCCTTCGTCACCCGCCTCGGCGCCAACAGCACCGTCGACCACACCCACGACCTCGCCGCAGCCCTACGCACCGTCCAGCCCGACGGCGTCGACGCCGCCTTACACCTTGCAGGCGACGGCCCCGCCATCGCCGCCCGCGTCCGGCCCGGAGGCCGCATCGCCTCCACGCTCGGCTTCGCCGCCGAACACACCGACCGCGACGACATCACCGTCACACCCATCATGGCCAACCCATCCGCCGCCACGCTCGCCAAGCTCGCCGCCGCCGTTGCGGACGGGACCGTCGACGTGCCCCTTCAACGCACCTATAGCCTTGCCGACGGGACCACAGCATTCGACGACTTCGCCGCCGGAACGCTCGGCAAGCTCGCCATCACCATGCACTGACCCCCAATAAGCACGTCCGGCGGTTGCTGCTGGGGTGGCGTGCCCTCGACTCATGGAGACAGCTGGCCGGATCTGAGCCGCGTCCGGCCGGCTCGTCCACCCACCCTTCGCCTCAGCGGCACCCTGGCCCTCGGCCGAGCCCCTGCTGAGAGCGCCCCGCCACGGTTCCCCACGCTCCGGAGCAGCGGGCGATCGGCTATGGCCACCCGCGCACGGAGAACGACACCCCCGCCCTCGGCGGGGGAGGCGCCCCGAATCGGTGTTCGACATCTTCGAAGCCGAACCACGCTGCCACTTGGAGTGGTCGCGGCTCTCGCCGGCGTCCTGGCCGTCGGCGGCAGTTTCCGCTGGCCACCGGCAGACGATGGCTACCCTCGAAACGACACTGCTCAGTAGACACCCTGCTGTGTGAGCATGCATCCTTTCGCCGGCCATCTGGATAATGGACGGCTGATGCAGGAGCGTAGAGGTCCTGGATGGGGTCGACCGGCAGCTGCCCTCGTCGACGGCTACGGCACGGTCGCCCCGACGAACCGTTCTGTGCCCCAGCTCTGGCCGACGACGTCGGGGAACGGTTCGTCTCGGACGTCGGCGCCGGTGTGGGGGGCGTCGACCATGACCGGGTGGCCCCCTTGGATCCCGGCGTAGATGCCGACGTGCGTGATGTCGATGGTCGACTGGCCGAAGAAGACGAGGTCGCCGGGCTGGAGCGGGTCGCCGGGCGGAAGCTTGGTCGTCGCGTCGTACTGCTCTTGGGCGACGCGGGGGAGCTGGGTGCCGGCGGCCTGGTAGGCGGCTTGGACGAGCCCTGAGCAGTCGAAGCCGACGCCGGGGGTCTCCCCGCCCCACACATAGGGGGTGCCGACTTGGGCGAGGGCCCAGTCGAGGGCGACGCCCGGCGCGCTCCCCGCGGCGACGGTCTGGGCTTGGGTCTGGCTGTAGGACTGGGCGAGGGCGAGGACCTCGTCCACGTACCACGACGCGTGGTTGTAGGCGTACACCGAGCCGGCGATGTCGGCACCGTTCCTGGCCCCGTTGGCGCACAGCATCCGGGCCGCGGCGTAGACGGCGTCGAGGGTCGTAGATGTCGGGCGGCGAGACCCCGCCGGGGGGGACCGGGGTGTCGTAGGCGGCGAACGTCGGGCCGAGCATCTCGGCGATGGCAGTGACCGTCGCCGCCGAGCGGTCACCCTGCTCCCCGGCGCCGGTGCGCCCGGCTGGGCGGCCAGCTGGGCGCCCGGCGGTGTGGCTGACGGTGTGGACGGGTGCGGTGTGGACGGCTGCGGTGTGGGCGTCGGCGGGGAGGGTGCGCCCGGCGAGGGGTTCGCTGTCCGGGGGGCGGGGCCGGTGGTGGACGGCGCGGTTGGCGGCGCGCACGGCTTCTGCCCGGCCGGGCTTGGGTTCGGGGGCGGGGCGGGTGCGGAGGGTGAAGGCGGGGGTCTCTTCGCCGGCGACGACGAGCCGGGCGGCGGCGGTGTAGGCGCCGAGGTGGGAGAGGTCGTGCTCGGAGACGGTGGGGGCGACGTGGCGGGAGAGGGCGTGGGCGTCCTCGGGGGACATGGAGAACCACACCTTGGTGCGGGCGTTGGCCGAGATCGCCTCGCGCAGCTCTCTGGGGAGCTGGCCCAGGTGCTGATGGGCGAGGACCATGGAAAGCCGGTAGCCGCGGGTTTCGGCGAGCATCTCGTCGAAGCTGCGCGGGAGGTGGAGGAAGTTCTGGGCTTCGTCGACCATCAGGCTCGAGTCGACCCTGGCCGCCTGGCCGAGCCGGGCCCGGTGGGTGGCGGTCTGCCACACCTTGGCGACGACGAAGGAGCCGAGCAGGCGGGCGGTCTCCTCACCCAAGATGCCCTTGGGGGCCCGCACCAGGCACACCCCGCCGTCCAGTATCTGGCCCATGTCGAAGCTCCGGTCGGGGCGGCCGACGACCTGGCGGACGAAGTCACGCAACAGGAACGCCCGCAGCTTGTTCATGACCGGCCCGATCACCTGGGCCCGGTTGGCCTCCGACATCTGCTCGTAGGAGGTCCAGAACCCGCCGAGGCCGACCACATCGGCGGACACCGCCTCGACGCGCGGCGCGCGGAACGCTTCGTCGGAGAGCAGCCTGGGGACATCCGCGAGGCAGGTGGTGGTGCCGGTCGCCTGGGCGTGGCGCAGCAGGGTGAGGCACGCCGAGCGCAGCACGTCGTCGGTGCGCGGCCCCCAGAAGGCGGAGAAGATGGAGCGGAAGATCCCGACCAGGTTGTCGACGACGAGATCGGGGTCCGGTCCCGATAGCACGTTGAGGATCGGGGCGGCGTTGGGGTCTTCGGGGTCGACGAGCACGGTGCGGGCCTCGGCGCCTTGGGGGAGGCGGTCCAGGATGTCGGTGACGAGGTCGCCCTTGGGGTCGATGACGACCAGTCCCCGCCCGGCTTGGATGTCGCCCAGGGCGAGGTTGGTGAGCAGCGTCGACTTGCCCGACCCGGTCGCCCCCATGACATGCAGGTGGTAGCGGGCGTCGGGGACCGACAGGGTGACGGGGCGGCGCCCGCCGGCCTGGGCGTCGCCGAGCACCTTGGGCGCCTGCGTCGCCAGCTGCGGGTCGGCGGTCCCGGTGCCAGCACTGGCGGGCGCGCCCGCCGTGGTTGATCGGCTGACAGCGGACTGGGAAGCGGCGGGCTGGGTGGCGGCGGGCTGGGCGACGGCGGGGGGCGGGGCGACGGCGTTGGCCCCGGCCCGGGCGAGGCCGGGCACCGCCACGTCTGCGGACAGGTGGGCGAGAGCGGCGAGCTCGGCGACCGAGACCAGGTCGCCTTTTCCGAGGCGCCTGGCGGCGAGGACCCGGGCGGCGTGCGCCAGGCGGTGGCGTTGGAGGCGGTTGCGGCCCGAGTACAGCGAGAAGGCGCTCGCCAGCGCGTGGGCCCGTCCCCGCAGCCGGGCCTTCGCTTGGCGGGCTGCCTGCCGATCGGATGGGGCGGTGGTGGCGAGCGCGTAGCGGACGGCGATCGCCCAGCACGGCTGGGCGGCCTTTCCGAGGATGTCGGCGACGTCGGCGGCCCGGGTCGGGTCGACCTCGGCGGGACGGGTGGAAGGCCCGGGGGTGACCAGGTCGAGGACCCGGGCGGTGAGGCTGGTCGGCCGCCCGGCCCGGCGGGCGACCGCTCGGCGCCGGAGGCGGGCGAGGCGCCGGCCGGTCACGGGCCGGGCGAGGATCTGCACGCAGGCCGACTCGCCGTCTGCGAGCGC
>JAVKSL010000105.1:0-8710 GCA_039583695.1 Acidimicrobiales bacterium | reverse complement strand
GCACGATATGGGCCACGGCATCACCCGGGCCGGTGAGCAACTCCTACCAGCTCCGAAACCGAGCTCACCTGGTGCCGGGCCGCCTAAGGGCCTGGCAGGGAACATGTCGCGCGGCGCCTTGGCACCGCGCTCGATACTTTGGCTGTCGAGATGTCCACAAACCTCGGGCCGATTGCCATAGTTGGGGCCACCGCTTCGGGGAAGTCGGCGCTGGCGCTCGAGCTGGCACGGCGAAGGCCGGGGAGCGAGATCGTCTCGGTGGACTCGATGGTGGTGTACCGGGGCATGGATATCGGCACGTCCAAGCCCAGCCTGGCGGAGCGGGCTGAGGTGCCCCACCACCTGGTCGACCTGGCTGAGCCCTGGGAGGACTTCTCGGTTCAGCGCTACCAAGATGCTGCCCTGACGGTGCTGGCCGAGCTGCGCGAGCGGGATCGCCCGGCGATCCTGGTCGGCGGCGCCGGCCTCTACCTGCGTAGTGTCATCGATCCGATGTCGATTCCCGGCAGGTGGCCGGAGCTGGCAGCCGGCTTGGAGCGCGAGGCAGATGGCCCTGACGGGTCGGCTGGCCTCCACGCGAGATTGGCGGCGCTGGACCCCCTGGCCGCGTCACGGATGCTTCCCGCCAACCGGCGGAGGGTAGTCCGGGCGCTGGAGGTGACGCTCGGAGCCGGTCGGCCATTCTCGTCCTTCGGGCCAGGTCTGAGCAAGTACGGCCCTACTTCCGTTCGCCTGGTCGGGATCCGCCTCACCCGGGCCGCCCGGAACCTGCGGATCGCCGCCAGGGTGCAGGCCCAGATGGAGGCGGGTTGGTTGGAGGAGGTTCGGGGTCTGGCAGGCCTCGCCCAGGGCCTGTCCCGCACAGCTCGTCAAGCGCTCGGCTACCGCGAGCTGTTGGGCCACTTGGAGGACGGGATCCCCCTGGACGAGGCGATCGCGCAAACCGTGTGTCGAACCCAGCGCTTCGCCAAGAGACAGGAGGCTTGGTTTGGTCGTGACCCCCGGATAGTGTGGTTCGACAGCGATGGGGAGGACGACCTGAAAAGCTCGGCAATGGTGGATGCAGTGCTGCGAGACTGGTGACGTGGGTCGTCTCGCGAAGTACCACGGCCTGGGTAACGACTTCTTGCTGTTCGACGGGACCGGTGAGGGGCCGGATCGGGTGTGGGGCGACCTGGCCGTGAGGCTATGTGACCGGCACCGGGGGATCGGGGCGGACGGGTTGATCGTGGTGCTGCCCGGCTCGGCCGGCTCGGATGGCTCGGCCGGCTCGGACCTGACCATGCTGCTCCACAATGCCGACGGGAGCCGGGCCGAGATGAGCGGCAACGGGCTCCGCTGCCTCGCGCTCCTTGCGCGGGATGCCGGCCTGGTGGATGGCGCGGAGCTCTTGGTGTCGACGGACGCCGGGCCAAGACGGGTACGTGTTGGCGACCCTTCGGAGCAGCCCGCTTCGGAGCAGCGCGTGAGCGTGGAGATCGGCCGGGTCGCGGTGGGGGAGCTCGACCTGGAGGTGACCGATCCGATTGGTGGGGGCACCTGGAGGGCGCGGTCGGTCGACGTGGGCAACCCCCACCTCGTGCTGGTTGCCGAGGACATCGAGGCGCTCGACCTGCCGGCTCTCGGTCCCGCAATTGAGCAAGGGGGGGTCAACCTGGAGTGGGTCCGGGCGCGGCCCGGTCTCGACGAGCTGGACTTGCGGGTATGGGAGCGAGGCGTCGGGGTGACCCTGGCCTGTGGCACCGGCTCGGTCGCGGCGGCGTGCGCCGGTATTGCCATGGGCCTGGTGAGCGGGCCAACCGTGCTGGTCCACAATCCGGGTGGGACCCTTGAGGTCGACTGCTCCGGAGATTCGGCCTGGCTGAGCGGACCAGCCCAGCGGATTGCCTGGTTGGAGGTGAACCCGGCGCTGCTGGCCGGGGACAAGGCCGGAGCCGGGGACAAGGCCGGAACTGATGCCGGGGACGACCCTGACGACTGGGCGGTGGTGGCGGAGGGAGCTGTCGAGTGGCACTGGGACTGGGCGTCGGGAGCCGGGTGGGGAACACGCAGCGGGTGACTGCTCCCACGCATGAAGGCGAGCTCGGCCGATGAGCCTGATCGAGCGCAGCTTTCGGGAGCGCATCGTGCTGGTGGGGGTGGCCGTCCCGCCGGTGAGCCTGGACGAGGCGGAGGCGGGCATCGACGAGCTGGCTCGGCTGGTGGACACCGCGGGAGCCGACGAGGCTGCCCGGGTTCTCCAGCGCCGGGACCGGCCCGATCCGGCGACATACGTGGGAAAGGGCAAGGCTGCCGAGCTGCACGATCTCTCCGAGCGCGTCGATGCCGACACCGTGGTCTTCGACGACGTCCTGACTCCTGGCCAGCAGCGCAACTTGGAAAAGATCCTGGGCCGCACGGCCATCGACCGCACCGCGGTCATCCTGGATATCTTCGCCCAGAATGCCCATACCCAGGAAGGCATGGCCCAGGTCGAGCTGGCGCAGCTGCGCTACCGCCTCCCGCGGTTGCGGGGCAAGGGCGCGAAGCTGTCCCAGCAGGCTGGTGGCATCGGCACCCGTGGACCTGGCGAGACCCAGCTGGAGGTGGACCGGCGCCGCCTGGTCCGGCGCATGACCCGCCTCGAGGCCGACCTGCGTCAGCTCACCAAGACCCGCCGGACGCAGCGCCGGGGACGCCAGCGCTCCCGGCTGCGGGCCGTCTCGCTGGTCGGCTACACCAACTCGGGCAAGTCCACCCTCCTCAACCAGCTCACCGACGCCGGAGTGCTGGTCGAGGACCGGCTCTTTGCCACCCTCGATCCCCGGACGCGGCGACTCGACCTGCCGGGAGGGGAGGCCGTGCTGTGCTCGGACACCGTGGGCTTCGTGCGCAAGCTGCCGCACGAGCTGGTGGAGGCGTTCCGATCCACGCTGGAGGTTGTGGCCGAGTCGGACCTGCTGGTGCACGTGGTCGACGCCTCAGCCCCCGACGCCGAGGGTCAGATCGAGGCGGTGCGGCGGGTGCTGGTGGAGATAGAGGCAGCGGATGTGCCTGAGCTGCTGGCTTTCAACAAGGTTGACCGGGTGCGCGATCCAGCTGCGGTCACCCGGCTCATGTCAGCCCACCCTGGCTCGGTCGCCATCTCGGCGATGCTGGGCGACGGGGTGGACGACCTGCTGGTGGCGCTCAGCGACCGGCTGAGGGCGCTGGACGAGGTGGTGGAGTGCTTCGTGCCGTACGATCGCGGCGACATGGTTGCGCTGGTACACCGCGAGGGCGAGGTACTGGTGGAGACCCACGAGGAGGCGGGGACCCGCGTGCGCGCCAGGCTGGACGGCGCCGCGCTGGCCCAGTTGCGGCCGTTCTTGGTGTCAGTGGGGGCTCCAGAGCCGCCCTTTGGGTCATGACCGCCAAAAAAAAGAGGCCTGGATCGCCCAGACTACGATCCCGGGATGTCTTATGAGCGGCTTTGTGCCTCCTCCTTACCCTTACGACCGCCTGGGCCGGGCGCGCGCGCTGGCCGAGGTGCACGAGGGCGGAGTGGTGGACCTCTCGGTGGGCACACCGTGCGATCCACCGGCCCCGGCGGTGGTTGCGGCTCTGGCCAGCTCGGGAGCGGAGCGGGGCTACCCTGCCTCAGTGGGCAGCAAGGGCTTCCGGGAGGCGGCAGCGGCTTGGCTGAATCGGAGCGTCGGGGCCGAGGTGTCCGCCGAGTCCGTGCTGGCCTGCGTGGGGACCAAGGAGATGGTGGTGTCGCTTCCGCACTGGCTGCGATTGCGCAGCCCTGAGCGGGATACGGTCCTTTATCCCGAGCTGTCCTATCCCAGCTACGCCATGGGCGCCGAGCTGGCCGGGTGCCGGGCGGTGGCGGTGGCGCTGCGCGGCGACGGGATGCTGGACCTGGCCTCGGTCAGCGACGACGAAGCAGCGAAGGCACTGTGCCTGTGGGTGAACAGCCCGTCCAACCCGACAGGGGCGCTGGACGACCTCGGCGCAGCGGCAGCTTGGGGTCGGGAGCAGGCTGTTCCGGTGATCAGCGACGAGTGCTATGTGGCCTTCACCTGGGATGGCCCAGGGCGGTCCATCCTGGAGCACGGTGCCGACGGCGTCCTGGCGCTGCACTCGCTTTCCAAACGGTCCAACCTGGCGGGACTGCGGGCCGGGTTCTGTGCCGGCGACCCGGCGCTGATCCGTTATCTCGGGGAGGTCCGCAAGCACGCCGGGCTGATGGTGCCCGGACCGGTCCAGGCGGCAGCCGTCGTGGCGCTGGGAGACGATGACCACGTGGTGGCCCAGCGGCGGCGCTACCTCGAGCGCCTGGAGCGCTTCGCCGGGGTGCTCGAGGCGGTCGGCCTCAGCGTGGCCCTGCCGGCTGGGGGTTTCTACCTGTGGGCGAAGGCCCCTGGCGATGCCTGGAGTTGGACCGAGGAGCTGGCCCGCCGGGGCGGGGTGCTGGTGAGCCCAGGTGACCTCTACGGCCCGGCTGGGGCGGATCACCTCCGTGTGGCCATGGTGGCACCGATGGAGCGTCTGGATCTGGTGGGGCACAGGCTCGGGTTGGGTTTGGGAGCTGTTCGCCGGAACGGGCGGTTCGGTCCCAGGTGAGCGAAAGTGATGCTCCTATCGTTGTCAAATGCCTGGGCGTAGGATTCAGGCTCCTGTGGGGGAAACCTCGTGGGGTTCGAGGCCCCCCTCGCCCACCAAGTCGTCCCTACTCAGCGGGGGTGCGCGGTCCCTGACTCGGACTGGGAGCCACCGCGAACCGGCGGTCTGCTGCCCGGGGCAGACGGTACAGCGGTAATTGGTCAAGCGGTATGGCACGGTCAGGTCTCACCGGCAGCGCCGCTCCCGCCGGCGCGCCTGCCCATTCCGGCGCCGGACGGATCGTGCAGCTCGCGATGCGGCCGTTGACCCTCGCCGAGCGGGACCTCGGCCCGTGGGCGGTGAGCCTCGGGTAGCTGCTCCGGGGCGACCATCCCGGGATCGCCGGTCGGAGCACGACAAGCCTGGTTGGCTACGTCGACGAGATCGTCGTTTCGGGGTTCCCGGGGATTCGCCCGCTCGATGCGCGGGCCCGGCGCGCCCAGCTCGATGGGTATGTCCAGCGAGTCGTGCAGCGAGACTTCCGCGATGTCCTTTCGCAGCTGTGGCTTGTTGAGCCGCTGCTCGCCTGGACGCCGGGACGCGGACATCTGCATCGCCTCACCCAAGCCCCGAAGCACCATCTCGCTGACCCCGGTCTCGCCCGCCCACCTGGTCGGCGTCGATGCCGGTGCGCTGCTTGGCGGAGCGAGCCCAGGGCCACGAGGGGGCTGGGGAAGAACCGGCTGGCGACGAGGGCGGACGTGGCGAAGCGGTCGGCCCCGATGATGGCCGTGGCTGCCGGGTCGGCCTGCGCGGCCGGGCCGCCTACCGAGTATCGGGTGGGCACCAGGTTGGCGCGCAGGTACGCAGCGGTCGCCGCTGCCTGGGTGGCGCCGTTGGCGAGGAGGATCGCCCCCTTGGTGGCTAACGCGGCTGGCACGGCGGACAAGGCGTCGGGGAGTTGGACCCGGTCGCCTCGAACACGGTTGTAGGGTTGCCGAGCATCTGCGCGACGGCCGCCGCGGTGGCGAAGCGGTCGGCCCCGGCTACCCGGGTCACCTTGTAACCGAGGCCGCTAGGCTAGGGCATCGACCACCGCGGGCGAGATGGCCCCGTGCCCCCGAGCACGATCACGCTCGCCCCGGACGGCAGGATCCGTCCCAGCTCGGCAGCGGTGGACGGGATCCAGGGTTCCGGCGAGCTCAGCAGCAGCGGGCCGCCCTGGGCGGCTGCCAGCGGCCCCCGGCCAAGGCGTCGGCGAATACGTCGTTGCGGGCCAGCAGGGCCGCCCGGGCCGACCCCGCCGTCGGGAAGGCGGCCTGGGAGGCCGCCACTGCAGTCGCGTCCCGGTTGGCTCCGGCGAGGCGCTCGGGCGTGAGGGCCCGCCGTCGCTCGGCCAGCCCTGCATCCTGGTAGGCCCCGAGGGTGGATGGGACGAGTCTGAGCTGAGCTCGGGCTTGGCGCTCGTCGGGCTGGGCCCCACCGTGTTGAGGGCCGAAACCGCAGCGCTGGCGGCGGGGGTCCTGCTGTGCGCCCTGCGGGCGGGGGCGGTGCTCGCCGCCGGCACCGGCCGTCACGCCCCATGAGGTCAATTTCAGCGCGTTGCCGTCCGAGACCGCGAGCGCCCTGGCGACGCTCAAGATCAGCACCGTCGACATCCTCGGCGGCACCGCCGCGGTGAGCGCATCTGTCGCCACGACAATCGCCGGGCTCAACGGTGGCATCACCGTGACCCGCATCTCCGGCCCGTTACGACACGGCGGAGGCGGTGGACACCCAGACCGGCCAGACAGCGGCTACCGTCACCGTCAACGGCAAGACAGGCCCCACCGGCATCCTGGCCACGGGTGAGAACTTCCCCGACGCCCTCGGCGCCGGGCCGTACGCCTTCGCCAAGCACTTCCCGATCATCCTGACCAACGGGCTGGGCACCACCCTGTCCGCCCAGGCCGCAGCGACCATCAAGGCTGACGGCATCACCAACTTGATAGTGGTCGGCGGCTCCGCGGCCATCAACCCGGCGCAGTACTCCGGCATCAACTCGGTCAACGAGGCCGGCCCCAACCGCTCGGCCACCTCGGCCGCGCTGGCCACCTACGAGGTCGCCAACGGCTTCCTGGCCAGCGGCATGGACGTGGCCAACGGCTTCGACCCGAGCTTCAACCTCCCCGGCCTACCGGTGGGCTTCACGCCCGACGCGCTCGCCGGCTCGGTGCTGGGTGGGACCGACTCGTTCCCGACCCTGATCACCGACTGCCCGACCGCCCTGGGCTCGGTGTGCACCTTCGCCACCTCCGAGAACGCAACCCTGCTCAACGACAGCGTCTTCGGCGGCAGCGCGGCGGTCAGCGACGCCAGCGTCACGGCCATCCAGAACTGCGGCACGACCACCGGTGTCACCGGGGCAGTGTCGTTGACCTCCGCCTCGGCGGTCCCGGGCGGTACCGTCTCGGACACCATCACCAACCCGGCGGGCGTCAAGTCGCTGGCCGTCACCGGCTGTGGCCTGACTGCCCAGGCGGTGACCTTCAACGCCACCACCGGCAAGTTCAGCTTCGTCATCCCGGCCACACAGGCAACGGGGACCTGCTCGCTGGTCTTCACCGCCACCAACTCCAACGGCACCACCCAGGCGACGACGGTTCCCTTCACGGTGACCCACGACCAACGCCTCGGGCGTGGCCGACGCCACCTACACCTCTTACACCTCGTCGGCCACCGCCGGGTTCTGCACCGTAACGGCCACCGAGTCCGCCCACGGGACGTCCAACTCGACGGTCGTCACCCAGACGGCAGCGGTCGCGGCCACCACCTTCCACACCTCGGTGTCCGCAGTCCCGGCCACCGTCACCACGGATGGCTCCATCACCTCGACGATCACCGCCACCGTCCTCGGTGCCGGCAACGCCCCGGTGCCGGGCGACCAGGTCGAGCTCACAGTCGCCGGCACCTCGGCGGCCTGTGGGACCTTCAAGGGATCCAAGACGTTCTTCGGAACGACGAATTCCAGCGGTCAGGTCCCGGCTATCTACACGGACGCCGGGGCCGTCCCGGCTGCCACGCCGGGTGCCTGTGTGATCACCGCGACCGAGGCCGACCAGGGCACCTCCGGCACCGCCACGGTCACCCAGGTGCTGGCGGGCTACACGGTCACCGCCAGTGCCAGCCCGGCCACCATCGTGGCCAACGGCACCAGCACCAGCGCGGTCGCTGCGACCGTCCTGCAGAACGGAGCCGACGCGGCGGGCATCTCGGTGCTCTTCACCGCTACGCCGGCTTTCCCCGCCGGCGTCTGCGGCACGTTGCCAGCCACGCCGGTTGTGACCGATGCGGCCGGGGTGACGCCGACCGTCACCTATAGCTCCTCGACCATTCCTGGCTTCTGTACGATCACGGCCACGGCAGCGGCCGTTGGTGGAGTCGGCACGGTCGCGCTGGACCAGACGTCCACCACTAGCACCGCCACGGCCGTCTCGGTGAACGCCAACCCCAGCACCATCAACGTCGGCGGCACCAGCACGGTGAGTGCCACCGTCACGGGTGCCGCGGGGACAGCGATCATCGGTGACCAGGTGCACTTCACCATGTCGGGCACCGCCTGCCCCACCGGGGGGACCGCCACGCTCAAGCCTGCGAATGGCGTTACACCGGCCACGACGACCTTCACGGCCGGCAGGGTCGCCGGCAGCTGCACGGTGACGGCCACCGAGGCCTTCTCCGGCCAGAGCGGTAGCACGACAATCACCGTGCTGCCTCTGACCTACACCGTCAAGGTGGCTGCGAGCCCCTCGGCCATCACCGGCAACGGGGTCACCACCAGCCAGGTCACCGCCACCGTGACCAACACCGCCGGCGCAGCCGCAGCCGGTGACTCGGACACCTTCGTGGTGACGCCAGCTGTCCCCGGCACAACCTGCGGCAGCGTCGGTGCCGGTGCGGTGTTTGCCGACGGCGCCGGCCAGGCCACCATCACCTACACCTCCTCCGCGAACGCGGGTTCTGCACGGTGACCGCCACGGAGGCTGCCACGCATGCGAAGGGTCACACCCAGATCGACCAGACCTCGGTCTGACCTACATCCGTGAGTTAGGGTCGGGAACGCACGTTCGATCCACGTAGAAGTGCCTCCTGTTGCAGGAGAATC
>JAVKSL010000104.1:0-8710 GCA_039583695.1 Acidimicrobiales bacterium | reverse complement strand
GGCTCGCCTGCCCCCGGCTCGCCTGCCCCCGGCTCGCCTGCCCCCGGCTCGCCTGCCCCCGGCTCGCCTGCCCCCGGAAAGCTGTCGCTGCCGGACTGTCGCCTGGCCACCGTGGAGGCCTTGGTGCTGGGGATCGAGCGCTCAGTGGACGACTTGCCCGGGGACGCGGTGCCGCACTTCTACAAGGAGTACGAGCGCCGCCACAACATCGGGCCACTTGTCCCGATCATCGATCACAACCGGGCTGACCTCGTAGCTGTAGCCCGCCTGCTGAGCCTTCTTGGAAGCAATGTCGGCGCCCATTGGCAATGAGCCGGGTCGCGCCGCCGGGCGCCCTGACTCTGGCACCGCTTCCGACGGGCTGGTCGCCGGACTCCGTTCTATGGCGTCCTATCGGGGTCAGATCACCCACGTCGAGCACCTGGCCGCTCAGGCTGCCAAGGAGGGGAGCTTGTCGAGCCCCCTTCCCGTCCCTCTCCAGGGATACCTGGACCAACGTGGGCTCCGGCTCTGGTCACACCAGGTCGAGACTATCGAGGCGGTCCGCCGTGGTGAGAACGTCATACTTACCACGTCTACTGCCTCGGGAAAGACGCTGGCTTTCAACCTGGCGGTCCTCGAGGCTTTGCATATCGACCCCGTGGCCACAGCTATTTACCTGTATCCAATGAAGGCCCTGGCCAACGATCAGCTGAACGCGCTTGACGGGATTTTAAGGGCCACCGGCATCAATGCTGGGGCGGCGGTCTATGACGGCGATACCCCCAAGGGCCGCCGAGCCGGCATCCGGGCCAAGTCAAGGCTCGTGATCACCAACCCGTTCGGGTTGCACGAGTACCTGCCCAGCCACCATTTGTGGGAGCGGTTCGCCTCCCATCTGTCGCTGGTGGTCGTGGACGAGGCCCACTGGTATCGCGGAGCGCTCGGATCGAATGTGGCGATGGCGCTCCGCCGCCTTCGCCGCATAGCGTCTCACTACGGGGCCGATCCACGTTTCGTGCTGGCGTCCGCAACCATCGCCAACCCCGCCGAGCACGCGGCGAATCTGGTTGGCCTTCCGCACCGGGTCCTCGACAACGACGGAGCCCCGCGAGGGCCCAAGGACTTCGTTTGTTGGAACCCAACAGCCAACCCAGCAAGGTCCCCTCACCAGCAGGCAGCCGACCTCCTGGCCCACTTCGCCAGCCACGGCTACCAGGCGATCTGCTTCACCGTCTCGCGGCGGATGGCGGAGCTGGTGGCCCGGTGGGCCAGCACGGCCGCCCCAGCCTGCCGGATCGTCGCCTACCGGGCTGGCTACCGGGCCGCCGACCGCCGCCAGATCGAGGACGACCTGAGGCGGGACAATGTAGACGCGGTGGCTGCCACCAGCGCACTCGAGCTGGGGATCGACCTGGGGCGCCTCGACGCTGTGGTGATGGCCGGCTACCCAGGGACGATCTGCTCCACATGGCAGCAGGCGGGGCGGGCAGGGCGGGCCCGGGCAGCGTCGATAGCAGTCCTGGCCGCCTTCGAGGGCCCGCTGGACCAGTACCTGGTCAAGCATCCCGAGGAATTGTTTGGCCGTGCGCACGAGCACGCGGTGGTGGACCTGACCAATCCGCACATCCTGTCCGGCCAGCTCACTTGCGCTGCGGCCGAGCTTCCGTTGCGGGAGTCGGACTCGGAGCACTTTGGTTCGCAGATGGCCCCGCTCGTGGTCGCGCTTACCGAGGAGGGCCTGCTCACGCCAACCCCGATGGGCCATGCCTTTCACGGGACCTTCCGCCCGGCGAGCGCCGTTCGACTCGACGCCCTGGGCGATCAGGACATCGAGGTGCGCTGCGGGGACCTGTTGTTGGAGAGCGTCTCGCGCGCTCGCGCGCTTGCCACGGCTCACCCCGGAGCAATCCTGCTCCATCGCGGGAGCAGCTGGCGGATCGAGAGCCTGGACTTGAAGTCGGGTATCGCCCGCGCCGTGGCCGAGGACACCGAGAGCTACACCGAGACCCTCAGCCAGACCTCGATCGAGGTGCTGGGCGAGCGGCACCAGCGCCAGCTCGGACGGGCGACGTTATGCCTGGGCGATTTGCGGACGACCCGCCAGTTTTACGCGTACCGCCTCAAGGATCGTGACCGGGTTCTTGGAACCCACCGCCTCGACCTGGCTCCCGTCGAAATGGACACTGTGGGGGTGTGGTTGAGGTTGCCGCCCGAGCTGGCTGCCGAGGTCAGGCGAGTTCCTGGCCGCGACTATGCGGGCGGCCTGCACGCTACCGAGCACGCGCTGATCCACATGATGCCGCTGCTCGCGATGTGTGACCGGCGAGACGTTGGTGGCATGTCCTGTCCCCTCGACCAAGGTGGGGTCATATTCATATTTGACGACCACAAGGGAGGCATAGGTATCGCCGAGAAGGCATTCGAGCACTTCGAGCGGTTGGGCCAGATCGCAATGGGGCTTCTTGAAGGCTGCGGCTGCGAGATAGGTTGTCCCTCATGCGTCTACGACCGTAGCTGCGGCAGGGACAACGCGCCCATGGACCGCCTGGCGGCAGCGCACATCCTCCGCATGATCCTCCCCGGCCGGGCCATCGCTGAGCCCGAAACCGGGCGCTTGTGGCCGGTGCTCGCCAAGCCTGGTGCCCACCTCCGTCCCGCAGCCGGCTAGCACGGGCCGGTGGGCATCGACGAGCTTCTGGCAGCCACGACCGCGCAGCTGAAAGCCGCTGGCTGCGTGGCGGCCGAGGAGGAGGCGGCCGAGCTCATCGAGGTGGCAGCCGGTGACCTGGCACGACTCGCCGACCTGCTCGCCCGGCGTTCGGTGGGGGAGCCGTCAGCTTGGCTGACCGGCTCGGTGCGCTTTGCTGGCGAGATCGTGCCGGTCTGTCCAGGTGTCTACGTTCCGCGCTGGCAGAGCGAGTCGATGGCACTTGAGGCGGTTGCCCGGCTTCCCGAGCGAGGCATAGCGGTCGACCTGTGTACCGGAGCCGGGGCGATTGCTGTCGTGCTCGCCCGCCGCCGCCCGCTTGCCCGAGTCGTCGCCACCGAGATCGACCCTCTGGCCGCGGCCTGCGCGAGGAGCAACGGTATCGAGGTATTCGAGGGCGACATGGCCGAGAACCTTCCGGAGGCCCTCTGCGGGCAGGTCGACGTGGTGACCGCTGTCGCGCCGTACGTGCCTACCGGGGAGCTGCGCCTGCTCCCCCGGGACGTGGTCGATCACGAGCCCCGGCGAGCGCTCGACGGTGGCCCAGACGGCACCCGGTCCCTCCGCCTAGCTGCGCTCGCCGCTGCCGGCCTTCTGCGCATTGGCGGTTCCCTGCTCCTGGAGCTC
Organism: Acidimicrobiales bacterium; assembly: GCA_039583695.1. GTDB lineage: Bacteria > Actinomycetota > Acidimicrobiia > Acidimicrobiales > JAJPHD01 > JAVKSL01. The sequence goes on along the minus strand of JAVKSL010000104.1, from coordinate 5,394 downwards.
GGCGGCGATCAGGTTGAGCTCCTCCAGCCTGTGCTGGCCGAGCACGGCTACAGGGACCTGGAGCCCCTGGTCGACGGGGACGGGGACCTGCGGGCGCTCTTGTGTCGGCACTGAAGGCGCTCGAGCTAGACGCATAGGAAGGCTCTTCCCACGCAGCGGCACCCGCCGCGCCGGATAGTCACCCGCTGCCAGCACCGTACACAGAGGTAAGCTCAGCCCCGATCCGGATCAGGTGCGCGCGCATCTCCGGCGGCTCCAGGACCTCCAGCCCCGCGCCAAATCCCGCCACCTCGTTGGCCAGGGAGGCAGCACTGTACCCCCGCAGCTCCGCCTCCACCCGACCGTCGGGCCCGGATGGCCCGATGCTCACCCTGGTGCCCATAACCCAGCGGATAGGTCCCACCATCGATGGGGTTAGCAGTGCCCGCGCCCGAAACGGAGTCCTTCGCGCGTCGACTTCCGCCGTGACCAGGCCCCATGCCGAGGCCAGGTCGAACCCGACCGGGCGCACCACCGCATCCCCTGTCACCTCGGCCGAGGTGACTCGGTCCACCCGAAACGTACGCATGCCCGCCTCAGTCCCTGCCACGAGATACCAGACGCTGCCCTTCGCGGCCAGGCCCAGCGGATGCACCACCCTGGTGCTCGGGGTTCGGTCAGCCGACACATAGCCCAGCGTCACCTGCCGACCAGCCACCACCGCCCGGCTCAACCCATCCAGGTGGGCCGGGGCCTGGCGCACCTGCTGGCTTGAGCGACCCCAGGGCGCCTGGTCGACGACCACGGCCCCGGCCGCCACCTCGGCCTCCGCGCGCATCGGCTCGGGGAGCGCCCTCAGCAGCTTGCGCAAGGCGGACTTGACTTCGGGCGTGGCCGCAGCCGCCGGGCCGGCAAGGAGGAACAGCGCCCGAGCCTCCCCAGACGTGAGCCCGCTCAGGTCGGTCTTTCCTCGCCCCGCCAGGGCCCAACCGCCGCCCCGCCCCTGTCGAGAGTAAACCGGCAAGCCCGCGAACTGGAGGGCCTCGAGGTCCCGGCGGGCGGTGCGCTCTGATACCTCGAGCTCCGCAGCCACCTCGGCAGCCGTCACGTGGCGCTTGGCTTGCAGTATCAGCAGCACCGCCACCAACCGGTCAGCTCGCATCTCAGGATCATCTTAGGTAAACTGGACAGAAGGTGTCCTGTTTTGCTGTCTAACCCACTAACCCAGTAGCGCGTCGACGAATGGCGCCGCATGGGCGAGGCCGGACTGTTCGACGAGGACTCCCGGGTGGAGCTGATCGACGCTGAGGTGTTCCAGATGGCGGCGATCGGCCATCCCCACCTTGTATGTGTGAACCGCCTGACCCGGCTACTGGTTGCCGCGGTCGGCGGCCAGGCTGTCGTCTCGGCGCAAAATCCGATCCAGCTGGACGACTAACCCGAGCCGCAGCCGGACATGGCGCTACTGCACCCGTCGAGGGCCTCCCCCTGGCGTGTCGGTGAGCGTACAAGCCCTCCTCGGCTGAGCTGGTCGTGATTCAGGGTCTCTAGCAACACCAAGCACGACCAGACCCTCAGCCGCCCACGATCACCCTGGTTCCCCTGTGCCAGGACAGATATCGCCAGGACCAGTTGAGCAGCACAGAGACGCGGTTACGAAATCCCACCAGGGTGACCAGGTGCAGCGCCAGCCACGCCAGCCAGGCGGTCGTCCCGCGAAGGTGGATCTTGCCCGGCAGCTGAGCCACTGCTGCCCGGCGACCTATGGTCGCCATGGTTCCCTTGTCGTGGTATCTGAAGTCCTCGGTGGGCAGGTCCTCGATGAGCCGGCGGATCTGGCGCCCGGCGTGGCGGCCTTCCTGGATCGCGGGCTGCGCCAGCTGGGGCAGGAGGGCACCGTCGGACGCAAGCGCGCCGGCCATGTCGCCAATAGCGAACACGTTGGCCTGGCCGGTCGCCCTTAGGTCGGAGCCGACCGCTATCCGTCCACCGCGGGTTCGCTCCAGCGGCAGCGCTGAGGCCAGCGCCCCAGCACCGACGCCAGCGGCCCACAAGACCAGGCCACATGGTATGACCTCGCCTGACTCCAGCGTCACCTTGTCCGGATCGATCGAGCTGACGGTCTCGGAGAGGCGGACCTCGACCCCGAGCCGGGCCAGTACCCGGGCGGCGTAGTGGCCCAAACGGGGGTGAAACGTCCCCAGCAGCCGGTCGCCCATCTCTACCAGCACTACCCGGGCGTCACTGCGCGCCAGGTCCGGGTACGCCGTGCCCAGCTCCAATGCGAGAAGCTCGGCCAGCGTGCCGGACATCTCGATGCCTGTAGGTCCCCCGCCGACCACGACCACGCTGAGCTCGGCAGTCACTGCCCCGTCCCGCTCGGATCCGCGACTCCCCGCTGAGTCGCTTCCCGGCGTGGATCCAAGGGCTATCGCCGCGGCCCGTTCCAGCTGGTCGAAGATCTGATCCCTCACCGCCAGGGCATCTTCCATCGTGTAGATCGCCCGTGTGTGCTCGACCGCCCCGGGCACGCCGAAGTGGTTGGTCGCTGCACCTGCGGCCAGCACCAAGTAGTCGTAGTCCAGCGTCCCGCCGTCCTCGAAGCAGATCCGCCGCTTGGCGAGGTCGACCCCGCACACGGTCCCCAGGCGGAAGTCGGTGGCGGGGTGGTGCTTCACGTACGCCCGCACGGGATACGCGATGTCTCCCGGGTTCAGCCCGGCGGTCGCGACCTGGTACAGCAACGGCTGGAACGTGTTGAAGTGGTGCTGGTCCACCAGCGTCACGCTTACTGCTGCCCCTGCCAGCTCACTGGCCACTGCGAGGCCACCAAATCCCGCACCCACCACCACCACTCGCCGGCCAAGGGACGCACCTGTCATGCCTTTGACCGTAGTAGCTGCACGGAGCGGGGGCGATGTCGCTGATAGCCTCAGCCTCGGATGAGACAGCAGCGTCGCAGGTTGGTGGTCGCAAGGGCCAAGCATGCTGTTGGCCTGGCAGCTCTCTGTGCTCTGGCGACCTCGTGCTCCAGAGCCTCCAACCAGTCGACAGTAGTGGCGACACCATCGGCTGTGGGGCAGGTAGCGGCGACCTATAGCGCGGCGAACAACCGCGCCAATGAGTCCCTCAGCAACGTGGATCAGGCTCTCGACGAGCAAGGCAGTGCTCTCGAGATCGACGACGCGGCGTTCAGGCTCGAGGCTCGGGCGGGATTCAAGACGGCCGACGGACCGAAGTACTACCCATTCAGCCTGGTGCCAGTCGATGTCGCAGTGCCCCGCCAGGTTGGTTATCCGGCCAAGCTCGAGGCGCTTCTTCGCACCCGACCCTCAGCTGGAACGCCGTCGAGCTACAAGTGTGCTGGCGAATCGCAGGTCGACGTCTTTGTCAAGGACTCATCGAGCGCGCCTTGGCGCGTGGATCTCGAGCCGGTGGTGACCACCAACCTGGTTCCGAAGTTCGCGACCGGTTCGGGTGGCTTTGCTCCGCTCGTGAGTCGAGCACAGGAGGACCAGGTCTCGAAGCTACCCGCACGTATGGCATCGGCATTGGAGAGCTACGCCAGGACGGGCAAGCTCTCGGATGGGCTTGCCAAGTCGGACTTTGGCATCGCAGGCCAGTGCTGGGGTATCGATAATTTGAGGGCTGATAAGATCGCCGAGGCCAGCGCCCAGGTGAGTGAGACCATCAGCGTGTCTGCGTACACTCCAAGTGATCTCAGTGTTGTCCCCCTTGCCTCGGGGGATGGCCTCTTGGCGCTGTTCAGCCTCAGGATCGTGGAAACTTACAAGCCGGAGATGGTGGGCGAGGCGATCACCTGGCCACACTCGTCGAGCAACCCGTTAGCAGATTCGGTTCCGGCGGGTACTTACAGCTCGGTCACCGTTCCCGAGATATGTGAAATAGCAGCAGTCGATCACGCTTCCAACGCCGGGTCGGCACCCACTGTCGTTGGCGCCGATTGCACACCCCTTGTCGGATCGGGCAAGAGAGCCAGCGTGGGCCAGACGCTGCCGACTGCGCCAGCGAGCTCAGGCGTGGTAGTGAACGAACGGATCGACCGCTAGTCCCCAGCACGGCTAGGCCACCACGAGGGCGATTGCGAAGCCGTCATGGCCCTTGACCCCGACGGTCTGTATTGCCGTGGCCTCCACGCGTGCCTCGGTACCCATCATCTCTATCACCCGGCGGGACCCGACGACGTTGGGGTCCGCACTGGTTGCGTCGGCGACTGCACCGTGGCGCACGACGTTGTCGACGACGATGAGGCCGCCGGGGCGCACCAGGCCCAGGGAGCGTTTGAAGTACTCGGGGTTGCCAGGCTTGTCGGCGTCGATGAACACCAGGTCGAACGGCTCGGGCCCCTCCTCGACCAAGGCGGCAAGGCTCTCCGTGGCCGGCCCGACGCGTACCTCGACGAGCTCGGCCAGACCGGCACGCTCCAGGTTGGCACGGGCCACGGCGGCGTGGTGTGCCTGGAGCTCCAGGGACAACAACCAGCCGTCTGCCGGCAGCGCCCGGGCCAGCCAGATGGTGCTGTAGGCGCCGAGGGTGCCGATCTCGAGGATGCGCCGTGCGCCGATGCTGCGAGCGAGGAGATGCAAGAGCTTGCCCTGATTCGGTGCCACGTCGATGGCGGGAAGGCCCTGGGCGCGGGCATCGGCCAGCGTGGCGTCGAGGACCTGGTCGGGCTCGTGCAGGGCTTCGAAGAGGTAGTTGTCCACTGCGCTCCAGCGTTCCTCGGTCACAGCATCCTTGTTAGTCCTCCCAGTGGCGCTCTCGCCACTCTGAGCTCTTGGTCAGCGGCCGGGTTGGCCGGGGCGGCGAGGTCCCGATCGCCCAGCCTCATGCCGTGCTGGATCTTCTCGCAGCGTCTCATTTTCGAATCTTTGCGCCGCGAGTTGTCAGCGTGATTGCCGGCTCGTGAAGAATGTGTGGCCAAGGGCCTGTCCCGAAGGCGGCACGCCAGCGAGCTACCAGCTCTCATCAGGGGGACTGGGGCTCAGGGTAACCGCGCGGGCCGTGGCCGCGGAAATCATGATCGGGTAGGCGGGGCGAAGGAGCTCCGCCAGGCCGGTGCCCCTCACCGCCAGAGTTGTCGGGTCGAGCTGGAGAAGGAGGGCGTCGGGCACCGCGGCTGCCCGCGGCCGAACGGTCACGTCCGAAGCCCCAGCTCCGATCGTCCACCACCGATCTACACCTGGGGTGACACCTCCGGTCGCCCCGCCAGCCCCGCCGGCAGCCCTGATCGCCCCACCGGTACCTGTTCCCACAGGCAGCGCTGCGGCGTCGACACTCTCCCAGGGATCACAAACCCCGCCTGACCCTGACCCACCAACCCCAACCCCAACCCCGGCCCCGGCCCCAGCGGCCCCCGCCCCAGCGGCCCCCGCCCCAGCGGCCCCACCGGCC
>JAVKSL010000103.1:0-8835 GCA_039583695.1 Acidimicrobiales bacterium | reverse complement strand
GTGCCGTCGGGGCCGGGCATCCACACCCGGATGCAGGCCTCGGCCTCCAGGACCCGGATCACCTCGGTCACCCCCGCGTCCAGAGCCGCTCGGACCGTGCGGCACTCATCCAGCCCGGAAGCGCCATACAGCGACCAGGACTTGGGGGGGGTGAGAGACAGCTGGATGGCTTCGACGCTGGCTCGTGGGTCCATGGTCCGAGCGCTGGCCGTCAGCGCAAGCTCCAGCGCGTCAGGGGAGCACTCAACTTCGCCCGAAGCCAGCGCGCTCCACCACTCCCAACCCCGGTTGAGCCCCAGTCCCGATCCGACTAGGCGCAGGTCTCGGCCGTCGCCCGCGAACGCGTTCACCGCCACATTGGTGCGAACCTCGGGGTCGGTAATCGGCCCCGAAGCTGCCTGGGCGTTACGCATGGCGGACAGGACGTGGGCGGCGATCTTCTTGGAGGCGAGGCCCCGAGCGGTGTGGCGCACCCGTTTGGCGAGGGTTACCCCTCCCACGTGCAAAGACATGGGGCTATTGTGAAACACCGGCGCCCGAACAGGACTTTTGTTCGGTACTGCCATGAGAGCACCTAGTTGCTAACCAGATCAGCGCCCATCTATGAGAACAGCGCCCATCCATGAGAAATCTTTGGGCTGGCATAGCGCCTTAGGCCGCTGACCTGGGCTTACTGCGCCACACTGGTTGAAGTGGCTCCAATGGCCACCAGATCAGCGCCCACGTAGCTGGGCCATAGTGGAGGGTCCAAGCACCACCAGATCAGCGCCCATCCATGAGATCAACGCCCATCTATGAGAACTCTTTGGCCACAGGGCTCTTGGGCGAGCGCTCCAGGACCTGGCGAGTCCAGCGCCAGCGAGAACCAAGCCCATGTCAGCCCAGGGGCTCCAGGTCAGGTGATCCTCCTCGTCAGGCACAGGACTCCAGCGGTGATCCACCCCAACCCGTCGTCGCCACAGTGGCCCCCACATCGGACTCCCCATGTGACCCAGCGACCGCCCCAGCCCACCAGAGCGACGATGCTACTGACCGGAAGGAGGCGAAAGCGTACACCTGTTCCCATCCCGAGAAATCCACTGCATATGTCCCCGGACGACGACTTGACATAACGCACAGGCCAACGGTGCGGCTCGGGCACACAACCTTCGGCCACCGCAGTCGACGCCAAACGTCCTCAAGTCGGGGCTCATTCTGGCGAGGGTCAACGTATGACTCACGCGGGCGGTGGAGCCAGACCGCGTGAGGCTGTGTCCTCCGCCTGATCGTCGTGGTGCTCGCAGCCCTCACCGGCTTTGCCCGATTGCTGGCCATCGTCGAGGGTCGACCGCCCCCGGGTCGCGCTCAATCTCGACACGCTCGGGACGAACGCTTGATGCGCTGGGCAAGGGCGGCAGCGAGGCGTTGCGTGAGCCCGGCCGCTGTGTCGAGGAACAGGGATGGCTCCACAAGTTCGAGCTCGAGCAGTTGTGGGCGCCCTTGGTCGTCGTCGACGAGTTCGACGCGGGCATAGGCGCTCGGGCCCATCCGCTCCGTCGCTGCGGCGATTCGCCGTCTCGGCCACCCGCCGGCATGTAGGGCTCGGCCGGGCGGATGCGCTGCGAGAGCGCCCGCCGGTACCGGAGGCTCAAGCACTGACCGAGACCGCCGAGCGAGCGGTGCTGCGCCACGCCGAGGACGATCTGGCTGGGCAACGTCGTGGGCCTGTTGGCCTTCGCCGGGCTGCGCGTCGGCGACCTGGTCGCGCTCGAGCGGGCGGACATCGTGATCTCCCAGCGGAAGGGCCATGTGGTGGTGCGCGAAGGCAAGGGTGGACACCGACGGGAGGTGCCGCTTAGCCGCTGGCCGCGCGAGGGTTGGTTCAAAGGCCCGGGGCGCTGGCGATGGTCCGCTGTTTCGTGGCGGTGCAGCGGGCGGGCGCGTGGCCCCTTCCACCATCCGCCGGGCACTCGCTCGTCTGGGAGCCCGGGCCCCAGTGTCGGACCTCATCCCGACACGAAGGTCCAGTTCAGTGTGGTGGAGAAGATGGTGCCCTATTCAAACCCGGCTGATCTTCGGGATCGTCTCGCGTCGATCTGCCAGTGATCGAGGGATCTGAGGGCTGTGACGATGCCGGAGGCGCTGTCAGGGCGTCAGGCCGTGCTACGACTGGCCGCAACCACCCCCGCAGCAATGAGGCTGGCTCCAACGAAGGACAACGCCACCTTGCCGGCCATCTGCTGCCCCTCCTGCTGCTGAAGGCGGGCAGCCAGCTTCAGTCCATTGACCGCGAGGTCGTACTCGGGGCCGTAGAAGGGCGGAATCACCATGCCGACGGCTCTCTCGATGACTTCGCCATCCGTGGTGCGCAGCCAGGTCCCCAGCTGCAGGGAGCGGAACTCGGCGTCGACCACCAAGTTGTCGGCGAACAGCCCGATGGTTGGCAGGGGCTGTTGCCACGCCGTCCGCCCCCACGGATGTGAGTAGGTGACGGGGATGAGGGTGAGACGTCGTCGGAGGAAGTCGGCGACCTGGTTGCACCTGGCTACTTGGGCTTGGTTCATCTCAGGCAGTTCCCTTTCGGAATAGCTCTTCGAGGGCGACACCCAAAATGGCGCCCAAGGCGATCGCGAGCAAAACTTTTGGTTCACTCAAGCCCTTTTCGATGTTGACGACGGTCTGGCGGCTGACCCCGAGCTCGCGAGCGAGAGCTTCCTGGGACAGTCCGGCCTTCTGCCGGTACTCCCGGACGTTGGACTGGTACGGAGGCACTCCGCCAGTATGTCCCACACGGGCCCGAGTGTCAAGAGTTCTATGCATAGCAAGCTTGACAGATAGCCATACGCATCCCCTGCGTGTGATAGACTGGATAAAGTTATGGAGATCACCGATCACATCAAGCGGGAGCGAGAGCAACGCGGCTGGACGCAGGCCGACTTGGCTGGTCGCATGCCGATCGGGCAGCAAACCGTCAGCCGCTGGGAGCGGGGAGTGACTCGTCCCAACCGGGACCAGGTGAAGCGGCTGCTGGAGCTTTTCGAACTTGACCCTGACCAGCTCGAGGTCTGGCTCGATCAGGGCATCCGGTCCGCCGAGGGCCTGCTTCCTCCCGCTCGTCCTCTCAACCCAGATTTGCCGATCGGCAGCTTGACGCCGGCCAATTTCGAGCGTTTTTGCCGATCACTCGTGAAGGCCCTACGTCCGCTTGCTGAGGTGCACCGCTTTGGCGACCAGGGGGACCGGCAGGACGGTATCGACCTCTATGCCCAGGAGCCTGACGGGACGATCACGACTTACCAGTGCAAGCGCTACGGGCCGCGTACTGGCTTTGGGCCGGCCAAGGTCAGCGCAGCCATGGCCGCCAATACCACCACGGCCAACCACCACTACCTCCTGCTGACTCGGGTCGCGACGCCCGGGGCACGCAAGGTCGTTATGGGTAACGCGCATTGGTCGCTGTGGGACCTCGAAAACATCGCCGAGGTGATCCGCACTGTTTTGGACTTGGATGCCCGGGTCCAGCTGGTTGACCGCTTCTTTCCAAACCACCGTGAGGACTTTCTCGGTCTGCCTGAGCAAGGGCCCTGGTTGACCGCTGAGGAGTACTTCGGGCCGTTTGATGATCCGCGCAAGCTGCTCAACCACACCTGCACCTTGGTTGGGCGCCAGCAGAATCTCGATGACCTGACCGCCTTCACCTTGGACACGGACGTCAACCGGCTAGCCTTCACGATCGCACCGGGTGGCAGCGGTAAGAGCCGACTTCTCAGAGCGGTGGTCGCCTCGTTGCAGGAGGCGCATCCCGAGCTACGGATTCGCTTCCTCTTGCTGGGTACCGCTGTGGCGCCGGGCCTGGTGGAGCAGTTGCCCGAGGGCGCGTCGCTGCTCGTTATTGACGACGCTCACGAGACGCCTGCTCTCGACGGCTTGCTCTATGCAGTGACTGCCCTCCGACCGGAAATCCGGGTCATCGCCGCGACCCGACCTTACGGAGTGGCACGCATTCGGAGCGTTGCCCAGCGCGCCAACCTGGTGGATACGCCGCTGGAGGTGCAGCTCGCGGAGCTGTCCCTACCGGAGGTGACCAGGCTAGCCGCCGAAGTTCTGCAGACCGAGGGCTTTCCCGGCCCCATCAGCGAGCTGGCGCACAACATCGCCGTGCTAACACGCGATTGCCCGTTGGCGACGGTCATCGGGGCACGACTGGTGGCACGCGGTCAGATCCAACCGCAAGCCGTGACCTCCGACCAACAATTTCGGGACCGCCTTTTCACCGCCTTCAGTGAGGTTTTGACTGGCGAACTCTGCGAGCCCGGCGAGCGCGACGTACTTGACAGGTTGTTGCAGTTCTTCGCGCTTCTGCAACCGCTTGCCCCGGAAGATTCGGGATTCGATGAGCTGATCCAGCTGGTCGTGGGCAAGTCAAGAACCGAACTCCGACGCCTGCTGACGCGGCTGGAGGAGGCCGGCGTACTCGTCCGCAGGGGCGGCCTGCTCCGTCTGATACCAGACGTCTTGGCGGACACCATCGCTGAGAGGGCGTGTGTTGACGAACGGGGGGTACCGACAGGTTATGTCGACGAACTCTTCGACCAGCTCGCTGGCAAGGCGCTGCAGAACCTACTTGTCAATGTCGGGAAGCTGGACTGGCGCTTGTCGAACACGACGGGCACTTCACCAGGAGGCCGGCTACTCGATCGAGTGTGGGCGCGCGTGGACAACCTTTTCAGCGCCGCACCGCAAGGAGCTGCTCGCCGGACCATCTTGGAAACCGTCGGCGATGTTGCCTACTTCCAGCCGGAGCGCTCGCTGGAGCTGGCGGCTCAGGCAATCCACGAAGCCGGACTCGACAAGGAGGACGACCAGGAAGTGGATCCCAACGCCTTCGAGCTGATCCCGGCACTGGTGCCTATCTTGCGGCACGTCGCCTACACCTATCAGTGCGTTGGCCCAGCCACCGATCTGCTCTGGGCTTTGGCCAAGCGCTATCGGCCGGCCGTTGGTGCATCCTCGGACTCCGAGCCGCTGCGGGCCCTGCAACAGATCGCCAGCTATGGGAGCGGTAAGCCGGTTGCCTTCCATGAAGCGGTCATCACGCAAGCCCTCAGCTGGGGAGCGAACACCTCCACACGCGGCCCGTCGCCGTTCGATGTTCTCGACGCCTTCCTGGCCACCGAGGGCACCGACGACAGCTTTGACGATCACCAAATCATCATGCGACCCTTCCTGATCACCGCTGCGGTCGTGCGACCATTTCGGGAGCGAGTCATCGAGGCCGCGTTCTCAGTCCTGGAGCAGGGTCCGTTGCAGCGTGGCGTACGGGCACTCAAGACGCTCAAAGAGAGCCTACGCGGACCGTTCGGGCTAGCTGGACTGCAGCCGACCGGCGAACAGCGCGCGCAGTGGGACCCCGATCATCTGGCAGTACTCAAGCGACTGGCGGAACTCATCAGCTCGACGCCGCTCGAGCCGCTGCTCTACGTGGAGATACGTCACGTCGTGCGATGGCAAGCCATCCACGGACACGGAGAGACCCAAATAGCCGCGCAACAAGTACTAGCCAGCCTTCCGACGCACCTCGCTGCTCGCGTCACTCGCTGCCTGATCGAAGGGTTTGCCTGGACCTCTGACGACCAGACGGACGATTACGAAGCCGCAGAACAACGCCATACGCAGTACCAGGCCGAGACGGCTGATCACCTGCTGCACGACGTACCTGACCCGGGCGATCTCGTGGCGTATATAGGCGAGCGCCTGTACGTGATCAGTTCGGTAACCACGGGCCGGGCGGTGGTTCCAGGACCCTTCCTGGCCTGCCTCATCGAGCGCGATCCCAAAATCGCTCGTCGGGTGATTGAGGCGGTGCTGAGCGATCCGACCAGCCTCCTGCGCGATGTGCTCAGCGCGACGCTGTCTCAACTGGCCCTGACTAACCCTTTGGAGGCGGTTGCAGATGCACGACAACTGCTGGCGATCGGCGACCAGAGCCTTGATCAGCAGATCGGACATGCCTTCAGCCTTGGTCTCGGCGCCCGCACCGAGCTACATGCCGACGAGATTGCCCTCATCGAATCACTGGCTCAGCATCCTGACCCAGGCGTCCGGACCATCATCGTCTACGCCGCCGACAATCTGGCAGCCACCAGCAAAGCCCGAGCAGTTCGCATGCTCCTCGATATCGACTTCCGAGACTCCACGCCCGTCGCGGCCAGCGTCCTCGGCGAGCTCAACCGTCACGGCTTCAGCGTCAACGACCTTGGTCCGGGGGAACAGTCTGACTTACTAAAGCGCCTAGAGGCATGCCCGAGTCTGGATGACTACGCCATCGGCCTCTTCCTCAGCGCGGTGGCTCGAGACGGTGCCGTGGAAATGGTTGCCATGCTCCGGGCCCGCATCGATCGCCAAACTGCCGCTGGGGAGGAGCGATTTGAAGGCATCCCCTGGGCTTGGGGGTATGCCGGCCAGTCCCCCGTGATCCTGCACGACAACGCGAAGCTCGACCAGGTCCTGGGGCAGCTGCTCGACTGGCTACGTGGTGCCGATGCGCTACAGGCGCACCACAAGACCCCGCTCGTCAAGGCGATCGTCGGCAACTTCGATGATCCGGTCGTCGCGGTTCTGAGGGCGTGGCTGCAGCAGCACCCCGACCTGGCAAGTCTTGAGGCGGTGAGCATGGCCCTCAGCGAGGCGCATCCCTCGATCGTTTGGACCCAGGAGGCCTTCGTGGTCGAGTTATTGGAATCCGCCGACGCCTACAGCACTGAATGCCAGCAGACGGTGGCATCCAACCTCTCCAAGGCCGCGATATCTAACTCTGGGCTCGGTACGACGTTGGGCGCACAGGCAACGAACGAAGGTGCAGTTATGGCCAACGCTCGGCGCATCATGGCCGAGCTGCCGATCGCGTCTCCGGCCCGGCGTTTCTACCGCCGCCTCGCCGAACACGCTGAGCACATGATTCAGTGGCTGTCCTCGTCACCATTCGACTGAGCGGATCGCGATAGACGGCACCGCTCAACAGGAGATAGCGCGTACTGGACCGGGGGGCCTTCGGCGGACATCGTCGTCACACCCAGATCAGTTCTGGCTGGGACGGTCGCCCTAGCCTTGTCCGTATGACCGCCCCATCCACTGGAACGACAACCTTCGAGGAGGCGCTGGATCACATCGCCACCGAACCGGTCATCTGGGTCCGGGTAGCCGCCGCGCGAGATGACGCCGGTGCCTGGCAAGCGCGGCTGCTGGAGCTGACCGGCGGCCATGCGCTCCGAACTGGGATGAGAAGGAGTGGGACTACCCCGTGGCCTTATTCACGGCCCAGCGCTTGGGTGGCCCCGAGGTGGTGACCTGCCTGCAGTCGAGGACGATGCAACATGGCGCGCATACCATCGCTCTACCCGAGATGACGAACGTGGTGACATGGGAGCGGCGGCAGAGCCGCTCACCAGCAGCCTACGAGGCGCTGGACTGGCCGGTCACCGAGACCAGCCTGTCCATGATGGTGGGAGGCACTCCCGAGCCGCAGGGGCCGTTGGTTTCGGAGGGCGATGCCCCCTCGTTCGTCAGCTATTACGCGGCGGGGGCTTGCTTCTTCTGGTTCGATCGCCAGCTCGGAGGTGGGCGGCTGAACCAGGGTGTCATGTATCGCCACCAGGAGATTCGTGCTCGAATCAGCGCCGTTAGGGTCGCTGGCGGCTCGGTCGAGGTCGACGTGGAGGGAACGGATATCGATGATCTCATCGTGGAACTTCCCGGTGACGTGCCGGGACCAGTCGAGCACATCTGGACGCATCACAGCAGGGAACCGCAGACCGTCCGGTTTGGCCTGAACGAGGGGCTACCAAGTGGCTCCTGGGTGCTCGTGCGGCGTGGTGGGCAGTGGCTGGACCGACGCTTCCTGTCCGTCCCCTACGCCCGCGGCAACGAGGCTGGCGTGGAGATCGTGGTCGATCCCGCTACCAAGCTGGAGGCGCTAGTCAGCGGCCGGGAGCGTCAGCAGGTTGAGTTCAAGCAGCAACTCCCGAAGGACGACGAGAGCAAGTTCAAGGTCATGAAGACCGTCTGCGCGTTCGCCAACGGCCAGGGTGGCTCTCTCCTGGTCGGTGTCGACGACGACCCCAACCTGGTAGGCGTACCCGAGCGGAGCGTCGACCGCCTCAGAGACCAGCTGACGCAGATAATCGGGTCATGGGTCGAACCCCGGCCAGCCGTGAGTTTCGACGTACTGCCTATCGCCGACAGCGACAAGGTAGTCCTAGAGCTGGGGGTCGAACCGGGAATCGGGCTATACGGCTGCGGACGACCGGGCGAGGTGCGAGCCCCGTATGTGCGCCACTACGGCATCACTGAGAAGGCCACGGTCAGTGAGATCAACGCCATCGTGCAGGCACGGTCGCCAGCCGCGCCGTTCTCGGGATTCGGCTTCAAGTAAGCCCCTGCGTGTACGTGTTCTCAGGTGTCGAAGTCCCCGACGTCCCGGCTAGCGGCCGCCACTAGCTCGGCGGCTGCGGCAGTCAGCTCCTCTACGATCTCGGCGATCAACGTGTCCGGGTCGGGGAGGTCGGCGGCGTCGGTCTCGGTGTCGTCCTTCAGCCAGGTGAATTCGAGGTTGATTTTGTCCCCGGTAGACGACCTGACATAACGCGAGAGCCAGGGACGCCCCGGACGTGGTCTGCTGGCGGTCGGACCGAGAGACCGACCGTTGTGGCTCAGCCGCCGTGCGGACTGGGCTGGGGGTGCTCGGCGAGCGTGGCGGCGACAGTCGCCGGTCGGCTGCGTTGTCTGACCTAAATTCGCGAGATCCTTTCGGAGCCTTACATGCAGATAAGTACAGTGATGTGGTTCACCGAGGAATCT
>JAVKSL010000102.1:0-8866 GCA_039583695.1 Acidimicrobiales bacterium | reverse complement strand
CTCCCGAGGAGTTCGAGGAAGCCTGGAACAACCGAAGGGCCGCATAGTCATGTGTCCGGCTGACGGGGGGAACCCCATTCAACAACTTCGTCGCCTTCGACCACGAATGGGCCTCTCGCGAGGCGAACGCGATCTTCCCCGCTGACGACGGGGATCGCGAGCTGTGGGCTGCCGCATGGGAGGGCTACCTCCACGGCCAACTGCGGTACAGACAGACCTTCGAGATACTGCGAACGCAGTACCGGCTCGCGGTCGCGCGGCTCGCGCCGGGGTCCGAGAATCTCGCGACCCAGGGAAGGGACCGGACACTCGGCGTGCACCTCATGACCGCGTACTGGGCAGGATGGATCGGAATCGACGACGAGCTGATCACGGAGTTCTTCGCCCATGCGGACGACGAGACGCGCCACTACGTCATCGAGTCCGTCGGCCGGGGCCTTCTGCACGGCGACGACCCGCTCGAGGAAGATGTCATCGCACGGCTGTTCGCACTCCTTGACGCACGGATCGCAGCCGAACGAGCTGCTCCCTCGATCGAGCTATCTGGCTTCGGTCTGTGGTTCGCTGCCCCTCGGCTTCCGGCAGCAGCCGTACTCCGCAGATTGCGAGAAATCATGGCCCTCGTCGACAGTGTGGAGCCCCTTCACATGGTCGTGGAGCGGCTCGCCGCGATCGCAGTCGACGCCCCGCGCGACACCGCCGAGCTCCTCGCCGAGATCGTCGACCGGGAGCCCGACGGATGGCGGCTCACCCTCTGGGACGAGAGCGCCGCTTCAATCATTCGCGCCGCGTCGGCGAGTGGAGACCTCGCCGCCGTGACTGCCGCGCATGAGGCGGCGAGTCGAGCGGCGGCCCGGGGCCATCTCACCTGGCTCGCTGTCGAGTAAGCCGGTCTCGGACAGGAGGCCCCCGGCCTCAGTCGAGGAACAGCGAGCGGCAGATGCCGTCGCACGGGTACTCAAGGCGACCGCGACTCCTCGGGATGTTGACGGCGCGCCCGACAAGTCGTACGACTTCGACCTCGCGCTTGCGAATGGAAGGCCCGCGGCGCTCGAGATCACTGCAGCGAGCGACCAAGAGACCATTCGTCAACTGGCTCAGCGTGGTATGTCCACAAGCCGCGCTGCCCCGCAGGACGTTCGCTGTGCGGGCACAGTGGTGGAAGCGCCGTCGGCGGTCGAGTCCGCGGTGCGGCTATCCGTAGAGCTTGTTGGCGTAGCTAGGGCCGTAGTAGTCATCGAGCTCGGTGATGGTCATGCCGTTGGGTTCAACGTTATTGGCGATGACGGCTCGGCGGGGCACAGTCGCCTCGGGGTCCCATGTCGCGGGCTGCCACAGCTCGGAGCGCAGGAACGCCTTCGAGCAATGGAAGAAGATCTCCTCGACGTCGACCACCACAGCGAGGACGGGTCGGTGGCCACGGACGGACATCTCATCGAAGAACGGGGCGTCGCTGACCAGCTGAGCTCGCCCGTTGACGCGCAGAGTGTCCCCGCGGCCCGGGATCACAAAGATCAGACCGACGTGAGGGTTGCTAAGGATGTTGCGGTAGCCGTCGGCACGCCGGTTACCCGGGCGTTCGGCCAGTGCAATCGTGCGGTCGTCGATCACGTGGACAAGCTGCCCGGCTGCGTCGCCCTTGGGGGAGGCGTCACAGGTACCGTCAGCACCGGCGGTGGCCAGGATGCAAAACGGTGACGACGCCAGCCAGTCCCGGTCGACGTCGAGCAGCAACTGCCTGGTCTTGTTGCGGGCCCGAGCCGCTGGCTCACCCAGGATGGCGACGAGCTCGTCAACATGGGAGATCACGGTCGATCGACTCATGGCCGAATCTTACGAGCCGCCGGGGCACAGCGGCGTCGTGGATGCGTTGACCGCCTAACACCGGGAGCTGATTCGCCGGCGAAGGCAAGGCATCGCCGTTGCAGGATGCAGCGTGCGGCACGCACATGCGTTCGTCACGATGGATGCCGCTGCTGCACCGTAGCGGGTTCGGCTTTGCCGGAGGGTCGCCCAGTTCGGTTCGGTCCCCAGCCCTGGAATGTTCACCTGCGCTCTGGGCGTCAACGGCAGCACTCGTCGACGAGTGGTCGGCCGGTCGCCTACCGCAAGTTGAGCCCACCGTCGAGAAGGATGACTTCGCCGGTGATGTAGGTGTTGGCAACGAGGGCTGACACGAGATCGGCGACATCGTCGGGTTGCGCAGCGCGGCCCATGGGTGCGCACTCGCGCCAGAGGTGCTGTGCGTCGGTCCACTCGGCAGTCATCGGGGTGTCGACGAGGCCAGGAGCGACCGCGTTGACACGAACGGCGGGCCCGAGGGCGGCCGCGAGCAACCGGGTGGTGTGGTTGAGCGCGGCCTTGCTGGCGGCGTAGGGGATCGACGAGCCCTTCGGGCGGACCCCAGCATGGCTGGTGATGTTGACGACCGAGCCCCCGCCTGGCTTCGTCGAGGCACGCAAGGTCGCCAGCGCGTTGGAAGTCAGGAGCCACGGAGCGATGAGGTTGACGTCGAGGAGGCGGCGCCACACCGACGCAGTGACGGCGTCAAGGTTGTCGTGGGGGATGGGCCAGCTGATCCCTGCGTTGTTCACCAGCACATCGAGGTGGCCGTGGGTGGCGATGACGGCGTCGATGAGCGTCTTGCACGCGATCTCGTCAGCGAGGTCCGCCTGCTCGTAGGTGCCACCGAGCTCGTTCGCGAGGCGGAGACCGGTATCCCGACTGGTACGGGAATGCACGACGACGACCATGCCGTCGGCCGACAGACGCCGGGCGATACCCGCGCCGATCCCCGAGGAGGAGCCGGTGACGAGCGCAACCCATGGTCGTTCAGGCATTGAAGAATCATGCCATCTTGATTGATCAGGCACAGCTGCCTTCTGCGCAACGGCACTGGCCGATCTGGTCACCGGCCGTTGGTGCGGGCACAGCGTGTGTTGACGGGGAGAACACTGACTGGTAAGTGTAGTCGTATGGTTTCTTCCCGCAACACCGAGGCCCGCCTACTCGATGCCGCGTCAGAGCTGTTCTACGAGGAAGGGTTCGCGCCGACCTCTGTCGACAAGATCGTCGGGCGCTCCGGGGTGTCCAAACCGACGCTCTACGTGCACTTCCCTTCGAAAGACGCGCTGCTCGTTGCCGCCCTCGAACGCCGCCACGCCGACCGGGTGGGCACGCTCGACGCGTGGGTCCACGCCGCCGCCTCCGAACCCGCCGAGCAGCTCCTCGCGGTGTTCGACTGGCTGGTGGAGTGGCACCAGACGGGCGGGGGTAGGGGATGCGCGTTCGTGAACGCCGCCGCAGAGCTGGCCGATCCGGCGCATCCCGCCCGGGAGGTGGCCCGCCGTCACAAGCGTTGGATGCGTGACTACCTCGCTGGCCTGGCGAAAGCGGCCGGTCTGTTCCGGCCGGCACGCCTCGGGGCGGACTTGATGCTGCTTGTCGACGGGGCGAACGCTCGGGTGCTCATCGAGGGCGACCTGGGAGCCGGGAGCGACGCGCGCCGGGTGGCGGCAGTCCTCATCGAGGAAAGTCGCGGCCGGAAGTGACCGGCTCGCAGGCGAGCAGGCCGCCGACATTCGGCGCAGCGGAGAGGAACCATGACCATAAGGTCTGGGTGGTGGTCGGCCTCGCGCTCGGCCCCGCGGTCGCGCTCGGCCTCGCCCGTTTCGCCTACGCGTTGCTCCTGCCGGCGATGCGCACCGAGCTGCACTGGTCGCTCACCACCGCCGGCGCGATGAACAGTGCGAACGCGCTCGGCTATCTCGCAGGGGCGCTCGCCACTGCCCGACTCGCCCGACGTTACGGTGCCCACCGCACCTTCCTCACCGGCCTGGGGGTCACCGTCGCATCGATGCTGTTGACCGCGGCGACCGGGGACATCGTAGTGTTGCTCGGCCTCCGGGCCCTCGCAGGTGTCTCCGGCGCGGTCACCTTCGTCGCGGGCGCTGGGCTGGTAGCCGAGGCCGCAGCAGGCGAAAGCCCGCATCGAACGGCAATGCTGCTCGGCATCTACTTCGCTGGCGGCGGGGCAGGCATCGTTATCTCCGGGCTGTCGGTGCCGGCCCTCCTCGGGGCAACGGCCAGTCCGGCAGGGTGGCGATGGGGTTGGGTATTGCTCGGCGCTCTCGGAGCTGCGGCGCTCGTCCCGGCGTGGCTGGCCGCCAGGTCGAGTGGTGAGCCACCGCCGCAACCGCAGCATGACCGGCGCTGGCCGGCCCGCAGCTTCGTGGCGTTGCTCGGCTCGTACGCTCTCTTCGGCGCTGGCTACATCGCCTATATGACCTTCATCGTGGCCTTCCTCCACGATGGCGGTGCTCGCACCGGCGAGATCACCGCCTTTTGGGCTGTGCTCGGCGCCGCCTCGATCCTCGGCGCCTTCTGCTGGGTCCGACCGATCGCCCGCTCACGCGGGGGGCGCGGCACCAGCATCGTCCTCGCGGTGGTCGCCGCAGGAGCCATCCTGCCACTCGTCTCACGCTCCGCTTTCGCAGCCATGGCCTCGGCGATTCTGTTCGGAGGGTCGTTCCTCGCTGTAGTGACCGCGGTCACCGCAGTCGCCCGCCGGTCGCTGCGACCGCATCACTGGACCCCGGCAATCGCCGCGCTCACCGTGGCCTTCGCCGCCGGCCAGTGCGTCGGCCCCGTGCTCACTGGCGTGGTCTCCCAAGGAGAAGCGGGGCTCCGTATCGGCCTCGGTGTCTCAGCCGCCCTGCTCGTCGCGGCCGCGGTGGTCGCGTTGGGCCAACGACACCTCGAAGATCACCCCGGGCACGAAAATGACGCATCACGAGATGTCGTCGGCGGAGTGAGCGGTGATGCGCTACCTCCACGACTTCGTAGCCGGGCAGGTCTACGAGCTCGGATCACACACTGTGAGCGCCGAGGAGATCATGCACTTCGCCAGTCAGTGGGATCCCCAGCGGTTCCACACCGATCCCACCGAGGCCGCGCACAGCGCGTACGGCGGCCTGATCGCAAGTGGCTGGCACACCGCCTCAATCTTCATGCGGCTCTACGTCACAGCCCTGCTCGCCGACAGCACCTGCGTGGGCAGCCCCGGAGTCGACGGTCTGGCCTGGCTTGCCCCGGTTCGACCCGGTGACACCCTGTCCGGGCAGGTCACGGTCGAAGAAGTCGAGACCTCGAAGGCCCATCCGGGAAGAGGCCGCATCCGTCCCCGCTGTGAACTGCGTAACCAGGACGGCGCACTCGTGTTCACCATGGTCCTGCACACGCTGATGGGTGAGCTGACCGATGCGCAGGCACCGCCCACCGATGGAGGGGGGAAGTGATCGAAATGAACGAGGAACGACCGCCTCTGCCACCGTTTTCCCGCGAGACTGCGCTGCAGAAGGTGCAGAGAGCCGAGGACGCCTGGAACACCCGCGACCCGGCCCGGGTGGCCGCCGCCTATACCGAGGACTCGGTGTGGCGCAACCGTGACCAGTTCGTCACCGGCCGCGACGAGATCCTCGCCTTCCTCACCCAGAAGTGGGGGCGCGAGCTCGACTACGCGCTGCGTAAGAGTCTGTGGTCCTTTGACGGCAACCGGATCGCCGTGCGTTTCCAGTACGAGAGCCTCGACCGCGACGGCCAGTGGTGGCGCAGCTACGGCAACGAGCTGTGGGAGTTCGACCGCCACGGTCTGATGGCACGCCGAGAGGCCAGCACCAACGACGTCGCCATCGAAGGGGCCGACCGGCGGATCTTCGGGCCGCGTCCCGAAGACGAACGCGGACACGACCTCCCAATCAGGTGAGACGCACGACCAGACAGCATCGACCGCGGAACACCCGCCAGCGGGGATCGGACCCTCTCGGCGCGCCGGCGCTGCACCAGGTGAAAGGGCAATGACCGACGACCGCCCGTCGGACCCTCACGGCGACCTCGACCCGAGCGTGATCCGCGAGGCGGCGGCGCACGCGCCCGACGCGATCGTGATCGTCGATGCCATCGGCGTGATCCGCTACTGGAACAGCGGAGCAGAACGCATCTTCGGCTACCGGGCCGACGACATGATCGGCTCCACCCTCGACCCCGTCATTCCCGAGCGGCTCCGCCAGCGCCACCACGACGGCTTCCGGGCCGCGATGGCCCGTGGTGAGAGCCACTACGGCGCCGACGACCTGCTTGCCGTGCCGGCCTGTCACGCGGAGGGGTGGACGATCTCCATCGAGTTCAGCGTCACCCTTCTCGCCGATGCGACCGGCACCGTCGAGCACGTGGCGGCGATCATGCGCGACGTCACCGCCAGACGAGCCCGCGAGCAGGAACTTCGGCACCGGCTCGCGGTGCTCGAGGAGCAAAGCCCCGAGCCATGACGCCAGCCTGGCTCTTCGACCTCGCCCTTTGCTTTCACTTGCTTGGCGCGTTCTCGCTCGCCTCGGGAACTGTCGTGGCCGGCGTGGGCTTCGAGATGGCCCGACGGCGAACCAGCTGCACCGAGATTGCGCTGCTCCTCGGCCTTGCCAGGATCGGTGCCCTGCTCGTGGTGGCGGGGACCCTTTTCGCCGCTGGCTTCGGGCTGTGGCTGGTCGAACTCGGGCACTTTGGCTATGGCACCCCGTGGGTGGACGCGGCGATCGGGACCCTCGCCCTTGTCGTTGTGATCGGAGCGGTCGGCGGCCAACGCCCGAAACAAGCGCGCCTCCTTGCCAGCCGGCTCGCCGCTGATGGCCTCCCGTCGAGCCTTGAGCTGCGGGCCCTGCCCTAAGCGCAGCTCGGCGACGGGAATGGAAGGGGAATCGATACACCCCTCCTCTATCGTCGACGCCGTGATGTCTGTCCGAGGTCTGAGTGTCGTTCGGCTGCCCGCCGGTGGCAGGCCGTGACTCAGCCAGGAGACGAGCCGTTGGCCGGACTTGTGGCGGCAACGCATGCCGACCAACTCGGTTGGCACGTCTCCGAGTCCGGTCTCTCGGCTCCTATCCAGCCAACAGCCGGGGCCCTTGAGGGGACGATGGCGGAGTTCGTGACGCTCGAACAGCTGGTCGGAAAGTCATACACGATCGACGAGATCGCGTGCGAGTTGAGTCGATACTCCCTCGACGCGGTGCTGATCGCCATCGCTGGCGTCCTCCATGGGCTCTTCCGCCATCCGGAGGGCATGAAGGTAGCGGAGCAGGAGCTCGTCGACCTCTTGCCACCGCCGCTACAGCAGCGCTTCCGCGCGCTCCCCGTGACCGGGCCTGCGACCGAGCGGGTCCTTACGACCCCTCAGCAGGCTGTCGCGAAATGTCCTGAGCACTGAATGAGTATGCGGTTGCCTGGGTAATGATGCATAGCAGTGTCACTATGGAAATACCCTGCTATCTGTGAATAATGGACCATATTGGTGGTGTTCTATGGTAGAATAGTAACCGTGTCCTACAGCTATATCGACTGTGACCGTGACCAGTTGTTCCTTCTTCCTCCGAGTATGTTGGACTGGATCCCCGAGGACGATCTTGCCTTTTTCGTGATCGACGCAGTGGGGATGATCGATACCTCTGCATTCCACGCGGTGCATCCAAACGACGGTGCAGGCCGTCCTGCCTACGACCCGGACATGATGCTCACCCTGTTGGTCTATGCCTACTGCATCGGCATGCGATCTTCGAGAGGGATCGAGCGGTCGTGCCGGAGCGACCTCGCCTTTCGGGTGATCTGTGCCAACACGTTCCCCGACCACGGGACGATTGCCCGGTTCCGGGCCAACAACGAAGCCGCGATCAAAGGCTTCTTTGTCGACGTGGTCCGGCTTTGCGCGCAGGCGGGCCTCACCAGCCTCGGCCGGATTGCGATCGACGGGACGAAGATCGGCTCTGATGCCGCGCTCGACAAGAACCGGAGCGCTGCGTGGATACGGGCCGAGATCGACAAGATCCTCACCGAGGCATCGAAGACCGACGAGGCAGAAGACGCTGGGGTGCCACTCGAAGGGCTCGGGGTGCTTCCCGCTCCGCTCCGGCGGCGCTCGACCCGCCTCGCTCACCTGGAGGCAGCTTTGCATGAGGTCGAAGCCCAAGAAGAGGCGGAACGTGTCGAGGCGGCCAAGCGATCGGAGAAGGCGACAGCACAGGCATCGTCGGGCCGCAGGCCTCGTGGGCGCAAACCCTCTGATCCAAAGGCAGCGCTGGTACACGCGGAAGCGGACCTGGCCGCCTTGGAGGTGCAAGCAGAAGCCCGGCCGGAACGATCAGATCTCGCCCAGGCAGTCGAGCACGGCAAAGGTGTACTGATCGAGGCGAAGAAGGTAGCGGACGCCGCGCCACCAGAGAAGATCGAGGTGAACGTGACCGATCCCGACAGCCGGATCATGAAGACCATCCAGGGCTGGGTCCAGGGCTACAACGTCCAGGCTGCGGTGAACGACTCCCAGGTCGTGATCGCCTACTCGGCAACCCAAGACGCAAACGACTCAAACCAACTCATCCCGATGATCGAAGCGACGGAGAAGACCGCAGAAGCTGCCGGTATCACAGAGGAGATCGGTCTCGTCCTCGCCGACGCAGGCTACTGGTCAGAGGACAACGCGACCAGCTCCGGTCCTGACCGCCTGATCGCTACGATCAAGGACTGGAAACAACGAAAGGCGGCACGAGAGCTCGGGACAACTATCGGACCGCCGCCGATGGACGCGACCGCACTCGAAGCGATGGAGCATCGCCTGCGGACGCCTGAAGGCACCGAGGCGTATGCGACCCGGTCGCACACCGTGGAGCCGGTCTTTGGCAACGCGAAGGAAAACCGGGCCTCCCGGCATAGATGTGGGTCAACCAGTGGGAACAGGTGTACGCTCATGAGGCAGGACGTGAGTGATCGGGCCCAGGCTCAACATGACGAGCCCGATTGCGGCTCCTGCCGAGTGGAATCCGTAGGC
>JAVKSL010000101.1:0-8963 GCA_039583695.1 Acidimicrobiales bacterium | reverse complement strand
CACGACCCCGCCCGCCACGACCCCGCCCGCCACGACCCCGCCCGCCACGACCCCGCCCGCCACGACCCCGCCCGCCATGTCGGGGATCCCGCAGGGCAACGGCGGTGACGGTGACGGCGACAACAATGGAGCGCAAAGCGATGGCGACGGCAATATCTGAGGCGGCCTCAATCTCTCCGAGGCCGGGTCACGTATGCTCTGTCATGCTGCGACGCCGGCCGACGGTTGACGACCTGTCCGACGAGGCGTTGTTTAACGGCCTGGCCGTGGGCGAAGCCGGCATGGACGTCGCCTTCGTCCGGCGTTTCCAACGCCGCGTCTACGGCTTGGCGTTCAGCTTGGTAGGCGACGCTGGAACGGCCGAGGACATAGCTCAAGAGGCGATGCTGCGGGCCTGGCGGCATGCCTCGGTGTTCGACCCCAGGAGAGCCTCGGTAGCTACCTGGCTGCTCTCCATCACCCGCAACCTGGCCATCGACGCACTGCGAATGCGCCGGGCGACGCCCACCGATCCCGACAGCCTCGTCGAGCTGGCGGACCCCGTCAAAGGGCCCGAGGCCACCGCGCTCGACACCGATGCCGCGTCCCGGCTCCATCGTGCCATCGCCACGCTCCCACTCGACCAGCGACGGGCTCTCGTGCTGGCCGCCTTTTACGGGCGTACGGCCCAGGAGGTCGCCACGTCGGAGGGGATACCATTGGGTACCGCGAAAACCAGGATCCGTGCAGGGATGATCAAGGTGCGCACCCTCATGGTGCCAGAGGGGACGGCGTCGTGAGCGACCGGATGAGCGGCGACGCCCGGATGCGGGCCATGTCCTGCGGTGAATTCCAGGATCTGGCCCCTGAGCTCGGCCTCGGCGTGCTGACTGGCGTCGAGCGGGCAAGCGCCTTGGTGCACCTCGAGAGCTGTACCTCGTGCCGGACCCTCGTCGAGGACATGGCGCAGGTAGGTGACTCGCTCCTGCTGCTCGCTCCCGAGATCGAGCCGCCTGCCGGGTTCGAGTCTCGCCTGTTGGCGAGGCGCTCACCGGTGCCCGAGACCTCGGCCCGGCGCTTGCGGTGGGCGCCTCTGTCCCCGGCCCGCCGGTGGCAGGCCGTTGCCGCGACAGTCGCCGTGGTGGCGGCCGTCGCTGGCATCGGTCTCGGGCTGGCCGGCCGGGGCCAGGCAGGCTTTCGCGTCGAGCACCCGGGGGTGGTGAGCGCCCTCGGCGGGCGCGAGCTCGCGGTGGCCGCGCTGCGCAGCCACGGCCAAGAGCTGGGACAGGTGTTTGTCTACTCAGGGCAGCCCTCGTGGGTCTTTATGACGGTGGACGCAGACAGTCCGCCCCAGCAGGTCACGTGCGAGCTGGAGGTCAAGGGGGGCAGGACTGTGGTGCTCGGAACCTTTGCGCTGTCCAGCGTCTACAGCTCCTGGGGCTCGACCGTCGCTGTCGACCCCAGCCTCATCCAAGGTGTCCGGTTGGTGAGCGCCCACGCCCGTACCGTGGCGACTGCCTACCTGTGACCAGCGCCTAGCTAGCCGAGGCCAGCACCTGGCGCACCGTGCACGTGGTATAACCAAGTCCAGCGTGGACCAGCTCACATACTGTTCGCGGTGGTCTCGATGATCCCGTCCGTGTCCAGCGTTGCGGCCTACCTACCCGTCGTGTCGAGGTGGCGACGGGCCCGCTGAGGGAGGCCACGTCTTCGTGGCCGACCAACTGCCGGGCACTGGCGGCGGCTCTGTCGACATCAGCCTGTGGTGGGGCCAGAGCCGCACAATCACCGCACCACCCACCTGCTCACGCGGTGGGCGTCTTGCCCAGGGCGGTACGGCACTGCCCTGTCGCTGGTCGCTGGCCTGGCCCTGCTCGACGAGCGAGCGCGGAGTTGGCGGCTGGCGCTCTCGCCCAGGTGCACCTGCTCGGCCCGGACGAACCGCTGAGCTTCACCCACCTGCTGATCGGAACGGTGGTCGCGGCCGACATGGCGTCGTTCTCCCGGTCATCAGCGCACCGGAGGGCCGCCGGCCTGCTCGCCGGCTCCCGTGCATCCGCTTCGCCGGTCGCGACCCACCAAACTAAAGACACCGACCCCTTGGCTCGCCTTGCTGAGACAACAATGCCAGCCAAAAGTGAAGCTTGTGTGAGCCAGGGGTGAGCAGAGTGTTAGGGTGGGTGCGTGCGCGAGGCTTAGGGTTCGTGCACGAGGCGGGGCATCCCGGTCCAGTATCGGGTCACGCGCCCCGGGATCCGGCGCCAGCATGAGCCTCCTGCCGCCGATGGACAGCCCCGCGGCTGGTCGCGCTATCCGTCCCCAAAGTGTCCGACGGGCCCATGGGGCGCAACACATCGTATGCGTGCTCGAGCCGTCGACCCACCAATGCCCTTCGGCTCACCTCTATCCCTGCTATGCACAGCACAACCAACACCACTATGAGCGCTGTTCCCACGGAGACCTCCTCTCGGCTCTCCTGTTGCTGTTGCACCTTCACTGAAAGAACTATGCCCGTTCCGTCGACCTGCCAAACAGCCCACGACAGCCAGAACGGCACCAATCATTACCCCAGCTCCGGCGCCCCGAGGGGCCAAGGTCAGTCCTGCACGCGATCGAGCCAGGCTTGGTGAACCTCGGGGCGCAACCGACCCCTGTCAGACACACTGAGCCCGTTGGCTCGGGCCCACGCACGCAGCTCCGCGACGGATGGCCCTGGCTCGGGTGGTCCCGGTTCGGTGTCACCATCGCCCTCGATCCCCATGCGCGACACCGCAAGACCTTCGGTCTCGGCCCACACCTGCGCCGCGGCCAGGTAGCGATAAGTCCACTCCTCGGCCAGCTTGCGGTTCTCGCAAAACACGATCGGGATGATCGGCCAGCGGACCTGCAGCTCGGCCAGACCGTCGGCGACCACAGAGGGGCGGACCCGGTCGAGGGCGAAGACCCCGGAATAGCGATCCTCCACCACGACCGCAGCTCGGGGAAGAGTCGCAAGCTCGCCAAGCGCGAAGCGGAGCCGGCCGCTGATCAGGCTGGACACGAGGTCCGCCAGCGACTTGCGCTCCACCGAGGCGACCACCCGGCCGCCAAAGCTGACCGCATAGTCCCCGCAGGGCAGCGCCCGCCTGACCGTGCGGACCTGCTGGCTCGAGAAGTGGTAGGCGTATTGCTCGTGGGCATCGACGACGATCTCCAACTCCTCGATCTTCGCCGCTCGGGCCGTGGGCAGGCGCACATCGGGCCGGGCCTGCTTGCGGGTGCGTGGGGACTGCCAGAACACCATCTCCCTGCCTCGTGCCGTGGTAAAGACAATCTGCGATCGCTGCTCCCGGCTGCGCGCGGCGACGATGTCGATCGCCGCGCCCCTCCGGGTGCAGGCCTGCAGCCCGATCTGCTCCACGACCTCGGGCGCCTCAGGCCAGTCTGTAGCCGGCACGGGGTGGCAGTACAAGGCGCTGGTCCGGGGCCAGGTCCCCCTGGTGGCGAACACCAGGCCCTCGCCTATCGGGATGCGCACCAAGTAGGGCAAGCTGCTCTCCAGGTCGGGGTTGCGAGCAACGGTCAGCTCCACAAAGATGCCCCCAGGTTCAGCGACGGCGGATGATGAGCTCGGCCACGAGACCGGTCCAGCCTGTCTGATGCGAGGCCCCCAGCCCGGCGCCGGTGTCCCCGTGGAAGTACTCGAAGAACAAAGGGCGCTCCGCCCACCCTGGCTCGCTTGCGAACAACCGACTGCTCCCGAAGGCCGGGACCCGCCCGTCCTGTCCGGCAAGGAACAACCCGATCAGCCGCTCCGAGAGCTCGTCGGCCACGGCCGCCAGGGGAAGGCCCATCGCCGATCCGCTCGGCAGGGCGACCCGGAGCCCCTCGCCGAAGTAAGTCGAGAACTTCTTCAGCGCACCTATAACCAGGTAGTTGACCGGGAACCAGATTGGCCCGCGCCAGTTCGAGTTGCCACCGAACAGCCCCGAGCGCGACTCCCCCGGCTCGTAGTCGAGTGTGGCCGTGACCCCACCCAGCTCCACGGTGAAGGGGTGCTCGCGGTGGCTGGCCGCTACCGAGCGCAGGCCGTATGAGGAAAGGAGCTCCGTCTCGTCGAGCATCGTGCCCAATATCCGAATGAGCCGCTCGGGGCTCACCACTGAGAGCAGTCGAGCGTGGCCCTCCCCCGTGGTTTGGCAATGGCCAATGACGTCGGCGTACTCGGGCTTGTTGTCGACGAACCATCTGAGGCGTTGCGCGAACTCAGGCAGTCGCACCAGCGCGCTGTGCCTCAGGACCGTGACCGCGCACAGGGGCAGGAGCCCGAGCATTGAGCGGACCCGGAGCGGGACCCGTTCGCCGTCGGGGCGGTGCAACACGTCGTAGTAGAAGCCGTCGGTCTCGTCCCAGAGCCCCTGCGCCTGCATGGCCGCAGCTATGTAAGCAAAGTGCTCGAGGAACTTGGTGGCCATGTCCTCATATGTCAGATCGTGCTCGGCGAGCGTCAGCGCGATCTCTAACATGTTGAGGCAGTACATCGCCATCCAGGCAGTGGCATCGGACTGCTCGACGTGTCCGTCCTCCGGCGATATGGTATCGCGGTCGAAAGGCCCGATGTTGTCCAGACCGAGGAAGCCACCCTGGAAGACGTTGTTGCCCTCTAAGTCCTCCCGGTTCACCCACCAGGTGAAGTTGAGGAGAAGCTTGTGGAAGATCCGCTCCAGGAACTCGTAGTCGGTCGAGCCGTCGATCCTGAAGACCTCGAGCGCGGCCCAGGCCTGCACCGGGGGGTTCACATCCGAGAACTCCCACTCGTAGGCCGGCATCTGACCGTTCGGGTGCATGTACCACTCACGACACATGAGCACCAGCTGGTCCTTGGCCAGCACCGGGTCCACGCGGGCCAGCACCATGCAGTGAAAGCACAGGTCCCAGGCGGCATACCAGGGGTACTCCCACTTGTCGGGCATCGAGATGATGTCGAAATTGTCGACGTGGCGCCAGCGCGAGTTGCGCCCCGACCAGCGTGACGCCGGCGGGACTGGGCCGGCAGGGTCGCCCTGGAGCCAGCGTTCGACGTTGTAGTGGTAAAGCTGCTTGGACCAGAGCATCCCGGCGAAGGCCGCCCTCGCCACCAGGGCACGCTCGGGCGCCAGGTGGCCCAGCAGGGGGGCATAGAACTGGTCGGCCTCGGAGCGGCGAGCCGCCAGGACATCCGAGAAATCGGCGCCCACCCCTCCAGCGGTCCCGACGCCACCATCGTCCGTCAGCCCGGCGGCGCCACCCTTGCCGGCCGTCCCGGCGCCTGGTGCATAGCGCAGGTCGATCACCGCCTCCTCGCCCGCGCCGAGCTCGAGCCGGTACCACAGCGCAGCCTTGGTCCCCCGAGCTGCGGGGTTGACCGTTGGGGCCCCCGAGATCACGTGGTCCGCTATACCGTCCTTGGGATAGGGCGTCGAGCCGGGCTCCCCGTAGATCCGCTCGGTGTTGGTCTCGTTCTCGCAGAACAAGAGGCTCGGATTGCCCGAGCCGACCAGGTTGCGCAGTCCGAGGACGGCGTGGTCGGCCACGATACGGGGACCCGTCCCCAGGTACAGCTCGGGCTTGGCCGAGCGGGGGTCGTCGATGCCCCAGGACCACACGTTCCGCGCCCAGAGGCTCAGAAGCATGTGGAGGATCTCCGGGTCCGGGCTGCGATTGGTCACAACGAGGCGAATACAAAGATCGTCGGGAGTCGCCTTGGCGTACTCGGCCACAATGTCGAAGTATCGATGCTCGGCCAGCACACCGGTGTCCTCGAGCTCGAGCTCGGGATCGAGCCTCGAGCGCTGCCCGTTTCCTTCCACCAGCGCGTCGTAAGGGAAGGCCCTGGTGGGATAGACATAGCGCCACCGAAGGTAGGAATGGGTCGGGGTGGAGTCCTCGTACCACCAGTGCTCCTTGGCGTCCTCGCCATGGTTTCCCTCGGCATTGGTGAGACCGAAGATGCGCTCCTTGCAGATCGGATCCCTGCCGTTCCAGAAGACGAAGCCGAGACAGAGGAACTGGTGGTCGTCGCAGATGCCCCCAAGGCCGTCCTCGCTCCAGCGATAGGCCCGGGAACGGGCCTGTTCGTGAGGGAAGTACGCCCAGGCGTCGCCGTCAGCGCTGTAGTCCTCGCGCACGGTCCCCCACGCCCGCTCGGAGAGATAGGGGCCATAGCGCAGCCAGGCCGCACGATCGGCCAGGAGGCGCTCGCGTTCGGGGTCACTGGGCAGGTCGGCTGAAAGCATTGGCCAAACGCTACAGGTCCGCTCTCACCTGCCGATAACCCAGAGGTGGCACCGCAAGGGCTGACCACATCCACGAGAAAGGCAGGTTGCCGCCATGCTGGGATGGTCAAAGCGCACCGAATGGCTGACAGTGGGTGCCACAGGTGCGGTGTGTGCCGCAGGTCTAGCGGTGGGCTTGGTGACCCTCCCGTCTGGAGCTCTGCCAGCCCACACCCTGGCTACGACGCCCTTGGCAGCAGCGTCGTCGGTGACACCGACGACCGCCAAGACAACGAGCCACGCGACCACGCGCCGGACCACCAAGGCTGCGAGCGCGGCCAAGCCCGGGCCACCCGCACCGCCGTAGGTGCCATCACCCCGGGCGTGATGGTGAGCACCACCGCACCTCCGACGACATTGCCGGTCAGCACCGTACCCCCGAGCACCCGGACCTCCATTGGCGCGCCCCTGCGGGTCACCACCACCACAACGACCAGCCCGCCAACCACCGAGCCCGCGACCCCGCCAGCCATCCTTCAACCCTCGACGGCTGCGGTAGACCAGGCCATCACCGGCCTCGGGGCCTACGTCAAGTCGCCGATCAAGCCTTCAGTGGCCCAGGTGAACACATTGGCCGGCGACGTGTGCACCGCGTTCAGCCAGGGATCGACGGTCAGCCAGATCGAGGCGGCGATGGACCAGAGGCTGGGCAGCATCCCATTCACCACGGTCCTGCCAGGCGCCAGCACCTACATCGTCGACACGACGGTCTCCCTTTACTGCCCGCGCTACTCCTCGCAGATCAGCTGACCCATGACGGCCACGATGAGACGCTCCGGGACCGAGGCCCCAGCCGCCTGGCGGCCTCCTCAGCCCAGCTCAGCCGTCCCGCTGCTCGAGGTCCGCAACATCACGGCAAGCGCACCTGACGGCAGCCGAATCCTTGACGACGTGAGCTTCACGGTCGAGAAGGGTTGGCTGGTGGCAGTGGCCGGGCCTACCGGGGCCGGCAAGACCAGCCTGGTTCGAACCCTCGTCGGCAGCTTGGCGCTTGACTCAGGTGTGATCCGGCTCAACGGCACCGACCTCACGTCGGGCAACCAAGCGCTTCAGCGGCGGGTGGGTTATGTCCCCCAAGACAACCTCCTGCACCACCAGCTGGGCCTGCGCCGCACCCTCGAGTACGCTGCCTCGCTGCGCCTACCTGGCACCACCTCTGCCAGCCAGCGCTCCACCCGGGTGCTCGCCGTCCTGGACGAGCTGGGCCTGGAGCGCCAGGGCGGCCTGGCAGTGGGATCGCTGTCCGGAGGGCAGCGCAAGCGGGCCAACCTGGCAGTCGAGCTGCTGGCCGAGCCCGAGGTCCTGGTCCTCGACGAGCCCACCAGCGGACTCGACCCTGGACACGAGCGCTCGGTGATGACCACCCTGCGGGAGATCGCGGACCGGGGTCGGACCGTTCTGGCCGTCACCCACTCAATGGGGGCCTTGGCCCTTTGTGACCGGGTCATCTTCCTGGCCGCCGGGGGCCAGGTGGCATTCGTCGGGACCCCCGAGGAGGCCACGGCCTACTTCGCGCTCAGCGATGTCGCCGAGGTGTTCGTAGCCCTCAACTCACACCTCGGCCCGAGCTGGAAAGAGCGCTGGAGGGCTTTGCCGGCCCTCGCTCAGCCGACCAGGCAGCTCCCCGAGGGACCGGCGGCCACCCTGGCCAGCTTGTGCCGACCCAGCCCCACCTACGAGGGTCCTGACCCGGTGCCGGCCGTACCTGGCTGGAGCGCTCAGCTGTTCACCCTCACGCAGCGATACCTGGACCTAATCCGCTCCGACCGCCGGCACGTGGCGATGCTGGCCCTGCAGGGACCCCTGCTTGGATTGTTGCTCTGGGCTGTGCTCTCTCCACATGGCCTCTCCCCCGTCCCGCAGGTGTCCAAGCTCGACGTCGTCCCGGGCCGGACGGTGAGCGTCGCCGCGTTCCTGGCCATAAGCGTCACCTGGCTCGGAACTGCCAGCGCGGTGCGCGAGATCGTGAAAGAGCACTCGATCCTGAGACGAGAGAAGGGCGCCGGACTTTCGCTGAACGCCTATGTGAGCTCCAAGATGATGGTTCTCGGGACGATCATCGCGGTCCAGGCGGTCGCCTTCACTGCGATCTCCTGCATTCGCCAAGGACCGCCAGCCCACGGAGCGGTCCTCGGATGGGGCCTGGGCGAGCTGATGGTCACCACTGCGCTGGTGGGATTGTGCGCGGTGGCTCTGGGCCTATTGCTTTCGGCGCTCGTCAGCACCCCGGACAAGGCCATGACAGTTCTCCCGGTTGCCCTGGTGGCCCAGCTCATCCTTTCGGGGGCCTGGGGGTCACTCACTCGAGTCCCGGGGATCACCCAGCTCAGCGACCTCACCGGCGCACACTGGGGCCTCAAGGCCATCGAGGCTACGGTCGCGGGAAACGCTGGCGCATGGTGGTCGGCAATGGTGACTCTGGCTTGCCTGACTGCGGGCACGACGGTGATCGCCGCCTTCTTTGTCCAGCGGCAACTGCACCCCGAGTGGGCGCTGGCCTGCCGCCGGACCGCCGCATTGGCCGGCCTGATCACGCGCCGCCGGGCGCTGTTGGCTCCACTGGTCGCAGTCTCGATGATTGTCCTTTTGACCGGCGCAGCCGTGGCTGGGCTCCACCTAAGTGGTCCGGGTCGTAAATTCGATTACGTATCTTCGAGGCCCGTGCACTACGGCCCGTCAGGCCGCCTGCGG
>JAVKSL010000100.1:0-9117 GCA_039583695.1 Acidimicrobiales bacterium | reverse complement strand
CACCTCGAAGCCCTCCAGGTCGGCCTCGAGGGTGGTCGGGCGGTAGCTGCCGGCACGCAGCGAGGCCGCCAGGGCGGGAGCCCGACGTAGCCCTGGCCCATCACCACCACCCGCCTGCTCACATGCCCGTCCACCGTCGGCCATCATTGCACCACGCCCAGCCTCACTGCGCTCAGACCCGGGACCGAGAGGGCTCCCTCGCGACCGGCGGGAAGGCGCCAAGCCGACTGCAAGGCCCGGACCGACCGGTGGGCCACCGCCGCCGATTCTTTTTGGCGGCGGTGGCAGCAGCGCTGGCGGTCCGGGCCCCTGGCTCGCCTGCGGGCGCACCCGAGGTGGGTGGGCGCGGGTGGCGGGGAGCACCGAGCGTGATTCCTCCGCCGGCCCGGGACCGTGACGCGGGCGCTCGGGTGCCCGGGGCTCGGGCGCATCGACGCCGGGGAGCTGGTAGCGGGGAGCATGCGCCACCAGTGATCCGCCCATAGCAGCATCGCCTATTGCGAGGACTTCACGACCCGGGAGCCTGGGCTCGGGCCGGTGGCACCTTTGGGGGAGCCCTGGCCGTCAGTCGGTTTTGACAACCCGCACGACCACACCGGCCGACGCGGCCGCGTCTTCCAGGAGGCCGGAGACGGTGGAGACGAGCAACTCGGCGTCGAGGAAGCGGGCCTAGGTCGTGGGATCCAGGCTTAGAAGAAGCGGCGCGACCGCTATTGTGTACGCGGGAGAGTACACTTCAGTCATGAGCAAAACCGTCCCAGTCCGTGAGCTTCGTAACGAGCTCAGCCAGGTCATCGATCAGGTGGCCGACCTCCGAGAGCATGTGGTCATCACCCGCCGAGGCCGTCCCGCTGCCGTGCTTGTCCCAGTCGACGAATATGAGGCCTTGGAGGAGACTGCCGAGATCCTCTCCGACCCCGACACGCTCGCCGCCATCGAAGAAGGGCGCCGGGAGGCCGAGCGTGGGGAGACCGTGACGCTCGACGAGCTGCGCCGAGAGCTCGGCCGTCGACACCCGTAGGTGAGCCGGGTCGAGCTCGTCCGACGGGCTCGCAAGGAGGTTGTCGGTCTCGACTGGCCGCTGTCCGACGCTGTCGTCGAGGCCCTCGGCCTTCTCGAACGCGATCCCGAGGCAGGCCACACCCTTCGAGGGCGCCTTCGGGGGCTGCGGTCACTGCGCGTCGGTGCCTACCGGATCATCTACCAGCTCGAGGATGACCAGCGCGTCGTTCGCGTCCTCGCCGTCCGGCATCGGTCCGTCGCCTATACCACCGACCCGCGCTGACCCCGAGCGTTCGAAGCACTGAACAGCGACACAACCCGCAGGTGCAGATCCGGCCAGTTCGAATACGAGTGCCTACGGCCCACACGATGTAGGCCCATACAAAACCGGTGTCCCTGAGACCGGGGGGGCTGGTGTCCCACAGTTGCCACCGGTGTCGAGCAGCTGCGGGCCGGGACATCTGGCCCGACGACGCTGCGCCAATAGCTCACGCCCGGCGGCCACCTCGACACCTCCGGGTGGGTGCCCTTGCTCAACGAGCCGGGCGGCGATCACCGAAATGGGGCGTGGGGCGGGAAGCCCACGGCTTTAGCCGTGGGAGGCAGAGCCGCGCTCGGGCCGTAGGCCCGACCTTGGGTGCCTGAGCTGGTCGGGAGCGAGCCGTGATACACCCTCATGCCAGAATGGGTCCTGTGGGCTACCGCTCGACCAACAAGACCGTGTACTCGGCCAAGTACCACGTCATCTGGTGCCCCAAGTACCGTCGGCGCGTACTGGTGGGGCGGGTGGAGGCCCGGCTCGGCGAGATCATTGCCGAGGTCGTCAAAGAGCTGGGTGCAAGGATCATCGAGGTGGAGGTCATGGCCGACCACGTGCATCTGCTGGTAGAGATTCCCCCCACGGTTGCGCTGTCGCGTTTCATCGGCCTGATCAACCACCTGCGCCTTTGCCCCTGCGGAGCAGTGTTGTGGAGCCCCTCGTGGTTTGTCTCCACGGTTGGCGGGCGAAGTAGAGCGATCGGCTCACGGCGATGGCGATGGACGCGGACTCGCTGGCGTCGAGGCGTCGTGCCTTGGCGCCGAGGGAGTGACGCCATGCTCGGTCCTCCGCTCGGCGTGACTGCAGGCGGATCGCCAGCGCCAGCTCGTCGTCGTTGAGCGCCAGGACGGTCAGCTCTCTGGTGGAGAGCGCGAGCAGCTGATCGAGACCCTGGACGGCGGAGAGGGCCCGGCCGGCTCGCCCCGAACCGAGCCCGGCGTCTTCCGCCTGGCGACACAGCGCAGCGCGGATGTGGCGCAGCTCGCTCGGATCATCAGGATCCACGCCGTGGACGGTGTCGGCGACGAGGATGGTCCCGCCGGCGACCTCGAGCAGCTGGCGGGTCCATCCGACGACAGCGAAGCTACGGGCGACCGAGGCGTCGACCAGCACGACCGCTCCCGTTCAGCGCTCGTGCTTGCCGAACACCGCTTCTTCGAGGTCGTGGTGGAGCCGTCGCTCGTTCTCGGCGGCTGCGGGGCGGGCGAGGAGCTGGCGGATCTCCTCGCTGCTCGTACCCAGCACCTCGGCTGCGTCCCCTGCGGTGATGACCTTGCGTTCGGGGGCAGTCGATGGCGGGCTGGGCGAGGATGCCCTCGCCGGACGGACGATCATGGCTGGAGGTAGCCGCTCAGCCCGACGGGCCCTCGATCATCCTACGGCACTATCGAGCCGAGCTGCTGGTGCCCCGGCCGCCGAGCCCGTCTGATGCGGGGAGCACAGAGCGCCATTCCACCTAGCGCAGCGCCCGAAGACAAGGCCGAGGCCTACGCTCGCCTGGGGCTTCGGCTCAACTATGGCCCAGCGAGACGAGTGGTCGCCGCCGGATCGGATCCGTAGGCGGGCGCCGGTACCGGGGAACCGGTTCGTCCGCCATCCGCCCCCGATCGCGTGGGCGAAGGTCAGTGTCGGAGGGCCGATCCGTACTCGACGCCCACCTTCGTGCTGCGGACGGAACTGGCGCTGGCGAACTGACACAGCTCCAGTGTCCGCAGTGCCGGCTGGCGCTACTCGACGATCCGACGCAGGTCGTCGGCGATCTCGGCGACAGATTGGTGGCCGACGGCCACGTCCATCACGAAGTCGTACACGTCGTCGTTCGAGGCGCGGGTTGCCTCCACGCCGTTGAGCTGTAGGAACACGGCAGTTGCCAGCCACCCGAGGCGCTTGTTGCCGTCGACCAGAGGGTGGTTCTTCACGAGCGACTGCAGCAGGGCCGCCGCTTTGAGCCAGATGTCAAGGTAGGCATCCCCTCCGAACGCGCTGGCGGCGGGCCGGGCGACCGCCGACCCGAGCAGACCGAGATCGCGAATTGGAGGCGGGTCACCGAGGAGCTGCGTGGCAAGGGCGAAGAGGTCTCCGATGTCGAGGTACTCGACGTCGCTTTGCTCACCGGCCAAGGCGCTCCAAAGCCTCGGCGTGGGCCTCGGTCACAAGCTCGGCCGCGCGGCTGACACGGTCGCGGTGCTCGGCTCGCGCCACGTACTCCCGGACGGCTCGGCGGGCTGCTTCTTGCATCGAGATCCCGTCGCGGTCGGCCCTCTGCTGCAGGGCCGCCTGTTCCTCATCGGTGAGCCTCAGGGTCATCGCCATAGGCCCATGGTATCACATTGATACCGCGCTAGGGAGGCCGGCTGCCTTTCCTGAACGGCCCGCCCGGTGATCGACCAGACGGGCGAGCATGGGACCTCCCGGTTCTCGCGCATGGAGACTCCACGCATGCACGGGTTCTTCGACCGCGCGGGACCCGACGGCAACTCGCGATAGCGCTGCCGCCGGTATTGCCTTCCGCAGATCTGACAACGTCGGCATCCCGAAGTGAGATTTCTTTCGCGGCTCAATAGCCGCCCGGCCTACGTGTGCCCCTACCGTTGCGGCTGAGTGAGCGATGGTGAGCCCGGCTCATGCCGCACCCCTCTCGGGGTTGATCGGTCCGGCGGGTGCCGGACCTCCCTTTCGCGTGTCCTCGCCAACTGCCAGGAGAGTCCTGGCCTTACGTTCGGCTCCACGCTTCACCGGGGCGGCAACTCCACCCAGGTCGCCCAAACGGGCGAGATTGATCGCGGCGTTGTCGTCTCTTTGATGGACGGCACCGCATTGCTCGCAGGTCCAGTGTTCGGACCAGCCGATATCTCGAGGTCGGTTCGGCGTTGAACGGACATCGCCGCAAGTTCTTGGCCTTGCTCAAAGACCCCGGAGTGACGCGAATCATCGTCGAGCACAGGGACCGCTTCGCAAGGTTCGCTGTCGAGTACGTGGAGGCTGCGCTGGCCGCTCAGAGCCGGGAACTGGTGGTCGTCGACCCCACTGAGGTGGACGACGACTTGGTGCGAGACATGACCGAGATCCTCACCTCGTTCTGCGCCCGCCTCTACGGCAAGCGCTCGGCCAGACACCGGGCCGAGAAGGCTTTGGCCGCGGCAACCGGCGCAAGTGACGGCCATGCCGCGTAGGTACGAGCCTCCCGAGGGCTGGGTCGTCCAGGCGTTCTCGTTCGCGCTCGACCCTACCGGAGACCAGCTCGTTTCCATTCACAGGCACTTCGGTGCTCGGAGAAAGGCCTTCAACTGGGCTGTCGAGCAGCTGAAGGCCGACCTTGTCACCTATCACGTCGAGGGGGTCGAGTCCCCGGCCCCCTCCCACTACCGCCTGCGCAAGCGCTGGAACCAGG
Source organism: Acidimicrobiales bacterium (assembly GCA_039583695.1). Taxonomy (GTDB): domain Bacteria; phylum Actinomycetota; class Acidimicrobiia; order Acidimicrobiales; family JAJPHD01; genus JAVKSL01. The sequence goes on along the minus strand of JAVKSL010000100.1, from coordinate 4,405 downwards.
ACAAGCACGATGTCTGTCGGAATGTCGAGACACACAAGGTGTGGTGGCCCGAGGTCTCGAAGGAGGCGTTCTCCGACGGCGTGAAAGGAGCTGTCGATGGCTACTGGCGTTGGCAGAAGAGCCGGTCCGGCAAGCTCGCAGGCAAGCGGATCGGCTTCCCGCGGTTCAAGAAGAAGGGCCGCGACCAGGACCGTTGCACCTTTTCGACCGGCGCCATGCGCGTGGAGCCCGATCGGCGACACCTAACAGTCCCCGTGATCGGCACCGTGCGGACCCAGGAGAACACCCGACGAATCGAGCGCCTGATCGCAAAGGGCCGGGCAAAGGTGCTCTCGATCACCCTCCGGCGCCGGGGAGACCGGATCATGGCCTCGGTGCGGGTGGCTGTGCTCCGTTCCATCCAGCCAGGTGTCGTCGACCCGGCGGATGTCGTCGGCGTCGACGTGGGCGTGCGGCGCCTGGCGACCGTGGCCACCCGAGATGGTGTGCTCGACCGGGTGGCGAACCCGAGAGCGCTCCAGTGCTCCCTGGCCGAACTGCGCCGGCTCAACCGCCAGCGCTCCCGCAGGGCGCCGGGGTCCCGTCGCTACCGCAGGAGCAACCAACAGATCTCGGCCATCCACGCCCGGGTGGCCAACATCCGATCGCATCACATCCACATGCTCACCACCAGGCTTGCCAAGACCCACGGCACGGTGGTGGTGGAAGGACTCGATGCGAGTGGAATGCTGCGACAAAAGGGCCTCCCCGGCGCCCGTGCGCGCCGGAGGGGCCTCGCGGACGCGGCACTGGGGGAACCGAGACGCCAGCTCACCTACAAGTGCCCCTGGTACGGGAGCACCCTGGTGGTGGCCGACCGGTGGTATCCGTCGTCGAAGACCTGCCACGGCTGTGGCTGCGTCCAAGATATCGGCTGGTCCGAACACTGGACCTGCGAGCAATGCGGTGCCGTCCATCAAAGAGACGACAACGCCGCGATCAATCTCGCCCGTTTGGGCGACCTGGGTGGAGTTGCCTCCGATACACCGAGGTGGTAGTCTGAACGTATGTTCCGAGATGGGGAGCGGGGCGGGGCGGCGGACGGGGGGCTCGCGACGGGGGTGCCGCGCCGGTCGAGGCTGGCGACGCCGGGGCCGGCTCGCAGCGCTCCCTCGATCACTACCGGCGCTGCGCCAGCGACGAGCTGGCCGGTGCACGGGCCCAGATGGTGGCGCTTTGTCGCGCTGCTCACGCCCAGGCGATGGCGATGGACGCGGTGCTCGACGAGCGCCAGGCCTGGCGCCAGGACGGGGCCGCCAGGACGGGGCCAACGACATGGCGGGATGGATGGCGCTCAGCGACTCGCTGTACCCCCGCAGCCCCCGGGCGGAGCCGGCGGTGGCGAGGGCCCTGGTTTCACTGCCCGAGATCGCGGCGGCCGCCGAGCGGGGCGAGCTGTCCATGGACCAGCTGCGCCCGCTGTGTCGCCTGGCCGATCCCCACAGCGACGCCGCCTGGGCCGCCAAGGCCCCGGTGGGAGTCCGGCCGAGCCCCGCCGAGCTGCCAGGCGTCACGTGCGGGTGGGTAACGACGCCGCCGCCAAGGCCCGCTCCACTCGCTCGCTGCGCTGGTACCACGAGTACGGCTGCGACGGGTCTGCCTCGATGCTGCGCATCAGCGGGCGACTGGCCGCCGATGCCGAGGGTGATACCGGCGTCGTTGGAGCGGTGCTCAGGCTAAGAGACGGGGCGGCGTGTCGCTTCCCCGGCCGCCAGGCAAGCCGGGGGACCCAGTGCCATCACCTGGGTCCACTGGGCCGACGGAGGTCCCACCGACCGCTCCAACCTGGTCACGCTGTGCCGGGCGCACCACCACCTGATCCACGACCAGGGCTGGTCGATGGGAGGTGACCCCGACCGGGTGGGCGGGCTGTGGGTGCGCCGCCCAGACAGCAGCCTGCTGCCTGGCCAGACTGGCACCCTCGACACCGACATAGCCGAGGGCCTCCTCGGCGTGTCGTGGATGTGGCCGCCCGGGTCCCGTGCCGGACCGGCACCACCGGGGCAGGAGGGGCCGGGCCGGAGGGGCCGGGGTTCGCCGCGTGACCCGGAGGCAGTGGCTGGCACGCGCCGGATCCGGATGCGGGCGGTGGCACCGCACAGCTGGTCACTCAGCAATCAGCAATCAGGTCATGACCTGTGATCTAGGAGCCGGTTCTGGATTTGTCGCTCGATCACTACCTCTGAAACACCGAAATGATCGGCCACCGGAGAGGGCCACGCCAGTCCTCCGCGACCGCCAGTGAGAACACGGATGCCTTCTGCGGGGGCGAGAAGCTCGGCAGCGAAAGCACGTGAGACCTGCTGGCGCCGAGATGGCGCATCGGTGAACAGGTTCGTGTGCGCTGAGTCGAAGAGAAGGCCCCAGAAGCATCGGGCACTGGCGAAAAGCAGGCTGGTGCGGCTGGCTGGCCAGCCCAAGGCGAGGTTCGCGTGCTCGCGATCGTCGGTGGTAACGGACACACCTTGCAGAGAGCTGCTTGGAGCCTTGGCAACGCCTTGCACCTGGGCGACTGGTAGTTGGTCCAGACGCACAGGCTCCGTTGGCGAGAGCGAAAGCGCCTGGCGCACTAGTCCCGCCTGCCGGTAGCCGATCCGGTAGGCCCGCTCCCCGAAGCGATCGGAGTCGGTCTCCAGCTCCTTTCGCAAACCATCGAGGTCGGTTGAGAAAGCCGAAGCCTGCCTCAGAGTGTCCGGCCGAGCCGCGGCCTGTGCCTCAGCTACCCATGCCAGCGCCGGGCCGAGCTCGCCAGGGGCGAGGGCGTCAAGGAGATCATCACGGTTCGTCTCGTCGAGTCGCTGGAACACCTGTTCAATCGCATCGGCAAAGGTCGCGCCCTCAGCGAACGGATCCAACCCGAGACGACCGCATGCCTCGCAGAACTCGACCTCCTCGCCGTCAAGTTCTTTGAGCACCTGCCACTCTTTGTACAGGGTTGTGGCGTCCAGACCAGCTTCGCCCAGCCTGACAAGCGTCGCATCAACCAACCCAGCGAAAGAACTTCGCAAGCGTTCCGTTTCCACCCAGGCAGCCCCGGAGGTCAGGAACCGGATAGGCCATCCAGCTTGACGGACCGTGTCGGGCTGCCAGGTGAGCCGTGTTCCCCCACCTTCGGAACGGACCGTCACGTTCGGCCAGCAGAACCCGTCACCCGCGGCACGAAGGTTGTGCCCGTCTCCGGTGGTTGGCAAGGTCCCCTTCTCTACACCGAAGAGCAGGCCCCACCAGTTATAGGTAATCCATTCGGCCAATGGGTACAACGATACGGAGATCGATCGTCGTATGCTCCCGGTGGCAAGATCCTCGGCGATGGTCGGACAGTTGCCGTCGACGTTCAGGTCCAGGCGTGCCCACGTAGCGGCCAGCTCGGACGCTCGAACGCCTGAATCGGCGGGCTGCCACTCGAAATGGAAGAAGGACGAGCTATCAGGCATCGGGCAATCCTGTCGGCCTTTCGGAGTCAAGTATTTGATAGCCCTTGTACTCGCCGCTCTCCAGGTTCACCAGACGCGCCTCAAACCACGAACCTCCGCGGAGCGCCCACGCGTAGCGAGGAAAGTCGCCTTCCCACGGGGCGCCCACGTTGCCGGCCAAGATCGCCTCTCGGAGCCAGGCGGTTAGCAACTCGAAATCGCCGTGGAGCTCAGGATCGCACTTCGTAGCGTCAGCCCGCAGGCGCGGTGGTCCAGCCGGGGACAGGTAGTCCTTGTGCTCGGCGCTACCCACGTACGTCGCCCTGGCGGCCACAGCAGCAAGACGAGCAGTATGAGTGCTATCAACGCTCCGTCGTCCGGATCTCCGATGGCTTGGCGTCCTCACCTCCACGAGCGTAGTCGCAGGCCAGCCGTTGTGCCACGAGGCGAAGGCGCTCAAAGCCATGCTGTTACGCAGGGCTGTTCCGGGCGACGAGGCTGCGGTGGCGGAGGTGCACGTCGGATCGTGGCGGGCGGCCTACCGAGGCCTGCTGCCCGATGCCTATCTGGACCGGCTCAACCCAGTTGAACGGGCCAAGCGCTACACCTTCACCGACCAGGGACTCGACAGGCCCATGACCACGGTCGCGGTCCCCGGGGGGGTGATCTGCGGGTTCGCGACGGTGGCGTCAGCCCGGGACGCTGACGCGCAGGACGCGGGTGAGCTGTACGCGATCTACGTCGATCCGTCTTGGTGGGGCCAGGGGGTCGGGGCCGCCTTGGTCGGGGAGGCCCGGCGGCGGCTGGTCGAGCGCGGCCACGCCGAGGCGGTGCTGTGGGTGTTGGCCGGGAACTCGCGGGCTGAGCGCTTCTACCGCTCATCGGGACAGGACCGCCAAAGCCTCGCCTCCGAGAGGGCCGGCCTGGCAGGCGAACAGCTGGTGGGCCTGCTC
>JAVKSL010000099.1:8344-9157 GCA_039583695.1 Acidimicrobiales bacterium | reverse complement strand
CGGGCGGACCCCAGATAACAGGTCCATGCAAGCCCGCAAGTATGCCGCGGGGGTACCAGCATCGATCCAGTAGGCATTCGAAGCCCAGGCAAATAGCCGTCCGTCGGCGACAAGCTCCGGAAAGGTCTCGCGCTCCACCGAGACGGCACGACCCGGCGGGATCCGATCAAGCACGCGTGGCTCGATCACGTAGGCGCCGGCGTTTATCAGATTGGTGGGGGCCTCCTGGCGCCGCGGCTTCTCGATGAAGGCAGTAACCCTTGCGGCCGGGTCAGTCGAGACCACCCCGTAAGCCGATGGGTCCTCCACCGGCGTCAAGGCGATGGTTGCGTCAGCACCCAGCTCGTCGTGCCGGGCCAGCAGCGCGGAATAGTCAGCATCAGTGAGGACGTCGCCGTTGACCACCAGAAATGTCTCCGAGACCCCCAAGGCTAGCGCCGCGAACCGGATCGCGCCAGCGGTGTCCAGCGGCGCCGGGTCTACCGCGTACGACAGCTTGACACCGCAGGCCACGCCTTCGGGAAAGGCCGCCACGAAGCACTCAGGGCGATAGCCGAGGGACAGGACAGCCTCGTTGACGCCGTGTGCGGCCAGGTGCGTGAGGACTCGCTCGATCATCGAGACCTCCACCACCGCCAACATTTGCTTGGGAGTGTCGAGCGTCAATGGCCGGAGCCGGGTTCCCTCGCCGCCCACGAGGACGACTGCTCTCACGAATGAGTGGTGGTCGCGGTGGTCTTGACGGTTGTGCCAGTAGTCGCTGTGGTCTTGACGGTTGTGCCAGGCCTGGCAGTCGTGGCTGGCGGCGTGGTA
>JAVKSL010000099.1:0-8334 GCA_039583695.1 Acidimicrobiales bacterium | reverse complement strand
GTAGTCGTGGTGGCTGCTGCGGCCGCAGCAGCCAAAGCCAGGGTGGATGCTGACGACGGACGGCCGATGCTCGTCCCCGGCGCCACAAAAGCAATCGTGATCAGCTCTCCGTTGGCCAGCTTCAAGTTGTCCGGATTGCCCGTGACCAGGGTTCCGGTTGTATCAGCAAGGCTGGAGAACACCTTCACCTCGACCTTCCCAGGTGCCTTCCCGCACAGGGCGCCGTTGTGCAGGACCTTGTGGCCCGGGTAGCCGACGCTCGTAGCGCTCAACACCATTCCGGGGTACTGGCTCACGAACCTGCCCAGCGTGGCGTGCTTTCCAGTGTCGGCCTTGGTCTTGGGAACCACCTGGATTAGCCCGTTTCCGGTTGTGTAGATGCCCGGAGTGACCTTGCCGGGGTTCTGTGGCGGGTTGGGCTCGACCTTGCCACAGATGTCGAAGCCGAAAGCCACGAGCCAGTGATCTCCGATCGTCGGTGCGTTGCTAGGAGCCTTCGCCGGGTGAAGGATCTCGTACCGGCTGAACGCGACACCCGCGGTGCCCAACAGCACGACCACCACCAGAGTGGTATAGAAGCCGAATGGGATCTGGCGGGGACCCCGCGAGCTGCGGGTGCCGCCAGTCCTGGCCGCACGTGCCACTGTCCGTCCCAAGGGTCCGCGCGCCATGACGGCCCAAACGTTAGTGCCAATCCCTCCCAGCCCGGTGTCAGTGTCCGGTGCAGCGGGCCAGCGGCGTGCGGGCCAGGCCCGATCGGTCCAGGCAGGCCAGCACGGTACGCACCCCGAGGCCAGCGGCCACCACGGGTAGCAGGGCGCGACCGGGTCCTTCGGTGGTGCGGGCAGCGAAACGCAAGAGGGAGCGGTGATGAGCGAGGATCATCCGGTACGGGTGGTGCTCCACGGATACGCCCTTTACGTGGATCACCGTGGCGGACGGTTGGTAGGCGACCCGCCAGCCGGCTCGGGCGGCCCGCCAGCACAGGTCCACATCCTCGGAGAACATGAAGTAAGCGGGATCAAACCCGCCGATGGCGTCCAGCACCTCGCGCCGGGCCAAGAAGCACGCCCCCGATATCCAGTCAACCTCCCTCCCGCTGGCATGGTCCCAGTCGGCCATCTTGTAACGCCGACTCCAGCGATTGTCCGGCGCGACCAGCCCCACGAAGCCGTGCCCCACGGAGTCGGCCAAGCTCGGAAAGGTTCGAGCCGACGGGTACAAAGTCCCGCCCGGCTCCTCGATCCGGGGACCGACCAGACCCGCGCCAAGATCGGCATCCAGCGCCGCCACGAGGGCGCTGACCGCGCCAGGGCGCAGGACGATGTCGGGGTTGCCCACCAAGACCAGCTCCACCTCGGAGAGCACCCCGAGCCCCGCATTGACCCCGGCTCCATAGCCAAGGTTGCGGCCGGGGGACACGACGCGCACACCGGGGTCGGCGGACACCAATGCCTGGGTCGATCCGTCGGCCGACCCATTGTCGACGACGACCACCTCGACAATCCCCTCGGCGCGCAGGCTTGCAGCGCACGCAAGCAGGTGTGGGCCTGCGTTGTAGTTGACAATGACCGCGCCGACCCTGGGCTGCCCATTCTGGGGCGTGCTCAAAGCCGGCCTATGCCGTCGTAGCGAAACCCCGCGGCCCTCACCGCTGCGGGATCGAACAGTTGCGGGCGTCCACCACTGACCATTGCTCCATCATTGCCCCAGCCTTGCACAAGTCTACCTCGCGCAGCTCCTCCCACTCCGTGAGCACCCCCAAGCCCACTCAGCGCTCCGCCAGCGAGCGGACCAGCGACCTCAGAGAGTCGCGCCATGCAGGAAGGACCGGCAGTCCCGACAGGCGCAGCGCGGTGTCGGCGAGCACCGAGTACGCGGGACGGCGTGCAGCCCGCACCGGGCGAACCTCGGCTGCGGTGATCGGCTCCACTCGGTCCGGGTCCTGGCCGGTCTCCTCCAGGATCGCCCGGGCAAATCCGTACCAGGTTGTGTCTCCCTGATTGGTGACATGGAAGATCCCTGGCCGGCGGTCGAGCACTAGCTGGCGAATCGTCCGAGCCAGGTCCGCGGTGAACGTCGGGCACCCGCGCTGGTCGTCGACAAATCGCAACGGTGCATGCTCACGGGCCATGCGCAGCACGGTGGCCACGATGTTCGGGGCTTGGGCCCCACACAGCCATGACGTCCGAACGATGGTCGAGCCCTCCCGGCACTCAGCCTCACCCCCCAGCTTGGAATGCCCGTACACCGAGAGGGGGTTGGTCCGATCCCATTCGGTGTAAGGCCGCTCGGCGGCCCCGTCAAATACGTAATCGCTGGACAGATAGCACACATGCGCCCCAACCAGCGCCGCTGCCTCGGCGACGTGACGGGATCCCAGGCAGTTCACCCGCCACGCCCGGCGCGGATCGCCCTCGCATGCGTCCACCGCAGTCCAGGCCGCGGCATGAATCACTACGTCCGGCTGGAGGGCGCCCAGGGCCACCAGGACGGCGTCCCGGTCGCCCACGTCCAGCCTGGCCCGGTCAAGGCCAGTAACCTCCCAGCTCCCTGCGAGGGTGGCCACCAGCTCTCGTCCCAGCTGCCCACGGGCCCCGGTGACGAGCACCCTCACTGCCCCGCCCTCACTGCCCCGCCCTCACTGCCCGGCCACTGCCCCGCCCTCACTGCCCGGCCCTCGCCCGGACCGGCGACGCCTGGCCCCAGGCCCCCTCGCGCACCGGCGCGCGCCCCATCAGGGGCTCCCACCACTCCCGGTGCCCTGCGTACCACGCAACCGTGTCCGCCAGGCCATCCTCGAAGCCCACCAACGGCGCCCAGCCCAGCTCGGTGCGCAGCTTGGTCGAGTCCAGCAAGTATCGCCGGTCATGGCCCGGCCGGTCGGGGACCACGCTCTTGAGCGAGGCCGGTCGCCCGGCCGCTGCCAGCACAGCGTCCGCAATCTGAACGATGCTGGCCTCCACACCGCTACCCACATGGTAGGTCTCCCCCACCCGGCCGGACTCGATCACCAGCTCGACTGCCCGGCAATGGTCGCTCACATGCAGCCATTCCCTGCGGTTCTGGGTCGATGCGTACATCGGCAACGGCTTGCCGTCCAGCGCCAGCGCGGCGAACAACGCCACCACCTTCTCGGGAAACTGGAACGGACCGTAGTTGTTGCAGCAGTTCGTGATCGTGATCGGCAAACCGTAGGTCTCGGCGTAGGCCCTCACCACGTGGTCGGCCCCCGCCTTGGAGGCATTGTACGGGGTGCGGGGCCGGTACGGCGACGACTCGACAAAGCGCTCCGGGCTGTCGAGCGCCAGATCCCCGTACACCTCGCACGTCGAGATGTGATGGAAGCGCCGCACCCCCTCCAGTCTGGCAGCCTCGCACATCACCTGGGTCCCGATCACGTTGGTGACGAAGAAGCGCCCAGGGTCCAGCACCGCCAGGCTGTTGTGCGACTCGGCCGCAAAGTGCGCCACCACCTCCACCCCGTTGCTGGCAATAGCCGATCTACCGGCGCCGAGGTCACACACATCCGCCTGCACGAAGACGATCCCGCTCTCCAGATCCGCCAGCGACGCCCGGTTGCCGGCATAGGTGAGGGCGTCGTACACCACGACCCGCTCCCCGGGGTGCCCGGCCAGCCAGTGCCTCACAAAGTTGGATCCGATGAACCCGGCCCCCCCGGTGACCATGAGGCTCACTATCCGAGGTCCACCCTGGAGTGGTCACCCAGCATCAGGCGAGTGGCGCGAGGCCGTCGGGAGGTGCGGGTGACCTCCACGGCCTTGCCGATCAGGGAGTCCTCGATGCGCCCGGCCCCAACCAGGCGGCTCTGCTCCAGCACCACCGAGTGCTCCACCTCCGAGTCGACGATCTCGCAACCGTAGTACACCGAGGTGAACGGCCCGATGAAGGAGTCCTGGACCAGGGTGCCCTCCCCGATTATCGCCGGACCTCTGATAGTCGAGCGCACCACCCGTGCCCCCGCCTGGATCACCACCCGACCCTCGACCCTGGACCCGGCGTCCACCGACCCGAGCAATGCCGGCGCCAGGCCCTCCAGCACCAGGCGGTTCCCCTCCAGCAGCGCATCCAGCTCACCCAGGTCCTTCCAGTACCCGTCGACAACCTGGTGACACACCCGGTGCCCGTGCTCGAGCAACCAGCCGATGGCGTCTGTGATCTCCAGCTCACCCCGAGCTGACGGCGAGATGGCCGCAACGGCCTCGTGGATTCGCGAGTCGAACAGATAGACCCCCACCAGCGCCAGATCCGACGGCGGCACCTCAGGCTTCTCGACCAAGCGCACCACCTGCCCGGCTCGGTCCAGCTCAGCCACCCCGAAGCGCTGGGGGTCCGACACCCGGGCCAGCAGGATCTGCGCAGCGGGCACTTTCCCCGAAATGTGGCCCCCCCCGCCATCGTACCCGTGCCCACTCCCGAAAAGTGAGCCCGCCGCGAAGCGCTCCCTCTCTGCCTCGAAGGCCTCCACGAACCCGGTAATGCCCTGGCGCAGCAAGTTGTCGCCCAGGTACATGACAAAGTCGTCGTCTCCGAGGAAGGATCGCGCGATGAGCACGCAGTGAGCCAGCCCGAGGGGCTGGTCCTGAGGAATGTAAGTGACCTGTATCCCCCACGCTGCTCCGTCGCCCACCGCGGCGTGGATCTCGGCGCGGGTCTCCCCCACGATCATGCCCACCTGGCGGATGCCAGCACCTGCCATCGCCTCCAGGGCGTAGAACAGGATCGGCTTGTTGGCGACCGGCACCAGCTGCTTGGCGCTGGTGTGGGTGATCGGCCGCAGGCGGGTGCCGGCTCCGCCGGCCAGGATGAGGCCCTTCAACGGCTCGTCACAGGCCGGTGCTGCACGGCCAACGTCGACCCGCGGCAATGGCCGGGCGACCGCAGGCCAGGGGCCTGGCCGGGGACCGAGCGGGCGGGCGCTGGATCCGGGTTGAGCCTGATGTGAACCCCTTCGATGTCGCTGACCACAGGTTGCATACCCTACTCCGACGTAGCGTTGCCATTGTGGCCGCCTCGCATAGGCTGCCCGACGTGAATCCAACTCCGCCCGTCTGGCTGAACGGCGAGCTGTGCGACGCCTCCGACGCGGTGATCTCCGTCTTCGACCACGGCCTCACCACCGGCGATGGTGTATTCGAGGTGATCCTGATCCACCGGGGCGCGCCGTTTGCCCTGGCCAGGCACCTGGCCCGCCTGGCCCGCTCGGCAGGCGGCCTGGGCCTCGACCCACCGTCGTCGGCTGAGCTGCGCGTCGCGTGCGAGACCGTTGCCTCGGCGAGCGGCCTGGACGACGGCTGCCTCAGAATTACGGTGACCGGGGGCCGCGGTCCCCTTGGCTCGGACCGCTGGGAGAGCCCCCCGACAGTGGTGGTGGCTGCCTCGGAGCTAGGACCATCCGTCGCTGGGCGGCCGGACGCTCGGCGGCACGTCGCTCGGCGGCCGGACGCTCGGCGGCCGGACGCCGTCGACGGGCCGCCGAGGGCTGGGACCTCGGTGGCGACCGTCCCTTGGCCCCGAAACGAGAGGGGCGCCCTCGCCGGGCTCAAGACGATCTCCTACGCCGAGAACGTGGTGGCGCTGGCCCGGGCGCATGCCCGTGGGGCCACCGAGGCGATCTTCTCCAACCTGGTGGGGAACCTGTGCGAGGGAACCGGGTCGAACGTGTTCGTGGGTCTGGAGGGACGCCTGATCACCCCGCCCCTGTCGGGGGGATGCCTGGCGGGGGTAACCCGGGCGCTGGTCATCGAGGCCCTGCGCGCCACCAGTGACGTCGTGGTGGTCGAGGAGGACTTGGAGCTGAGCGCCCTCGGGCGCGCGGAGGAGGCATTCTTGGCCTCGACCACCCGGGGTGTCCAGCCAATTGCCGTAGTGGACGGCAAGGCGCTCCCGAGCTGTCCCGGACCGCTCACAGCTGCCGCGAGCACCGCCTACTCGGCAATCTTGGAGGTCGGAGGGGACCCATGAGGGCTTGGCGCCCATTCTGGGCAGGGTTACGGTCACGTAGCGACGATAACCGTTCCCAGAATGTGTCCGGAGGGCTGGCGCGGGTGGTGAGTGGGCACGGACGGGCGGCGGAGGGAGCTGTATTCCTAAGCCCAAAAGGGGCGGAGGTGGACCACGTCGGCCGCGCTGACCCGGCGCAGGCAGGTCCCCACCTCGACCAGCAGGTGACCCTCAGGAGTGATGTCCGCGGCGGTCCCGGTGAAGGTCTCGTCTACCAGCTCGATCCGCACCGCCTGGCCGCGGGTGGCGCAACGGCTGCGGTACTCGCTGGCCTGGGCGGCACGGTCCGAGGGCACGTCCAGGGCCGCTCGCCGGGCCTCCAGGGACTCGAGCATGGCGACCAGGAGGCGTGCCCGGTCCACCTCGCCGCCCGCGTGGCGGTTGAGGGAGGTGGCTCCAGGGGGCAGCTCGGTGCCCGGTGGCCAGTTGACGTTGATCCCTATGCCGACGATCACCGCAGCCGCGGCGGCTTGCGCGAGGATACCGGCCAGCTTCGCACCGCCGAGCAGCAGGTCGTTGGGCCACTTGAGCGCGGGGTCGAGCCCCGCCTCCGCCCGGCAGGCATCCGCAGCGGCCAGGGCAACGATGGCGCTGGCCAGGTGCAGGTGCTCGGGGTCGAGGCCCGGGCGCAGCAGGACCGACACCAGCAGCCCCGCCCCGGGCGGCTCCACCCAGCTCCGCCCGAGCCGGCCCCGGCCCGCGCGCTGGTGGTCGGCCACCACGACCAGGCCCTCGGGGGAACCAGAGCTCGCCACGGCCATTGCCTCGGCGTTGGTGGAGCCGACCGAGTCAGCCCAGCGCACATCGCCGAATCGGGTCGCGCCGAGGCGGGCCGTCAGGGCGGTGTCGAGCATCATCGGGCCAACCATAGGTTTGGTCTGGCGTGATCTCCAAGGTGCTGATCGCCAACCGGGGCGAGATCGCGGTTCGGGTGATCCGAACCGCGAGGGAGATGGGCATCGCCACGGTGGCGGTTTACTCGGAGCTGGACCGGGGCGCTCTGCACGTGCGCCTGGCCGACGAGGCGTGGGCGCTCGGGGGCAGCACTGCAACCGAGAGCTACCTGTGCTCCGAGGCGATCCTTGGCGTGCTGGCGCGCAGCGGCGCCGGTGCGGTGCACCCCGGGTACGGGTTCCTCTCCGAGAGCGCTGACTTTGCCCGGGCGGTCTCCGAGGCTGGGGCCACCTGGGTCGGACCACCGCCTGAGGCGATCGAGGTGATGGGGGACAAGATCAGCAGCCGCCTGGCGGCCGAGCGGGCCGGGGTGGCAGGCGTGCCGGGGCGAAACGAGGTGGTCACCTCGCCCGATCAGGTGATCGCCTTCGGCGAGGAGGTCGGCTGGCCGGTTGCGATCAAGGCGGCTTTCGGGGGCGGGGGGCGGGGGATGAGGGTGGTGTCCGAGCCGGGAGAGGCGGCAGGGGCCCTCGAGTCGGCCCAGCGCGAGGCGATCAAGTCCTTCGGCAGGGGCGAAAGCTACCTGGAGCGCTACCTGACCTGGCCCCGCCACATCGAGATGCAGGTATTGGCCGACACCCATGCCAACGTGGTCTGGCTGGGCGAGCGGGACTGCTCCTGCCAGCGCCGCCACCAAAAGCTGATCGAGGAGAGCCCGGCCGCCTCGTTCCCCGACTCGGCCCGGGTGGCCATGGGTGACGCCGCAGTGCGGGTGGCCCGGGCCTGCGGGTACGTGGGGGCCGGGACGGTGGAGTTCTTGTACCAGGAGGGCGAGCTTTTCTTCCTGGAGATGAACACCCGGCTGCAAGTCGAGCACCCGGTGACCGAGATGGTCAGCGGTCTGGACCTGGTGGCGCTGCAATTCCGGGTGGCCGCGGGCGAGCCGCTCGGATTCGGCCAGGACGACGTGGCTAGCCGGGGGCATTCCATCGAGTGCCGGATCAACGCGGAAGACCCGGCAGGAGGGCGCTTCGTGCCGTCGCCGGGGACAATCACCCGCTTCCGCCTGGCGGACGGGCCTGGGGTGCGCACGGATGCCGGTTATGAGGCGGGGGACACTGTAAGTCAGCACTACGACAACTTGATCGCCAAGCTGATTGTGTGGGCGCCTGACCGCGAGGCAGCCCGACGGCGCATGATCCGGGCGCTGGGCGAGACCGAGGTGGTCGGCGTTGCCACCACGATCCCGGCGCATCAGCTGATCCTGGCGCACCCCGACTTTGCGTCGGCCAGGCACTCGACCAGGTGGGTAGAACAGACCCTGGACCTGAGTGGCATCGGGGCGGCGGCAGGCGGCGGCGGCGCGACGGGGGGAGCCGGGTCGGCGGCAGGCGGCGGCGGCGCGACGGGGGGAGC
>JAVKSL010000098.1:0-9284 GCA_039583695.1 Acidimicrobiales bacterium | reverse complement strand
CCCCGCCCGACGTGCCCCCCCCGCCCGACGTGCCCCCCCCGCCCGACGTGCCCCCTCCGCCCGACGTGCCCCCTCCGCCCGACGTGCCCCCCCCGCCCGACGTGCCCCCCGCCCAGCCTCGGGCAGCCGCCGAAGCCGCCCCAGGCGGCGCCTCGTCCGGGCTCGGTTCGAAGTACCTCAATCGGGACCTCTCGGAGCTGGACTTCAGCGCTCGCCTCCTCGACCTGGCGTCAGACCCGGGGGTTCCGCTCCTGGAGCGGGTGAAGTTCCTGGCCATCATGAGCACCCAGATCGACACCTTGTTCCAGGTGCGGGTGGCGGCGCTCAAGGACCAGCTCGCCGCTGGCCTGCGAGGTCCGTCGCCAGATGGGCGCAGCCCCCGGGACCAGCTCCGGGCGATTCGCGAGAAGGTGGAGGATCTGGCCTGTCGCCAGCTACGGATCCTGTGGGAAGAGGTGCTGCCGGCCCTCGATGCGGTTGGGATCCGCCTGACTGGTTGGGACTCGCTTGATGCGCAGGACCAGGCGTACCTTACCGAGACCTTCAATCAGCGGATCTTTCCGGTGCTCACCCCGCTGGCCGTCGACCCCGGCCACCCGTTCCCCTACATCTCCAACATGTCGCTCAATCTGGGCGTGATCGTCCTGGACCCAGTGAGTGGTGAGCACCGTTTCGCCCGGGTCAAGGTTCCGCCACTGCTCGATCGCTTTGTGCAGGTGGGCGGCACCGAGTGCTTCGTGCCTCTGGAGCAGCTCATTGCGGCCCATCTGGGCACGCTTTTCCCCGCGATGGAGGTGGTGCGCTACCACAGCTTCCGAGTCACCCGCAACGGCGACGTGACCCCCGACGAGGGGGACGCGGACGATCTGTTGGTAGCCGTGGAGACGGAGCTGCGCAGGCGTCGCTTTGGGCGGGCGGTTCGCTTGGAGGTCGAGGTAGGGACCAGTCCCGAGGTGCTCGAGTTGCTCATCAGGGAGCTCGAGCTCGAGCACAGCGATGTATACGAAGTGCGGGGGCCAATGGACCTGGGGGGGCTGTGGGCCATCCATTCGCTGGAGCGTCCGGACTTGCGCGACCCTCCCTGGGCGCCGATGACCCCGCCGGGACTGGCTACTGCGGGCGACGACCCCCCTGACATGTTCGCCCTGCTGCGCGAGCGCGACGTGCTGGTGCACCATCCGTACGACTCGTTCACCACCTCGGTGGAGGCGTTCATACTTGGCGCGGCGGCCGACTCCAACGTGCTCGCGATCAAGCAGACGCTGTATCGAACCTCCGGCGACAGCTCGATAGTGGCGGCGCTCATCAGGGCTGCTGAGGCCGGTAAGCAGGTGGCGGTGCTGGTGGAGCTGCAAGCCCGATTCGACGAGCAGGCCAACATTGCCTGGGCCAGAGCCCTGGAGCGGGCCGGCGTGCATGTCGTGTACGGCCTCGCCGGGCTGAAGACGCACTGCAAGGTGGCCTTGGTGGTGCGCTCCGAGGAGGATGGGATTCGCCGCTATTGCCACGTGGGCACGGGTAACTACAACGCGGCCACTGCCGCCATATACGAGGATGTGGGCCTGCTGTCCACGGATCCGGACCTTGGGGCGGATCTCACCGACCTGTTCAACTTCCTGACCGGCTACAGCCGCCAATCCCATTACCGCCGGCTTATCCTGGCGCCGATGTCGGCGCGTGCCCGCGTGATTGGCTTGATCGAGCAGGAGGCGGCAGCGGGTCCAGCCGGGCGGATCGTGATAAAGCTCAACGGCCTCGACGACATCGCGGTGGTGGACGCGCTGTATGCGGCCTCAGGAGCCGGGGTGCCGATTGACCTGGTGATCCGGGGAATCTGTGTCCTGCGCCCGGGCGTGGCGGGACTGTCGGAGACGATACGGGTCCGCTCGATAGTAGGGAGGTTCTTGGAGCACTCCCGGATACTGCGCTTTGGCGGGCTGGCGGGGCGTCCCCTCACCGTCCTGATCGGCTCGGCGGACATGAGAGTTCGCAATCTGGACCGCCGAGTGGAGGCCCTCGTGCCCATCGAGGATCCTGCGCTGGCTCAGCGCCTGGTCGAGGCCCACGAAGCCGACCTGGCTGATGACACGAACGCCTGGGAGCTGGGGCCGACCGGGGCTTGGGTCCGTGTCCCCAACTTGAATGGCTTCTCGGTGCAGCGTCGGCTCCAGGAACTGGCGGTCGAGCGTGCCCGCCGCCGGCGCGAGCCCGACACCCTTTCGTCGGCGCGCGGGGCGTGATGCCTGCGTTGTTGGACCTCGTGAACGTGCAGGGCGAGTCAGTTGGTAGCTGCCCAGTGGTGGACGGTCACGCAACGCCAGGGCGCTTGCACCGGGCGTTCTCGGTATTCGTGCTCAACACGGATGGATCGGTGCTCCTGCAGCGGCGGGCCCTGGACAAGTCTCGCTTTGCCGCTCTCTGGACCAATACCTGCTGTAGCCACCCTGCGCCAGGGCAGGACCTGCTGGCCGCGGCGTCGGCTCGCTTGGAGCAGGAGATGGGTCTCCCCGGTGTGGTCCTCACCGAGCGGGGGAGCTTTGTCTATCAGGCCTCCGACCCGGCGTCCGGCGCGGTAGAGAACGAGTTCGACCACGTGTTGGTGGGAGCCAGCGATGCCGACCCGGCCCCTCACCCGGCAGAGGTGGCTGGGTGGGAGTGGGTGACCCCTGACTGGCTGGCGGTTGAGCTGGCCGAGCACCCCGAGCGATTCACCCCCTGGCTCGCTCGAGCGGCCGCCATCGCGCTCGGTTGGTGAGCTATTGAGGTAAGGGCCTTTGGTCATCGCGACAAGTAGACCATCTCGGCACCCGCGCCGCGGCGGATCAGCCGGTTGGTCAGCCGAAGGTGCTCCAGGTGCGCGTAGGTCTCGCTTTCGGCCATCGGCCCCCAGCGCGCCTCGCGGAACAGCTCGTGCGAGTAGGCGACCACGGTCGCCGGACCTATGGCTTCCGCGATCTTGCAGAGGCGAGCCAGGCGCTCGCGATGGTGGGCCTCGATGTCGGCGACCCTGCCCGCCAGGTCGCTGAACGGGTTGCCGTGGGCGGGCAGCACCACCGATACCCCGGCCAGCCCGGCCACCCGGTCCAGAGAAGCCAGGTAGGACGCCAGAGCGTCGCGCCCACCGGCAATGCCCGGGATGTGTGGGGTGATCGTGGGCAGGACGTGGTCCCCCGACAGGAGCACCCCAGTCTCGGGGTCGTGGAGGCACAAGTGGTCCAGGGTGTGGCCGGGCGTGTAAAGACAGCGCCATGGCCGACCCGCCCGCATCAGTGTCTCGCCGTCGGCCACGCCCCGGTCGGGCTCGGGGGGGAGCCAGCCAGCGGCCTCAGGGTCGGTTCCCTGTTCGGGCATGTCCCGCAGCCAGCCAGCCATGAAGCTCTCCTTCCCCCAAGGGGTCGGCTCAGTCCAGGGATTGGATGACGGGATGTCTGCGGGGTCGATGTCGGGAAGCTCTTCTCCGCAGGAGCAGGCAGCCGCCCTATGTGTCTGCCACCAGCGGGTTTGCCAGGCGCCGTGGGTGACCAGCTCGGCACCTACCTCGCCCGCCAGCCGGTGCGCCCCCCCGAAGTGATCCGGGTGCGAATGAGTCACCACCACCGTGTGAATATTTCCCGCCCGCAGCCCGGCATCGGCTAGCCGTGCCATCAGGACGTTCCAGGAGGTCTCCCCGGGTACCCCTGCATCTACCAGGGTGGCGCCCCGATCGTCGAGCAGAAGATACGCGTTCACGTGACCCAATCCCGGCATGTTCACCGGGAGCTGGCAGCGCAGGATTCCCGGAGCGACCTCGCTGAGGGTCTCCGAGGGCGGCTCGGACTCTTGCCTGACGACGGCCACGACTTTTGACCCTACCCTCAGCTCGACGCCCCAGGCTCGCCCCGCCCCGGCCCCGCCGACGCCCCAGGCTCGCCCCGCCCCGGCCCCGCCGACGCCCCAGGCTCGCCCCGCCCCACCAGGGCGTCCCTTCGAGCTATCGTCGTGCTGGATGCGGATCAGCGTGCACGTGGACTACGCGGGCGGGTTTCACCGGTCTGTAGCCCAGGTAGTCGACTTGGAGCGCGCCGGGCTCGACATCGTCTGGGTGGCCGAGGTCTACGGCGCCGACGCCCCGACCCTCATGGGCTATCTGGCGGCCCGAACCGAGACCGTCCAGATCGGCTCAGGGATCCTGCCCATCTACTCCCGCACCCCCGCCCTCCTGGCTCAGACAGCCGCCGGGCTCGACCTCCTGTCGGGCGGCAGGGCGATCCTGGGGCTGGGGGCTTCGGGGCCCCAAGTCATCGAGGGCTGGCACGGCGTCGCCTACGACCACCCGGTCGCCCGCACCGCTGAGGTCATCGACATCTGCCGCCAGGTATGGCGTCGTGACCGCCTGGTGCACGACGGCCTCTACCGCATCCCGCTCCCGCCGGATCAGGGGACCGGCCTGGGCAAGCCCCTCAAGCTCATCACGCACTTGCCCCGTTCCGCCATCCCCATCTACGTGGCAGCGCTGGGGCCGAAGAACGTGGCGATGGTTGCCGAGCGGGCCGACGGCTGGATGCCCACGCTCTTTGTGCCCGAGCGCGCAGCGGCCCTGTGGGGCGACGCCCTGGCGGGGGGCCGGACCAGGCGTTCCCCCGAGCTCGGGCCGCTCGAGATCGTGGCCGGTGGGGCCCTCGCCATCGGCGAGGGCATCGAGGCGATGCGCGACCTCACCCGGCCTGCCCTGGCCCTGTACGTGGGGGGCATGGGTGCCCGCAGCCACAACTTCTACAACGAGGTGGTCCGGCGCTACGGCTTCGAGGCGGAGGCTGACGCGGTCCAGGACGCGTACCTGGCGGGCCGCAAGGAGGCCGCCGCCGCCGCCCTGCCCGCCGAGCTGGTCGAGGCCACCAGCCTGATCGGCCCGGCCGGCTACGTCGCGGAGCGCATCGCTGCCTACCGGGAGGCAGGCGTGACCGTGCTCGACCTCACCTTGGTCGGTGGCGACCCCGTCCACACGCTCGAGAAGGTGCGTTCGATGGCATGAGGAGGAATATGCCCCCTCCGCCGCAACAGAGAGGGCCACGAAAGACCGGTGTGCCCCTCGGAGAGCTCCTGTGTTGGGGCGCCGGAGCCTGGCTGTGCTGGCGGATTCCGCAGCCAAGAGGCCCGGCGGCGCGGCACGATCCGGCGGCGCGGCACGCCAGCACCCTGAGCGTGGTGATCCCGGCCCGCGACGAGCAGGCGACCCTGGGGCGCCTGCTCAGCTCGCTCGCCAGCCAGACCCGGCCCGCCGAGGAGGTGATCGTGGTTGACGACGGCTCCACCGACGAGACGGCCTCGGTCGCCGCCGCCCACGGTGCCAAGGTGCTCACCGCCGGCCCGCTGCCTGCCGGGTGGACGGGCAAGGCCTGGGCGTGCCAGGAGGGCGCGGCCGCGGCAACCGGGGCGACCCTGGTGTTCCTCGATGCCGACACCTGGCTGGTGCCCGACGGGTTGGAGCGCCTGGCCGGCGCCCATGCGCGCCTCGGCGGTCGCGGCCTGGTGTCGGTGGCGCCCTACCACGTGATCGAGCGCCCTTACGAGGCCTTGTCCGCGTTGTGCAACCTGGTCACCCTGATGGGCACCGGCGCCTTCACGCCCCAAGGCGCTTGGGCGCGCAGCGTCGGGTCTTTCGGGGCGTGCCTGGTCGGTGACCGCCGCGAGTATCTCGCCCTGGGCGGGCACGGCGCCATTCGGGGAGAGGTGGTGGACGACCTCTCGGTTGTCTTTCGTGAAGCCGGCTCGCCGGTGAGGCTGTTGGGGGGCCGCGGGTGCCTGGAGTATCGCATGTACCCCGGTGGGCTCGGCCAGCTGGTGGAGGGCTGGACCAAGAACCTCGCCAGCGGGGCCGCTCTCACCCGGCCCTGGCTGATGGTCGCCGTGGTGGCTTGGGTGTCGGGCCTCATCACCGCTCCCTGGCGGGTGCTCGCGGGTGGGCGGATTGCGAGCTCGGTCGGGACCTACGTGGCCTACGGGCTGCAGGTGGAGTGGCTGCTCCGGCGGATCGGCAGGTTCGGCCGGGGGATCGGGCTGGCATATCCGTTGCCGCTGGTGGCGTTCCTCGGCCTATTCGGGCGCTCGGCGGGCCTCACCTTCGGGAGGGGCCAGGTGAGCTGGAAGGGCCGGCAGGTGGCGGTGGGGCGTTGAGCCCGATCGGCCGGGTCGGGCTCGACTTCGTGGCCTGGGGAGCGATCCAGGGGGGCCTGGGCTATCTGGTCCACCGATTGCCTGCGGGTCTGTTCGCCTCCGAGAGCTGGCTTTGGCGGGAGCGATCCTTCGAGGACGGTGGGCGCCTCTACGTGCGGCACCTCTGGATCAAGCGTTGGAAGCACCTTCTGCCGGACGCAGGGGGGATCTTCGCGGGGGGTTTCGCCCGGCGTCGCCTGGCCGGGCGGGACAGGGCCTACCTGGGACAGTTCGTGTTCGAGACCCGTCGGGCGGAACTCAACCACTGGCTCGCGATCCTAGCGACTCCAGCGTTTGCCCTGTGGAACCCTCCGGTGGTGATGCCCCTGATGTTTGGTTACGCGCTCGGCGTCAACCTGCCCTGCGTCGCCGCCCAGCGCTACAACCGGATCCGCCTGGTCCGGGTCTGCTCAGCCAACATCGACTTTCGCAGTCTCAGCATCAACGGCCCGAAATATGGCCTGGCGGTAGTAGGCCAGCTCGGCCAGGCTCTCCCGGATGTCGTCCAGCGCCCGGTGCCCACACGCTTTGTGAGGGGCGTGGCGAAATTCCTCGGGGTACCAGCGCCGGCACAGCTCCTTCACGCTGGAGACGTCCACCGAGCGGTAGTGGAACCAGTTGTCGAGCTCCGGCAGGTAGGCGGCCAGGAACCGGCGATCCGTGTCGATGGAGTTCCCGCACAGGGGAACGGTGGCGGGCTCGGGCACGTGCGAGCGGACGAAGTCCAAAGTGGCGGTGCCGGCAGTTTGAAGTGATAGCGTCGACGCCGCTACGGCGGCCAACAGGCCGCTCTTGGTGTGCATGGACAGCACGGGCTCCTCGAGGGCCGCGAGGGCCTCGCCGGGCGCGGCGATCACCAGGTCGGGACCTTCGGCTATGACGTTCAGATCATCGTCGGTGACCAGGGTGGCGATCTCGACGATCACGTGGCGTGTCGGGTCGAGCCCTGTCATCTCCAGGTCCATCCACACCAGCATCGCATTGATGGTAGGCGGGCGGTATCGTCGTGTCTGTGGGCGAGCGGCGAACCCGTCAGATGACCCGGCGTGAGCTGCTCGGATACTGGCCAATGGCGGTCCTCACTGTGGTGGTGATGGCGGTCGCCGCGCTCACCGTGGCGTTCAACCTGGGAGGATGAGAGCGTGGACGTCGAGGTGATCCAGCTAGACCCTGGACTGGCCCTGCCTGTGCGGGCCAGGCAGGACGACGCGGGTATGGACCTGTGCGCCCGCCAGGACGTCCTGCTCGCGGCGGGGGGAGGGCGCTATGCGGTGGGCACCGGTTTGGCCCTGGCCCTCCCGCCGGGCTGGGCAGGGTTCGTCCTGCCTCGCAGCGGCCTGGCCCTGCGCCACGGCGTCACCTGCCTGAATGCTCCGGGCCTCATCGACTCGGGCTACCGCGACGAGATCAAGGTGGTCCTGCACAACACCGACCCGGTGACTGCCTACCAGGTCCGGCGCGGCGACCGGATCGCCCAGCTGGTCGTCCAGGCTGTGGAGCAGGTGAGCTGGTTGGTGGTGGAGGGGCTATCCGACACTGCGCGCGGCAAGGGTGGCCTGGGCCACAGCGGTCGTTAGGGCGTCAGGTCGCCCAGAGGCCGTGCCCGAGCTGCCTGAGGTCGAAGCGCTGGCCCGCGATCTCGACGCGAGGCTTCGGGAGCGGCAGGTGTCCAGGGTCGAGCTGGGATCGCTTGCGGCGCTGAAGACCTTCGATCCGCCTCTCGAGGCCCTTGTTGGCAGGCAGGTGGCCAGCGTGGGCCGAAGGGGAAAGTTCCTGATGCTGCGCACCGAGCCGGTGTGGCTGGTTGTGCATCTGGCCCGGGCTGGCTGGGTGCGCTGGCGGGACCAGATGGCGACCACACGGGCCAAGCCAGGTAGGGGGCCCTTGGCGCTGAGGGTCGGGCTTGTGGGCGGAGGTGGTGTCGAGATCACCGAGGCAGGGACCGAGAAGCGCCTGGCCCTGTGGGTGGTGACCGATCCCTCCGAGGTGGCGCCCCTGGCACGGCTGGGTCCGGACCCGCTGGATCCGTCTTTTGACGTGGCCGCGCTGGCGGCTGCCCTCGACGGTCAGTCCGGCCAGCTCAAAGGGGTGATCACCGATCAGTCTGTGCTGGCCGGGGTGGGAAATGCCTACTCGGACGAGGCCCTTCACGCGGCCCGGCTGTCCCCGTTCAAGCTGGCGAGCCGCCTGAGCGTCGAGGAGGTGGGGCGCCTGCACGCGGCGCTGGTTGACGTCCTGGCAGATGCCCTGTCCCGCTCCGAGGGACTCGCCCCCTCACAGCTCAAGGCAGAGAAGCATTCGGGGATGGCGGTGCATGGCCGTGCCGGCCTGGCGTGCCCAGTCTGTGCTGACACGATCCGCCAGGTCAGCTTCGCCACCAAGTCCCTTCAGTACTGCCCCACGTGCCAGGCTGGCGGGAAGGTGCTGGCCGACAGGAGGATGTCCCGCCTGGTGAAGTGAAGCGGACTTGCTAAGATGGCAGGGTCACGCGGACGTGGCTCAGTGGTAGAGCACAACCTTGCCAAGGTTGGGGTCGCGGGTTCGAATCCCGTCGTCCGCTCCAGATAAGTGCAGCTCAGGTGACGTTTGTACGGGTGGGCTCCGGAGTGTTCTCGACCACAGACCACAGCCAGACCACAAATAGACCACATCGCGCCACCAGACCACGCTCAAGTGGTCTGGTCTGATCTCCGGATCCCGGTCACATCCGCGGGCGCGGCCAGGTCCGCCAACGCGGCGGCGATGGCCGCGTCACGGTCCTCTGTGGCGTGCTGGTAGCGCAGCGCCGCGGCAGAGGTGGCGTGGCCTCCCCGGCGCATGAGTTCCGCCACGCTAGCGCCACTGGCAGCAGCCCAGGTGAGCCCCGAGTGCCTGAGGTCGTGCAGGTGCAGGTCCGGTCGTCCCACTGCTCGGCGCGCGACGTCCCAGCGGCGTTCCAGGGTCCGGGGGTTGATCGGGTTCCCGGCGGAGCCAGGAAACAGCCAGGCGTCGGGACCCGAGCCCGTAAAGCGCTCCAGCAGGCTGTCCCAAAACCGCTGCCGGAGTGCATGACTATGCAGAATCCACATTGTGAGATCCCCGCACGGACATTA
>JAVKSL010000097.1:0-9340 GCA_039583695.1 Acidimicrobiales bacterium | reverse complement strand
GACTCGCGGACGTGGATGCCTCCCGGGACGATCTCAACGGCGCGGCGGATTGTGATGGCGGCTCCTTCAAGGTCGACCGCATCCCATGCCAGGGTGCACAGCTCGCCACGGCGACGCCCCGTAGCCGCCGACAATCGCAGGAACGTCGCCCACTCCGGATCATCGCGCTCGGCGAGCGCCAAGAGCTTGCGACAGGTCTCAGGGTCCGGCGGGGTGATCTCCGCGGCCGGCACGCTCGGCGGCGAGGCATTGCGCGCCGGGTTGGTCGCAAGCCACTCCCAGCGCACCGCCTGGGCAAGCGCCAGAGACAGCGCCGTGTGGACCTTGCGCACGGTCGCTGGCGCCAGGGGCCGGCCACCGCTGCCTCCTGACGCCGACAGCTTGGGATAAAGGCGGTCGAGGTCGTGCGCCCGAAGCTTGGCGAGAGGGAGGGTCCCGATGACAGGGACGACATGCAGGCGCAGGACCTCGGCGAAACGGGCAGCGCTGTTGCCCGCCATGTTGGGCGAAGCCAGCGCAAGCCATTCCCGGCAAGCGTCGGCCACGGTCCGAGCCTGCGTGCCACGGTCATGGCGACCGGTCTCTACCTCAACTGCCAGCCGAGCCAGTGCCTTGCGGGCTTCGGTGAGCCAAGATGTGACCAAGCGGTATCACGAGCCGCTCGCCTGAGCAAGTCCACTGCCTCTGACCTGCCCCTTTGTGAGCACCCCCAACGGGATTCGAACCCGTGCTGCCGCCTTGAAAGGGCGGTGTCCTGGGCCGCTAGACGATGGGGGCCGACAGCCGTGCAGGTGATTCAAGCCTATGCGATGCCTGCCTCTCTTGCTCGCAAGCCGCCTGGCCGGTCCGAAAGGAGCCACTCGACTCCCTGCGGCGTGTCGCGCACCTCGACTCCCAGCTGGACGAGCTGATCCCTGAGCTGGTCGGCGTCCTCGAAGCGCCGTGCCGCCCGTGCCTTGGCCCGCTGGTCCAACAGGACCTGGACAAATGGCCCCAGGATCTCGGTTGGGTCCCCGACTCCAGCGTCTGCGAGCCGGCCCAGTGCCAGGACCATCGAGTGAAGGATGTCCCTGGCCTGGTCCACCTCGTCTGACTCGAGGGTGTCCCGGGACCACGCGACCAGCTCGTCGTCCAGGCACAGGATGGCCCGCACTGCAGCCGGGACATCGCGATCCTCGACCGCCGTGGCAAACTCCGCCCGCCGCTCCCTTACGCCCGCCAACAGGGGCGAGACGGCTGCAGCCGCGCCCCCCGACCCCGACCCGGGGCCCCCCGACCCCGACCCGGGGCCCCCCGACCCCGACCCGGCGCCCCCCGACCCCGACCCGGCGCCCCCCGACCCCGACCCGGCGCCCCCCGACCCCGACCCGGCGCCCCCCGAACCGGGTCCCGCCAACCCGGCCCCGGACCCAAGGCGCTCCGCCACGCTCGCCAGCTCGGCGATCGCTAACACCGTGCCCGAGCTGAACACCTCAGAGGCGCCCCGTGCCCGGACAGTCGCCACTCCCAGCCCGACCACCGAGGCGGTGCCGGCATCCAGGTCTAGGACCAGGCCAGTGTGCTCGTCCACCCCGAGGACGAAAGCACCTTCGGGAAGCAGGGCCTCCATCCTTGACAGACGCCGTTCGCCCAGGTAGCAGTACCTGGTGTCGTGGTTGCCCCCCTCTGCGTTGTTGTAGTGCGGGATCACTGCGGCGCGCAAACCGGCCAGCGCCAGCAGGTCCAAACCGGGGAGCCAGCGTGCTGGCTCCCCGGCCTTGTAGATCTCATAAACCGGCACCGTCGCGACGCCGAGGGTCAGGGCAGCCGCGCTGGCAAACGTTATGGCCCCACCGGAGGCCAGCTTGCCTGCGAGCAGCGAAGGCAGAGCGGAGCCCTTCCAGACCCGCAGCGCATAGGTCGGGCTGCCCGGCCCCGCGAACACGTACCGAGCCGTCCCGACCGCCTCCACGAACGCAGCCCTCTCGTGCGCGTCCGCACCCAGGTCCGACCGCAGGCTGGCCGGCTCGACCCTGACCCCCAGGCTCTGGTCGAAATAGGCCTGGGCGCGGGCCACGATGTCGTCCGCGTTCTCCTGAAATCCAAACGGCGTGTCCAGCACGACAGCCGGCACCGGGGGCGGCCCTAGCCGGGCCAGCAGCGCCCTGTGCACCTTCACCATCGTGGGGCTAGTCTCGCCCGAACCCATGATTGTGAGCAGCCTCGGGAGAGCCTGGCTCACCCGAAGAACCCCTCAGAGACCGCCCTGTGCAGGACCGCCGCCACCTCGTCGGGAAACTGGGCGTGGATGTCGTGATCCGCCGGTGAGAACCACACCGCCTTCGCGACGGGGATGGCCTCCACGGCGGCCTCCACCGAGGACTTCTTCTCGGCTGTCCACGCCGGGTCTCCGGTATCTGCGGCCACCAGCAGCACGGGCACCGCCAGCTCTGCATACCGGGTCGAGGGGCGGTGCTCGTAGAGCGCCCGCAAGATGGTCATGTGGTGCTCCAAGGACAGCCAGGGCGCGACGGTCCCATCGGGGCGCACCTCGAAGTTGGCGAGCGCCCCTTGGATCCCGCTCTCCGGCCAGTCGGGATGTGCCGCCCGGATCGCCCCCTCGAACCGACCCGCAGCGGTGCCCACCAGCACTGGCGGCGCCAGTGCGGCCGCACAGTCCTCCCACGTGGCGAAGCGCCCCGCCAGCTCGATGGTCCCACCATCCACGCAGGCCACTCCCGCGAGGATGTCCGGCGAGCGCAAGGCCAGCTCTAGCACCACGTTCCCTCCCCAGGACTGCCCGACCACCACCGGCCGCTCCCAGCCCAGCTCCCCAATCACCTCGCCCAAATCCGCGCACACGGTAGCGAAGTCGTACCCCCAGTCGACCTTGTCGGAGCGCCCGTGTCCCCGCAGGTCGACCGCCGCGACGGCGTGGCCGGCCTCGGCGAGTCTCCCCGCCACCCCATCCCACATCCGGGCGTTGGACGCCAGGCCGTGCACCAGCAAGAACCCGCTGCCCCCGCCCTCCCATACGTCCAGCACCAGGCTCACCCCGCCGGGCACGGTCACCCGCTGCTGGGTCCTCATCCCGGAGGCCACGCGCGTATCCAAAGAAATGTTGCCCTGTGCCCGCTCCCCTTCGCGCCCTGTCCGGTCCCCCGCCAGCGCCGGGCAGTCCTCACGACGCCTGGGGCACCAGCTCGCCGGCGAGGTGCGCCATCACCTCGCTGACTTGGTCCCACCCAACTCTCAGGAGGAACTGGTTGACCCGGCCGTAGGACTTGGAGCCAAGGATGAAAAAGTTGGGCTCCGGGTTGCGCAGCACATCCAGGCCCTTACTCTCCTGTCCGAGGCAGTCGCCCCCCCCAGCCCCGAGAAGGGCGGCCGAAAGATTGATTGGTGCAGCTGTTGCGTAGCACTCGTGCACTTGGAGCTGGCGGTATATCCCGGCGTCGCCCACGTATCCGGTCAGCGAGAGAACTCGGTCGACCTCGACCTGGTCGAGCGCATCGCCGTCGCGGTCGACCAGGCCGACCTGGATCCTGCCGTCAGCAGTCGGGTTCAGGTCGGCAACCGCGGTCCCGAGGCGCACCCGCACTGACGGCGATGCGCCTGCGGTGAGCGCCCTGGAGGAGTCGACCAGGCTGGCACGCCCCGGCAGCGGGTCGTCTGCCACTGCTCCCCAGCTCGGATCGGTGGAGCGCACCGACCAGACGACCCGGGTGCCCGGTGCCTGCGCCGCGAGCGCCGCCAGCTCCCGTGCCGCGGTCTGGGCCGAGGCCCCCGCCCCGACCAGCAGCACGGTCCGGCCGGCCCAGCTGAACGCCTCCTCCTCGAAGTCGGGAAGATGACGGCGGATCTGGCCTTCCAACAGGCGTTCGCCGGGGGAGGGTATCCCCCCGTCGCCGAGCAGGTTGGGCTGGCTGTAGGTTCCGGTGCAGTCCAGCACCGCCGAGGCCCAGGCAACCTCTTCGACCCCCTCATGCGAGCAGAGCAGCCGGAACCGCCGAGCCCCCCGCTCGGCTGTGGCGATCTCCTCGTGCTTGAGCAGGCCCTGACGCCCGACCGCGTCCACCCTGGTTCGAAGGCGGATGTGGGGTGCCAGCTCCGGCAGGGCGCCAAGCGGGCCCAAGAGGCGCTCGACCATCTCGTCTCCGGTGGGGCAGGCGTCCCCGCTCGGGACATCCATACCAGCAGCGGCGAGGTGGCGGGCCATGCGCGGCGATACATCGAGGCTCCAGGGGGTGAACAGCGAGACGTGGCCCCATGCCTTCGCGTGGGCTCCGACTCCATCTCCGACCTCGTAGACGGTGAAGCCCAGCCCGGCGTCCACCGCGGCGAGCGCCGCCTCCAGACCGATGGGTCCGGCCCCAAGGATCGCCAGGCCGGGGTCCTTGGTGCTCATGATCCCAGCCTAGGCGTCAGGCGGGTGGTGAGTGGGCACGGCGGCGCGGCGAGCGGTGGCATATTCGGCTTCAATGGCTGGCTCATCGCAGGCCTGCGGCCATCGCCAGCGCGTCGAGCACCCCGGCCAGGTTGATCGAAGCCTCCGGGCCCCTGGTTATTGGGGCGCGGCCCCTGACCACGTCGGCGAAGTGCTCCACCATCGCCAGGTAGGGGTCCCCGCCGGGGGTCTCGATCGCTTCGGTGGTCCCGTCCCGGTGGCGGAGCTTGATCGTCGTCTCGGCCGGGCCTGGTGAGAAGGCTCGATGCACGCTCGCCGCGGCCTCGGTTCCCACCAGCTCGAGGCGCTGGCGCTCGGGTGCCTCGAAGGAGCACTCGATCCCACCGGTCAGCCCGTCACCCAGGTCCAGCCACGCCGAGAAGGAGGCGTCGACCCCGCTCGCAGTGAGCCTGGCGCTGGCAGCCAGGGCGCGCGGCGCTCGCCCAGCGGCGTCCAAGAGCGGCTCCAGGCAGTAGATGCCCACGTCCAGCAGCGCTCCACCCCCCATCTCCGGGCGCCAGCGGTGGTCGTCGGGACGAGGAAGCACGCCGGTGAAGGCGGCGTGGGCGAAGCGCAGCTCACCGAGCCGGCCACTGGCGACCAGGTTGGCCATCGCCGCGGCCCGCGGGTGAAATGGAGTCATGTAGGCCTCCATGAGCTGTTTACCCGCGTCCTCACAGGCTGCGGCCATGCTCTCAGCGCGGGCCTGGCTGGTGGCGAGGGGCTTCTCGCACAGGACATGGCGGCCGGCCTCGGCAGCGGCGAGGACCCACCGTTCGTGCAGGCTGTTGGGCAGCGGGATGTAGACCGCCTCGACCTCGGGGTCGGCCAGGACCTGCTCGTAGGTGGCCAGGCTCCGGGTCGCCCCAAAGTCGTCGTAGGTGCCGGGCAGGCGTGACTGGCTGGACAGGGCCACCAAGCGGGCCGTGGGGCTGGCCGCCAGGGCGGGCAGGACCGCTGCACGGGCGACCCTGGAGGTGGCGCCGATCACGCCCCAGCGCAGCGGCTCAGCCGGGCTAGCTGTCAAGGGGGACCGGGGCTCCACCCGATGCCGCCGAGCGGGTGGCGGCCTCCAGGACTGCAATCACCGGGCGCACGGACTCGGGGGTGACGGCCAGTGGCTCGCCCAGCAGCAGATGATCGGCGAGGTTGCGATGGAATGGGTACGCCAGCTCGGCGAAGGGGGTGATCTGGGTCTCGGTGAGGCCCCAGCCTGCCTCGTAGCGGGCGAGGGTAAGGGCAACCGGGGCCTCGGCGTGGTGGGAGGTCTCGGCCGTGTATCCCCGGGGGGCCTCGACGCGCTCGGTGAGGACGGGGCGGTAGTGGCCGATCAGGGTCCCGGCGGTGCCCTGCAGGTACAGCTTGGGCTTGCGGATAGCGGCCACGTCACTTTGGACGAACACCGCCTCCCGGCCGTCGGGCCAGGCGAGGTGGACCCTGATCTGGTCGGCGTTGGTGACGTCGTGCCAGACTCGCTTGTGGGCGTGCGCGGTGACGGTGGCGGGAGGGCTGCCCATCAGCTGCACGGTCCAGTCCAGGTGGTGCGACCCCCAGTCGTAGGCCGCCCCGCCGGAGATGGACCGCTCGGAGTGCCAGGCCCGGCAGGGGTGCTCGAAGCCACCTACGAAGGTCTCCATGGCGAACAGCTCGCCCAGCTGGCCTGTGTCGACCAGCATCTTGACCGCCCGGTAGTCTGGGTCCCAGCGCCGGTTCTGGTTGACGGTCAGCATGAGGCCCTGGTCATCGGCCAGCGCGATAAGAGATCGCGCCTCGGCGACGGTCAGGCACATTGGCTTCTCGAGTACCACGTGCCTGCCCGCCAGGAGCGCAGCCCGGGCGATCGAGGCGTGAGAGATCGGGGGGGTGGCGACGATCACCACGGAGACGTTGTCGTCGCTGGTCATCTCCTCGAAGCTGGGGTAGGCCACCAGACCGGGGAAGTCCGCCTCCGCTGCTTTACGCCGGGCTGGGTCGGTGTCGCACGCCGCTGCCATCTCCAGGCCGTCGGTGGCCGCCGCCGCCGCGCCGTGGCGCTGGCCCATCCCGCCATAGGGCCCGTAGCCCACGATGCCGAGACCCACCTGGTCGCTGGTGGCGAGGGTTGGCCGGAGGAGACGGCCGAGCAGGGTGGCCAGGTCAGGATGCGAGAGGGCGGCGTCCGTGCTCCCAAGGGCCGAGGTCGTCAGTCGACCGGCGCCAAGGCGTCGCGTGGTGACCGCCGGCTCGTTGCGAAAGGCCACGCTCACCGAGACGAGGACCTCACCCTCGGCTGCGTTGGCTGCGAGAGGCCAGAACCGGTCGGTGACGGTCATCTCGCGAGGAAGGCGGGCTGTGGCCGGATGCTCGGGCGCGGCAACAGTGGCCATCCATTCGCCCTGGGGGGGCTGCGCGCCTGCCGGCGCTGCTATCGACAGGAGGCAGCCACCTTGTTCGACCCAGCACCGAATGTGGTCCGGCTCTGGCGCCCCGTCGAGGATCAAGGCCCCGTAGCGTGCCAGGTCCGGCTGCTGGCCCGGTGAGACCAGGTCGAGCCCTGCTTCGCCGCACAGGAGGGCACGGAAGGCGGCGGATCGAGTCTCGCTCGAGCGTTCGGAGATCACCAGCGTCCTCCGAGCCGGGCTGCGTTGGGTCATTGACCCAGTCTACGGTTGGAGTGGGCGTGCTGGATGGCCTCGAAGGTCAGCAGCTCGATTGGGTCAGTGGCGGGAGTCAGTGGCGGGAGTCAGTGGCGGAAGTGGCGCTCGTCGGTGAGGACCATGGCTATGCCCGCCTCGTCGGCTGCCGCGATCACCTGGGCGTCGTTCACCGAGCCGCCTGGCTGGATCACCGCGGCCACCCCAGCCCGTGCTACCACGTCCAGCCCGTCCCGGAACGGGAAGAAAGCGTCGCTCGCGGCCACCCCGGCCTTGGCCCGCCCGCCTGCCTTGGTCACCGCCAGCTCGGCAGCGTCCACCCGGCTCTGCTGGCCTGCGCCTATGCCCACAATCTGGCCTTCGGCCACGATCACCACCGCGTTGGACACAGTGGCGGCGCAGCATTGCCAAGCGAGGGTCAGGTCGACCAGCTGGGACTCTGTAGGTTGGGCCCGGGTCGGCACCCGCCACGAGGTTGGGTCCAGACTCACCACGTCGGGCTCGGAGACCAGGTAGCCGCCATCGAGACGGCGCAGGCTGGATCCGGGTGGACCAGGTGGGAGCGTCTCCAGGATGCGGGTCCGCTTGCGTCGGGCCACCAGGATGACCAGAGCCTCGGGCTCATAGGCGGGGGCGACGATCACATCGAATTGCGGCCCTTCGGTGAGGGCCTCGGCCACCCGGGTGGTGACTGCGGCGCTGAGGGCTGCTATCCCGCCGAACGCGGACACGGGGTCGCCAGCGATGGCCCGCCGGGCCGCGGTGGCCGGATCGGGGTGAACGGCGGCGCCGCAGGGGTTGGAGTGCTTGACAACGACCACCGCCGGATGCTGGCGCGCTAGGTCATGTGTCAGGCGCCAAGCCGCCTCGGCGTCGAGGAGGTTGAGGTATGACAGCGCGACGCCGCTGTGCTGGATCGCGCGGTCCCAGCATCCGGCCCGTCCGATCTCGCGATACCTGGCGCCGCGCTGGTGGGGATTCTCGCCGTAGCGCAACTCTCCCGCCCGCTCCAGCGTCAAGTGCAAGGTGGGCGGCAGGGCCTCGTCTGTGTCTGTGTCTGCGTCTGCGTCTGTGTCTGTATCGAACCAGCCGACGATGGCCGCGTCGTAGGCCGCGGTGTGGGCGAAGGCGTCGCGTGCCAAGCGCCGGCGGGTGGTAGGGGACAGGGCGCCGGCGCTGGCCAGCTCGTCGAGCACCACCCGATAGTCGGAGGGGTTGACGACGGCGGCGACGTGGGCGTGATTCTTGGCGGCGGCGCGCAACATGGTGGGACCGCCCACGTCGATGGTCTCGATGCCCGGTCGTTCACGGAACGGGTAAAGGTTGCAAACCACGAGATCTACTGGTTCGATGCCCTGCTTCTCGAGGGCGGACAGATGCGTGGGGTCGTCGCGGTCGGCCAGGATGCCCCCATGGATGGCGGGGTGCAGGGTCTTTACTCGCCCGCCGAGCATCTCCGGCGCCCCAGTCACGTCCTCCACACTGTGATGCGCGATGCCGGCACGGGTGAGAGCGGCGGAGGTGCCGCCGCTGGCGATCAGGTCCCAGCCCAGCTCCGTGAGTCCTTGTGCCAGGGCGACCAGGCCGGTCTTATCGTAGACAGACAGCAGGGCGCGTTTCATGGCTGTGGTGTCTCGCGGTCAACCCGGTCGACCCGGTCGACCCGGTCGACCCGGTCAGCCAGGTCGGCGAGCGTGGCGGGATAGAGCCGGCGCTCGACCTGCTTGATCCGCTCGTGGAGGGATTCGACGGTGTCGTCTGCCAGTACGGCCACCGCCTCTTGGGCCAGGATGGGCCCTGCGTCGACGTCGGCAGTGGCGATGTGGATTGTGCATCCGCTTACCTTGACCCCCGCGGCCAGCGCCTCCTCGACCGCATGCCACCCGCGGAAGGCGGGCAGCAGGGCCGGGTGGGTGTTGATCACCCGGCCTGGCCAGGTGTCGAAGATGGGCTTGTCCAGAACCGTGGCGAACCCAGCCATGGCAACTAGGTCTACCCGGTGGGCGCTAAGGACGTCCACCAGGCTCTCGGTGTATGCCAGGCGGTCGAAGCCCGGCCCGAAGGTGTCCCGTCGAAGGAGATGGCTGGGCACCCCTGCCGCGGCCGCGACCTCAGCGGCGCGGCATTCCCGGTCGACCACCACCACTGCGATTGGTAGGCGGGCTTCGATCAGTGCATCCAGGATGCTTCCCCGCCCCGACGCCAGCACCCCGATGCGCACGCCACCGACCCTAATGGCCAGCCCGGTCCCCGCCGGGTCGTGCCGGGTCTCCGCCGGGTC
>JAVKSL010000096.1:8852-9477 GCA_039583695.1 Acidimicrobiales bacterium | reverse complement strand
CCCCGATTCGCCCCCCCGATTCGCCCCCGATTCGCCCCCCCGATTCGCCCCCGATTCGCCCCCCCGATTCGCCCCCCCGATCGCCCCCCCGATCGCCCCCCCCATTCCCGTCTAGTCCCTGCCCCGACTCGCACAAGGGACACCCCGGCGAGCGCTGATGAGTGTGCCAGCGTGCGTGGTTGCCCCGGATGCCGTCGAGGTGACGAGCCTCCATCTCCGTGCCGATCTCGGCGGCGCTGCGATTGCGATCTAGCCACCCGACGATCCGATAACCCCCTCTGACCTGCTCCCATAACCCGACCTCGCACAGGATCTTGGCCCGAGCAGCTACCCCAGCAAGGCCAAAACGGGCGAGCTGAGGATCAGCGATGAAGCCGTCGGTAAGCAAGCGCTTGGCCAGGCACAGGCCCCGGATGTAGAGCAGCTCGGCCCTCTCGCCGGCGGCGATAACCTTGGCGTTGTCGGGGTAGTCCACGCTTAGCTTGACGTGCAGACCGGGCATCGGACTTCCACCTTTCGTAGGTCGTTCGCGAAAAAGTTGGAGACGATCGCGAAAAAGTTGGAGACGATCGCGAAAAAGTTGGAGACGATCGCGAAAAAGTTGGAGACGATCGCGAAAAAGTTG
>JAVKSL010000096.1:0-8752 GCA_039583695.1 Acidimicrobiales bacterium | reverse complement strand
GGTGAGTACGCGCCTAGATCGCCCGGACACCGACGGACCGCTTCGCAGCCCCCGGCCGGCTCGGGCATGCGCCCGCAGCCCCCGGTCGTCGCGCCCATAGCCGAGCGCGGCGCACTGGCGTAGCGACACCCGAGCGCGTTCGGCTGCGTCTCGCCCAGTGCGGTCATCTCCTCGGTGTCCCGGTCGGTCACCACGAAGCTGGCCGCCTCGGGCAGCTTCCGCGCCATAGGTCAAAGGCCCCTGCGCGCGCGCCCGCGAGATGGGGGTCGGTACCCCCATCGGCATGGGGGTCGGCAGGGGGGTCGGTACCCCCATCGGCAGGGGGGTCGGCATGGGGGTCGGTACCCCCGTACTCGGTGAAGTAAGCCTTACGGATCTTGGCCGACACGATGGCCTCCAGGTCACGGGCCAGTATGGCCGCAAGCTTGGGGTTGTCGAGCACCCCGTCATTCCTCACTAGGGTGCGTACCCAGCACTCCTCGGTGTCCCGGTCGATCACCACGAACCCGCCTGCCTCCAGCAGATCCGCTGCGTGATCGATCATCCGGAGCGTCGTGTCAGGGGCCAGCCCTGCCCAGC
This sequence comes from Acidimicrobiales bacterium, assembly GCA_039583695.1. Classification (GTDB taxonomy): domain Bacteria; phylum Actinomycetota; class Acidimicrobiia; order Acidimicrobiales; family JAJPHD01; genus JAVKSL01. The sequence continues at coordinate 8,173 of JAVKSL010000096.1, read as the reverse complement.
GCCTCGGCGTGTAGGCGACAAGGCCGGCAAAACTAAGCATCCTCTGCTCGAGGATCAGGTGGTAAAGCCTCTGAGCCTGGGATGGTAGCCGCAGAAAACTCCTGTCGTGCTCCCAGATACTGCATTTGATGCGGGCCTCGTTCCGGGCCATCAGACAGTCACCTTTCGTGGTTGGTTCATAACTGCATTGTCTCTGCCTCTGTCTCTGTCTCTGTCTCTGAGGATTCGCCCCCGATTCGCCCCCTGCGAGCGCGCGCGATCCGGTCGGCCTCTGCGGCCCGGTGAGCCCGCAGGCACGAGGCGCAGTGAGCCAGCCCACGCCGGGCCTCCGCCTGGTAGCCGCCCGAAGTCCCGTGGTTGACCGGCCGCGCCGTAGGGGCTGGGCTCACTTTCAGGCCCGAGCGCCTCTGGTAGTGGGCGCAGCACTCCTCGCAGTAGCAGTTCCATACGGGCGGGTGTGCGGTGTCGGCGTCGGTCACCACGAACCCGGCCGCCTCGGCCAGCTTCCGCGCCATCAGAGGCTCGCCTCTCGCTCGTCGCCTCCGGCGACCTTGCGCCAGCGCCACGCCCGATCCCTGCAGCGCTTGGAGCAGAACCGCTGGTTGGGTGCTGACGCCACGAACCGGTTCCCGCAATAGCACAACAGTCGACCGTCGTCGCCACGGAGTTTGCGGGGCGGGCTGGGGCTGCGACCCCGGATGCGCTCGTTCGCGCTCAGGCCGCCCCACACGCCGAACTCCTCGTTGCGCGACACCTCCCGGCACTGCGCGCACACCGCACAGACGCTGCACACCGCCTTGGCGGCGGCGACCGCCGTTCGGTTGTGCCCGTCAGGAAACATCAGGGCGACCTTGCCCCGGCACGCAGCCTCGTCGCGCCAGTCATCCACCAGTCCGCTCCCGTCTGAACGGGTTCAAGGCATCCCGAGCCTCACTGTGGGCGCACGAGGGCGGCCTATCGTTCTTGGCTACGGTCGGGGCGTCGCCAGCCACGGTCCCTACGCACGCCCGCACGAGGCTGGCGGGGACGGCGTTCCCCACGATCTTCGCCTGAGCGGTCTTGGTAAGGTCGGTCCCGTCAAAAAGATCGGGTGGCAGCTCCTGGAGCACGCACATCTCGGGGATGGTGAGGCCCACGGAGCCGTCCCACTGGCGCTCGTGGTGGCCGGGCTTGGCGATGCGAGACGTTCCCTGGACGGTGGTGGCAGGGCGCTCCCAGCACCAAGCCGCCCCATTGTGCCCTGCAGCGACCGTGGGGGCTGCTTCGTCCAGGGGCCGCACCGAATGCTCCCCGTAGGTCCTGCCGGGATGCACGAGCACGCAGTGTGCCCTGGCAGCCCCCGTCACGGTCGGGGCCGGGTCGTCCAGGAAACACCTGGCGCGATCGGTCTGGCGTCGACCCAGTTCCCAGGGCTGCCCTCGGCCAGCACCAGACGTGGGCGAGCGCGCTGGCGCGTCTGCGTTAGCGTCGCCCCACAGCCCCGCGGCGACGAGGCCCTCAGCCATGCTCACCCAGCGCCGCAGCGCTGGACCGAACAGCCTCGCGGCGTCACTCGGCCCATGTGTGCTCGGCGGTGGGCGCAGGTCGCGAGTCCTCGACGCCAGCAGGATGGCACGGCGGCGGTGTTGTGGGGTCCCGTAGTCAGCTGCGTCAAGGAGCCCAGCCCAGGCGCTATAACCCTCCTTACGCAGGCGCTCGGCACACGTACGCCAGAGCGGCAGCACGGCTGGGACTTGCTCCCAGACCGTCCACTCGGGCCGCAGCACCAGCACCCAGCGCAAGGGCTGGCACGCATCGACCTCGGGCACCGCTCCGGCCCGCACCGCCTCGCACCATTCGCCGAGGGCCTTCATCCCCTCGCGCCGGCCGGCGACCGAGAACGTCTGGCAGGGGGGACTCGCCCAGACGCCCTCGAAGCTCTTGGCTAGGGTGGGGTCGAGGCTGGCGACGTCGGCGGTCATCGTCTCCAGCCCATGCGCCGTGCGCACCGTGGCGAGCCCCGAGTCATTGTCTATCCCGTATTCCTCCAGGCCTATCGAGCGCAGCGCCAGCCCGACGCCGACGCCGGCAAACAGGTCCAGCACTGGGCAGGCTCGGCGATCAGTCATGGGTGGGATTCCGTAGTCGCTCCGATCAGGTCAAACATCGGCCGGGCTGCCTCTCGACCCGGTCTCATCGACCCCGAACACAGCTATACCGGTGTGCCGGGAGCCTGGGTCGACACCGACCTCGACACCGTCGACCTGACACTCGGATACCTCCTTGTCTCTCAAGCGGATGACCAGCGGGGTGTGTCGGGCCACCACCGCCCGGCCCTTGGCGAGAAGCTGTCGGGCTCGGGCGGGGTGACACGGCATGAGCGGGGTCCTGTGGCGGTCGAGCACGAACACTCGGGCCGCCGCGGGCCTCGGTACTGCACCAGCACCAGCAGTGGGGGTTGCAAAACCCCCGGTCTTCGCCTCGGCCGGTTCGTCGGCTTTCGGCGAGTGACGCCGCATTGCTGCGGTCTCCCCTCGACCAAGTTGCGCACCAGTGTTCCGGGTTGGGTACCGGGTCCGTGCAACGTCTGGGTCTACCCCTGGCCCAACTGGGTCTGTCAACACGGATTCGAGGGGTCGGGGCTGAGGAAGCACCCCGACGTCGGTCCTTTCGCTTGTACGCAACATAGATGTCACCTCCTTCGAGGTCTACTCATTTGGTCTGGTCAACCAGCCCATCCGAGGGGGCTGGCAGCGAATCGCTCCGCTACAAGCCCCGCCCTTCAGGGCGGGGTGGTTGACCCTCCACTAGGAACATACCGACGCGCTCACGGGCCAGCGCCAGGTTTCTGCGATCCACGTCAATCCCCACGGCGTCGCGGCCATTGCCAGTAGCCACGGAAAGCGTTGTTCCCGTCCCTGCCCAGGGATCAAGGACTACGCCAGCGCGCCAGTTGCCGCCGTGGTTGCAATCGGTCCGATGCTCGCTGCCGTCCGGGTTGAGATACCGGGCCTCCTCCACAATGCGCTCACACGGTCGGCCGCACGTAACGCACACGCGCAGGGGACACATCGGCAGCAGCAGCCGCTTGACGACGGCCTTACCGAACGTGGCGAAGTGTGGGCCGGCATACGGAGCCGTGGGTTGCACGAATCCGGCACCGTCGCGCCACTCCAGGTCGTCATCGTCCCACCAGTCGAGCGGGGGCGAGCCGGCGGGGTTATGCGACCACCGCTCTTTGTCAACATTTCCTGAATCTCCACCGCTAGCGCCCTTCGATGTGCTGCTAGCCATTCCGACTCGCCTTGTGGTCGGTGGGCTCATGGATGCCGACCGAACGCTGTCAAGGTCGAAGTAACGCTTAATGCCGGTACACGCCACCACCCACTCCGACGTAGCGGGCCTCACCTTGTCACCCACGGCTCCTACTGGCGGGTTGGGGCGGAAGTGGCGCACGACGTTACGGACCCGCCAGCGTGGCGTCTCGCGTCCGGTCAGAGGATTGCATCCGTAGGCCAGGGCGAAGCGGAGCATCTCCGGCACCATGCACAGCGACTTGGCCAGCGGCCAACCGGGGCCACCTTTGCCATAATCCCCCCCGGCGCCACACGAGCCCGCGTAGCTATCACCAAGCTCGATGCACAGTGAGCCGTGCGGCGCGAGCACCCGGCGCAGCTCCTCCACCACGTCTAGTAGCGCGTCGATGAACTCGCCGGGCGTGGCCTCGCTGCCCATCTCGTCGGCCTTGGCCGGGTCGCCGGCGGGTAAGTAGCTGCGCAGCGCCAGGAATGGCGGCGAGGTCAGGACAAGATCCGCCGACGCGGCCGGCAGCGTCGCCAGCACCTTGCGGCAGTCCCCGACGTAATAGGTCGCCGTGCTCACGCCGGGTGCTCCTCGTCGCGGTCCCAGGTCGGCTCCGAGTCGTCCATGATCTGTGGCCCGACGGAACTCACTTCGGGAGAACTCACGCGCCTCATGCACTCGGGCACCTCCAGGGGTTCCATCTTCGCCAGCTCGGCCTTCGTCGGTTGGCGCTCGGCCCGCACATCACAGCAGTCACAGACAGGACACCGGAGGGGCTTCGTCTGGTACGTCTGGGTGAAAAGACACACAATCGAGCGAGTCAGACAGTTGCCGCAGCTGCCGACCATGCGGTAGGCGCCCCTGGGACTGTCGGGACGGCGTCCGTCAGCGGTCAGCACGTTCGACCACTTCCCACAGTGCGTGTTTCGGGAGGCTCCCACCCGTCGCAGGTCAGGGTCGCATCCCAGCTCATGTCGAATCCCCCAGCCAGCTCCCAGTGTCGTCCAGCCACTCCAGGAACGCCGGCCAGTCATAAAACGCCCGGTCCGCCAGGGCGCAGAACACGTTCTCAAGCGGTCCCACGACGTAGATGAACGGGCGCGCCGTCCGTCTCCGCCGTTCGAGCGCCAGGCCTAGCTCCACATGCCGGCCGCCTCTGCTGTTCGACTGGCGTGGCTCCTCGGTAAAGGCGACCACCACATCGGCTGCGGTCACGTCCGCCTGGTCGTCCAGGGCGAAGGCCACGGCCTGCTCACTCGGCACCGGGCCCCCCGCCTCGACCGCCCTGGCAGCCTCCACGCCATGCACCTGGTGGGTGCCCTCCAGCCAGGCTGCGGGCACCGACCACCCACGGTCGGCCAGATCGGCCCGGTAGCCGCACAGCTCCTCACGACGGGTATAGCGCCCTGCTAGGTAGACGACGTTGCTCACTCGCTCACCTCTCTCGTAGCTTGCTCAGCCGCTCGCCGGCAATGGCCAAGTCCCACGCGCTACGGCAGTGACGCAAACGGTCGTGCCCGGCACCGGATCCCCGCGTCGGACGCAACTCGACCGGGTACGCCGTGACAGGCCCGCTACCGTGGGCGCCTGGCGGCACGACGACCACCGGGACACCTCCGCTAGCCGCGTAGGCCAGGACGGCGCCGAGCGTGACGGCGGTGCGCAGCAGGCCGTCGAGGCTTATCTGGCCCATCTGGCCCACCGGCGCCCGCACGTCCTCGACGCAGATGAGGTCCGGAATCGGGCCGGCCGCCCAGGGGAAGCGGTCGATGTAGGCGGCGTCGTCCTCTCCTGGGCCGCGCTCGTAGACGTTGTGGTACTCCAGCTGCCCCTCACAGACCCACACGACGCCGGTCTGACGCCCGCCGGGGTCGATCCCGCAGATGACGGGCTGGCGCTGCCCCATGCAGATAATGGCGTCAGGCACCGACGCAGCGCCCGTCCCGCAAACCGCAGCGAGCCCGCCCGGCTCACGTGACGGGTGGCGCTCCTCCTCGGCTTGGATGATCATTCCCAGGCTCTGCCAGCTCCGGGCCTCGCTCAAAAGATGTCCCTCTTGCGTCGCACCCAGCGGAGCACCGCGTCATAACGCTGCTCGGGAGTCGCAGCCCCGTGGTCGAGGTCGTTAAGTAACGAGAGAACCCAGCTCAACGTGGCGGTCAGTCCTATTGCTCGCCCGGCAGCTATCGTTTCCTCTGTTTGGTCGTCGTCTGCGTTGTACTTGGCGGCTCGGTCCGCCATCTGGCGAACCACCTCGGAGCGCTCGTCGCCTGCCGCCGTCCTATGATGTGCCACCAGGACACCGACAGCGCACATATCGCCCCGGTCGTCCGCCAGCGCCCCCTTGATGAGCACCTTGCGTGGCAGCGCCACTAGCGCCGCCTCCAGCTCAGCCAAGGCTGTCTGACCGCGCTTGCCCTCAACGCACACCCTGGAGTTCCGCTCCCAGCGGCCCCAATCCAGTACGTCATAGTCGTCGTCGCGGTCGTCGGCAAAGCGGGTCATGACGGCCCAGCGCTCCCCAACGGACTGGGCGCCCCACACTGGGCGAAGTAGTCTCTCGTCCGTAGTTGCACGATTCCTCACTCTCCTGTCATTAGCCGCCAGCTGGCGACGCTCCACTCGTCTTGAACTGCCCGCACGGCCCCGCCCATCACGGCATCGACCAGGCGCATCGCCATGACGCCGTGGTAGATCGAGCGGGAGTCGAACTGGCCCCTCTCCGCGGCGAGTTCGCCCCAGATGGCTCTCGCCATGCGCCGCAGCGCGGCAGGGTCGGGCGCGCCGATCTGGTCGGGGTCCACCTCATCCACACCGATGCGACGCCAGCGCAGCTTCGAGCGCCAGGACTCCACAGCAAGGAACTGGCGCTCGCCCAACTCGCCCGTCTCGGGGTCCACCGCGCGCCACTCGTCCACCACCAGCCCACCGACCTGACCGTCTACGGTTGCCCGGTCCTTGCACCAGATGAATACGCCAACGCCGATCAGTCCCACGGTGCCGATGTTGCGGGCGCCCGGCGTCGGCTTGGGTGCGTCGCCATCCCAGCGCCACGCGTCCCGAGCCTTGCGGGCGTCGATGCTCGCCTGCCCCTCAGCGCTCAGCATCAGCACACCTGCTCAAGCAGGTACATACTCTGTATGCGCTCGCCCACACGCTCGAGGTCAGCGATGCGCTCGACCATCCAGTCCGCCTCAGCCATCCCGCACCGCCTCTCCGGCCACCACCACCAGCTCCGGGCCGTCAGGCGTGTTCTCTAGGCTCAGCTCGCCGTCACGGACTGCCGCGAAGGTGTGTGCGACCGCGAGCGTCTCGTCGCCCTGGAGCACCTCGCGCGAAGAACGGGTGCGCCCGTCGGTGGCGTAGTCCACGATGGCGTGGCGCAGGTCGTCCGAGTCCCAGCCGTGCTCCACGGCCAGCTTGGTCACGCCGTGGGCCAGCCGGTTCACCCACTCCTGGTCCACGAGCGGCTGCGGCGACGGGGTAAGTGGATCGGTCTCCAGCGATGCGGAGCGCGGCGTTTCGCTAAGCGCTGCGCCCTCCTCGTCTGGGGCTAGTGGCTTAGCCTCATCGTCGGGCCACGCAAGATTCGCCAGGCCGAGTGTGACCTCGGGACAGACGTGGCGCACGGCCTTTGCGGCCGCCCTTGCCATCAGCATGTCGGCCGGGTAGCGACGCCAGTTGTCTCGGGTGCGGATATCGCCGCTCGCTATCAGCGGCTTGGCCCACGCCGGAGGCTCCGGGGTTGACCCGATGGTGTAGGAGGCCTTGTACTTCTTCCCCGAGTCGGTCGTGTTCCATTTCTCGACCCACTCGTCCAGCAGGCCTGCGTGCGCGGCCATCTCGATCGTCCAGCTGAACGTCTGTACACGGGCGGAGTGGGCTCGCCTGATGGCGATGGTGGCCCGGGACTCGTCGCTCTCCACCCACCACGTCTCGTGGCCGTGCTGCATCGCCAGCGCGACTAGCAGCTGCGCTGACGGTGAGACCCTTCCGTCGATGATGTAGAACTGGCTCATGGTGGTGAGAGTCAGGTCCATGCCCAGATCGCGAGCACTCAGTGCTATCGCCAGCACATCCTCCGGCTTGCCCTTGAGCTGCGAGGGCACCAGACTCGAGGCGGCGAGCAGCTTGGCCTTGCGCTCCAGCATCGCCCACTCGCCGTCGGTGAGCGGGGTCGGCGGAGCAGCCACGTACATCTCCATGTCACTCATCTAGACTCCCTTCCGGGCGCGAGGTCGATGCCCGTGCCCAACTTGCCCGCCGGGGCAGCTCCCCGGCGGGTACTACATGTTTGAGCGGCCGAGCCGACCAGCCGGGCGCCTTGGCGGGCAAGTACCCGCGAGTCAGGCAGCCCTTCCTCCGGAGGTTGTGGACTAGGCCCGGACGGCACAGCCGCTCCGGTGGTCGCAGCGTCGAGAGATGGGGAGCAAAGTTCGACAGGTGAGACCACCGCAGCACCCACGCACACCAGCCTGTGCTCGGCCAGGAGGTCGAAGGCGCTCCAGTCCTCGTCCACCACGGGATCACACGGCCAGCCGGGGAGCCACCACCCGCAGTTGCAGGCGAGGATCTTGAGTCCAGCCCAGGCTGTGATCGAACTGAGGTGCGTCAAGGTGCGGGTCAAGACATCCACTCCCGCCAGCGGGCTTCTTCCAGCCATGAGGCGGGGGGCAGTAGGACGGGCAGCAGGTCGACCTCGGCCAGCTCGATCGCCGCGGCTATGGGCTCGTCAACTTCCTTGGCGATGTGGGCTGCGGCTAGCCAACGCATGCCGAGCCAGCCTGCGACCGCTGCGGCCGCGATCTCGCCCAGGGCCACCAGGGTGACAATGGAGACCGTCATGTCCCCACCGCGGCCATGCGGTCGAGCAGCCCCAGGGCAGAGCGTT
>JAVKSL010000095.1:0-9519 GCA_039583695.1 Acidimicrobiales bacterium | reverse complement strand
ACGATGAGAATCCTCAGGCCGACGCGGCTTGAGACATCGAAGCGGACGAGTCTCCGTCAAACCCAGGCCGATTCACTAGGCCGAAGTTACGTGGGCTTGGGTAGGTAGACCCACCCTCACCTGCCAGAACGCTCCGAGCCTGGGGATTGTTCTGGCTACATGAGGCGCAGAGGCGCCGGGGCACCGAGCAGCTCGAACGCCCGGCGCTGGGTCGGGGTGGGGGTGGACAGCAGCTCGAAGGTGTCGGTGGTCGCCGTCGTGAGCGACATAGTGTTGCGCGTCAGGGTGCCCAAGTGCTCCAGCAGCCCTCGAAACCCTCGGACCTCGGCCCCGTCGCTATTGGCCTTTGTGGCCACCTTGGCGGCAGCGCCCGATGAGCGCTTCGCCGGGCCAACGGGATTGGCGTGCTCGGGTGATTCCTCGTCGGTGAAGGTGAGCGGAGCAAGTGTCCTGCGTAGGTGCCACACCAAATAGCCACCCAGCATGCAGATGAGTGGGAATGATGGCCTGACTTGGCCCCACTTGAGGCCGTTTTGATGGTTTGATCTGGCCCCACCCCCAACACACCAGCCCTACGCCATCTCCATGAGAAGGCTGAAGCCCGATCCCGGACGAGCCCAGGCGACCTCGACCAGATGCACCCCATGGGTGGCGCATCTGACTCGGGGCACCCGAGCAACCAAGAACGCTCGATGTTCGAAGAAGTCCAGATGCCGCCACGGAACGTGTCAAGGGGTTGCTGCCGATTATTCAAGCTAAGTTCTGTGGCGGCTACCTCCGGGGGGCCAGCCCCCCGGACCCCCTTGGTAACCGGGCCTTCGCTGCGCGGCGGCCCGGTTGCCCAGACCGAACCGGCACATGGTCGCCCAACCAAGCTGGACGTGTCATGGTGAGCTTGGGTGTTCTAGTTGAGCTCGGTTTGGACGGTCGGCTTGTTGATCCAAGCCGTCACGGGGATGTCGGGGGCGGTGGGTGCCTTGTTGAGGAAGCGTTCGGGATGCGCCTTGTAGGCGGCATCGAGGACGGCCTGGCGAGCGGTGCGGATGGCGCCTGCGTTGCCGGCATGCACCTCGGCGGGGTGAAGAAGCCCGATGGCCGAGTGGTAGTGGACATGATTGTACCAATGCACGAACTTGCGGGCCCAGCTGCGGGTCTCGGCCAAGCTGGCGAAGCGTTTGGGGTACTCGGGTCGGTACTTGGCGGTCTTGAAGTTGGACTCCGAGTAGGGGTTGTCGTTGGAGACCCGGGGCCGGGACAGACTCCGGGTCACACCCAGCTCTTCGAGCAGCTCAGCCATGGAGTTGGACGTCATCTGCGCACCTCGGTCGGAGTGCAAGGTCAGCGAGTTGGGGTCGATGCATTGGCGCTTGGTCGCTGCTCGGATCATGCGCCGGGCAACCTTGTCGGATTCCACCGTATCTAGCGACCAGGCTACGATGGACCGGGAGAAGATGTCGATCACGACGTAGAGGTAGAACCAGGTTCGCATGCTCGGACCGGCCAGCCGGCTGATGTCCCAAGTCCATACCTGGTTGGGCCTGGTGGCTGACACCACCGGCTTGGTGTGGTTCTTGCGGGCATGACCGGGCCGGCGCTCTCGAACCAGGCCAGCCTCATGCAAGATGCGGTACATCTGGCGGATCGAGCAGCGATAGATTCCCTCGTCAAGTAGGGCGGCATAGACCTGGGCCGGAGCGAGGTCACAGAAGCGCTCCGAGCACAACAGCTCACGGATGGACGCTCGCTCGTCGTTCGGGATCCGGGCTGGATGAGCCTGGCGGGCCAGCCCAGTCGCCCGTGAGGGACGCTGGCGTGGGCGCCCGGCTGCGCACTGGCGGCGGTCACGCCAGCTTCGGGGTGAGACTCCGAAGGCCACACAGGCCCGTTCCAGGCCGATTCGGGGCGCCCAGGCTTGGATCTGGGCGCTCACGAGGGCGTCCCGCTCGGCTTCGCGCTCTTGGGGGCAAGCTCCCGCAAGAGCGCGAAGGCTTTTCCCTGGACATCGATGAGTTCCTCGGCTGTGGCCAGGCGCTCGCTGAGACGGGCGTTGTCGGCTCGTAGGCGGCCAAGCTCTGAGCGTGCCGGGTCGGCCTTGGGGCCTGGCTTGTGCTCTCGCAGTCCTTCCAGGGCGCCCGCGTCGCGCTGGTCACGCCAGGTGCTGATCAGCGAGGAGTACAGGCCTTCACGCCGGCAGATCTCTCCGACTTGGCCCCGCTCGCCGCTCGCTGCCGCTTGATCCATCTCGGCCAGGATCCGAAGCTTGTACTCAGCCGGCCACGACCGGCGATCCTTCGTCGGGGTCTCCACGGCCAGTTCGTTGGTGGTCGATATCACGTGCTCTTCCTCCTCTCGCCCTCCAGTGATCTGCCGGGCCGCTCCCGGCACCCCCCATTTTGGCACGTAGGGCCACCGCTTCTCCAAGGTGTCATGCACCGAGCAATCCGAGTTGGCACAACCAGCCTCGGGGCAGGCGAAGCGTGAACCACGGGGGAACTCAAGACCGATCTGGAGCTCTCCGCCATCCTTATCGAAGCAGACCGAGCCCACCCGCCACGGTGCCGGCAATCCCAAGGCCATTCCGAATAGTTCGAACAGCTCTCGATCCTGCACCGACTCATCCCCTTTCAAGGCGCCCTCCCGCCTAGGCCGGATCAGCTAAAGTGTGCCACAGGAGCCCGGGGGCTGTCCATAGGATCTAGCGAGGAGCCCCCGAAAGGGCCAGGAGCTGGTGGACCAGCGCCAGCGGATCGCCGAGCTGGAGAAGGCCTTGGAGGGCACCCGTCGAGGGACAAAACGCCAGGCAGCGCCGTTCTCCAAGGGTGACCCGAAGTCCGCCCCGGCTCGTGCGGGACGCAAGCCCGGAGACGCCCATGGTCGTCACGGGCATCGCATGGCACCCGCCGGGCCCCCCGATCGCGAGCTCGACGCCGCACTGCCGGGGTCGTTGTCCTCACTGTGGGGGCACCATCACCCACGAACGTGACGAGCTGCAGTGGCAGGTAGAGCTTCCCGACATGGGCCCCATCACCACCGTGTTCAAGGTCGGGGTCGGACGCTGTAATGACAAGGCCCGGGTGCAGGGACGCCACGTTGAGCAGTGCTCCGATGCCCTCGGGGCGGCGGGCTCCCAGGTAGGCCCGAAGGCCAAGGCTCTCGGCGCCTTCTTGCACTACGGCCTCGGGTTGAGCTTTCGCCGGTGTGAAGCCTTGCTCGCCCGCTTCGGGGTGCCCGTGACCGCTGGGGCGATCTGGTGTCGGAGCAAGCACCATCGAGGCCACGTAGGTTCCCATGGCGCTCATTTACTGTGCGCTGAGCCTGCTCGGCTGGGGACACGTCACCTGTCGGGCCGATGGCGTCGGTGGCGACGGAGCGTGCCGGTGAGGGTCCCCGGTTTTAGGTGCACCGCTCCACCCCGGCTGTGCCGCCCGCTTGACACCGGTCGCATCTCACCGTATTGTGCAATATCCAGTAGGGGGGCGGCTTCTACGCAGGAGGGGTCATGGCTCGTCAGGTGGGTGGTTCGGGTAGGTGGCCGGGCGGGCCGCGCCGGGTGCAGCTTTGGGCCAAGGCGGTTGCTGGTGTACTGGCAGCATCCCTGGTCGCATCACTGGCGGTTGTCACGACCGAGGGCAATCCTACATCCAAGGACCCCTTAGCTGCGTCGCGTTCGACCGCCGCCACGACGCTGTCCGCCGGCATCAGCTCTTCCCTGCTCGGCGGCGCGCTCCCTCAGTCCACTCCCGGAGTCAGCCAGTCCCATCCCAGCGCCGCGGCGGCCAACCTAGGGGCCAAGGCTGCCTCGCAGATCACTCCGACAGATCGCCCGGCGCCGGATTCTCCCATCATCGGGGCAGCCCTCGGCGACGGCGCCAAGGTTGCCGCCAGTGTCCTGGCGTCTGGCACCAAACCGAATCCCGGCCCTCCGGCTGCCGCCACGGCCTTGCCGCCAAAGAGCGCGACCACCAGCTTCACTCGCAATGCCAATGGCTCGATCACCGCCAGCGTGGCCAACGGTCCGGTGGACTTTCCCATCAGCATCGACCCGGTGTATTCCACCACCACGGCCGCCTCGGGGGGATACGACGACTACGTCAACTCCGACAACTGCACCGGAGCCTATTCCACCCAGACCCAGCTGCGAGTCGGCTCTCCGGGCATCGACCACGAGGCCTGTGCCGATCCCCTCGCTCCTTATGCCTACAACCCTTCCCAGTACTCGCGCAGCCGGGCCATCTTGGACTTCAACCTGGCGTCGATCACCGGCGACAACCACGTGGTCACCAACGCCACCCTCAACCTCTATGCCTACGCCCAGGGCTCGACCTCGTACCCTTATAACGTCTACGCCCTGGCCCAGGCGCCCTCAGCCTCGACGGACTGGGCCAACCAGCCCAGCACGGCCGGTATCTATGAGTCCGACCAGGCCCTTTCGGGCACTGGGGCCTACTCCTCGATAAACCTGACCAGCCTGGTCAACGCCTGGGTCAACACCGACTTTTCCGGCACCATCGCCAACGACGGCTTGGAGCTGCGGGCCTATGGCGCCAGCGGGGGCGATGAGTATGCACCCGGCCAGCTTTAGGGACTTTTACTCTGCCGAGGAGGGTGCCGGCTTCGCGCCCACCCTCGAGGTCACCTACGTGGTGCCTCCTTCGGCTCCCACCAATGTCGTCGCCACCCCCGCCAGCGGTTCCACCGCGCTTACCTGGAGCGCATCGCCTTCTGACGGCGGCGCCTGCGAGCAGGGCGGGTCCTGCCCGGGAATCGGCGACTATCTGGTCACTGCCTTCGTCCCTGGCGACACCGACGCTGCCACCGTGCAAATCCCGGTGTCGTGCCTCAATGACAACCCCTGTACCTCGACCGTCCTCGACGGGCTCACCAACGGGGTTGACTACACCTTTTGGGTGCAGGCCCAAACGGCATTCGGGGGCATCAGCGACATGGCCAGCACCGCCGCCACGGTCCCGGCGGCCCTGGGCGCTGCTGGACCCTACCCGATCGAATCGGGGGCCCTCGGGGACGCCCAGGACCTGGGCGTCAACCTGGCCAACGGCAACGCCATGTTGTCCTCCACCGACTTGTCAATCGCCGAGGTTGGCCTGCCACTCGCCATCACCCGCACCTACAACTCGGCCTCGGGGCGTTCAGGGGCCTTCGGCGCCGGGCAGAGCTCCGACCTCGGCCCGGACGTGGCCTTGGTGCCCGAGCCCAGTGGCTCGGTGCTCATCGACTCTGCCGACGGCTCCAGCGAAGCCTTTGCGACCCAGGCAGGTGGGGCGTTTGTGGCTCCCCCCGACTCCCAACAGGCCCTGACGAAGAACAGCGCGACCGGTGTCTACACCCTCACAGATGGCCCAACAGGCGACAGGACCTACTTCAGCGCCTCCGGCCAGATCAGCTCCGAGGCCGACAACAACGGTAACTCGATCAGCTTCGCCTACAACACCAACGGCACGGTCGCTTCGATCACCGACACCCAGGGCCGGGTAATCACCCTCAGTTACTCGTCTGGTCTGATCACCTCTATAACCGACCCCACCGGTCGGAGCGAGTCCTACGGCTACAACGCAGCGCGCCAGCTGACCAGCTTCACCGACGGGGCGGCCAACCATTGGTCCTACGGCTATGACGGCTCAGGCCAGCTGGATCAGCTAACCGACCCCGACGGCCATGTGACCACCATTGCCTATGCTTCGGCCCCCGACCGGGTCGCTTCGGTGACCGACGGCGCCGCCAGCCCGCTGGCGGCCACCACGACATTCTCTTACTACCCGGCGGGCTCTCCGTCCTGCCCCCGCTCAAACGACCAGGCCCGCACCGTGGTCACCGACCCCAATGGGCACCCCACCACCTACTACAACGACACAGCCGAGCGTCCCACAATGACGGTGGACGCAAACGGCAATCAAACCAGCTCCACCTGGGACGCCGATTCAAACGTCACCGGGCTCACCGACTCGATGACGTCGGCGAATACAACCAGCTTCACCTACGACGCCAACGACAACTTGATCTCCACCACCTCACCGGCACCTTCTGCTGGTGCCAAACCTGTGGTCACCAGCTACGTCTACGGTGGGCTGAATCACTACCTGCCGAGCGCTGCCACCGACGCCCAGGGCAACACCACCACCTTTACCTATGACGCCAACGGGAATTTGACCGCAGTCAAAGACCCAACCGGACATACTTCGACAATCGGCGTCCAGGGCAGCAATGCGGCCTGCGGGGCCCGCCCGGGCGAGGCGTGCAACTCGACCGACCCCAACGGAGCGACCACCACCTATGGCTATGACTCCCTTGGCAACCTGACCTCGGTCGCCGCCCCCAGTCCCCTCGGCGTCGCCAGCGCCACCTATGACTCCCTGGGCCGGGTCGTGTCGGTCACCGACGGCAAGGGTCAGACCACCACCTATACCTACAACGGCGACGACGAGGTCACCAAGGCCACCTATTCGGACGGCAGCGCGGATACCTACACCTACGACGCCGATGGGAACCTGCTCTCCGACGCCGGCCCCTCGGGGACCACCACCTATACCTACGATGCGCTGGGCCGGGTGACCTCAGAGACGACGCCCGATGGGCACACCTCGTCTCTGGGGTATGACCCAGCAGGCGAGGTGACCAGCTTCACCGACGCTGGCGGCACGCTCGGCTACTCCTATGACCCGGCAGGCAACCTGACGGGGGTTACCGAGCCAGGCGGAAACTGCGGCTCGTCAGCCTCGGGATGCACCACCTTCGCCTACAACAACGACGGCGCCCTGGTTCAAGCCAGCTATCCGAACGGGATGACCCAATCGTATAGCTACGACGACACCGGGCGCCTCGGCTCCCAGATTGCCGAGCTGCCGGGCGGGACCAAGATCTTCGATCAATCCTACGCCTACACCGGCTCTGGGGACACAGCCACCTCGCTTATCAGCTCGGCCACCAACAGCCTCACGGGGGTGACAACCACCTACGGCTATGATGCCCTCGACCGGCTTACCGCCGCGCAGGTGAGCGGGGGAGGACCCGATTACCTCTACGGCTACGACCCCGATGGGAACGCCACCTCGGTGTCCTCCGACGGAGGTGCCGTCACCGTGAACCACACCTACAACGCGGCCGACGAGCTCACCGACCCCGGCACCGTCTACGACGCTGACGGAAACGAGACGACGGCCCCCAACGGCTTGGCGCTGGCATACAACGTCCAGAGCCAGACCACCGGCGCAACTCCGCCCGGTGGGCAGGCCTACCCGCTCGGCTACGCCAGTGCCGGCCAGGACCACCTCACCCAGGACGGGCCGACGAGCCTGGTGAACGACCTGTTGGGCTCAGCGGGATCGGTGAGTGAGGGTGGGGTGACGGCATACTTCACCCGGACACCAGGTGGAGCGCTGGTCTCCATGCGCATCGACGGCCAGAGCTACTACTACGTCACCAACTATCAGGGCTCGGTGGTTGCCCTCACCAACAGCGCCGGGGCGCAGGTCACCTCCTGCGGCTATGACCCCTATGGGAACCTGATCTCCGCCTCGGGGACGGTCGGCCAACCCTTCGGCTACGCCGGAGGCTTCTTCGACTCCCAGTCCTACCTGTATCACCTGTATCACTTTGGCGCCCGCTACTACGACCCGGCCTATGAGGACTGGACCCAGCTTGACCCGTCCGGGGCCAGCCCCGGCTACAGCTATGCCACCGACGACCCGCTCAACATCGCCGATCCCAGTGGGGAGTGTTTCTTTGGGATCTGTCCGGCCCGCTTCTTTCGCCATCACTGGAAGGCCATCCTTATCGGTGCCGCTGGTGTGGCGCTCACGGCGTTCACCGGCGGGGCCTCTGACGAGGCTGCTGGAGCACTGATCGCTGAGGAGGCGGCCGAGGGAGTGGCAGAGGGCGCAGAAGGGGCAAGTGCAGCGGATCAAGGGGCCTATGACTACGCAACACAGGCGAACAAGCTCGATCACATCTTCGCCGACAAGCACAATTTCGATCCCCTTGTCCAGCAGTTCGGGAGTCGCGAAGCGGTAGTCCATCAGTTCCTGACCGGCCTCAAGGGGCTGACGCCGGCGAGCGGCACGTTCGAGGAGCAGATCGTTGTCGGAGGCCAGAAGGTCATTGTTCGCGGAGCAGTTGTGGATGGAGTCACGAAAATCGCTACGGAGTTCACGCCATGACAGTTCCTCATAACACCGACCTGCTCACCCCGCAGGTCCGGGAACTATTGGACTGGATTTTGCGCCAGCTGGACTTCCCGGGTAGCGACGAGATCCTTCAGCAGGTGGCGCACATGACCGTGGTTGGTGGACCAATCACGATGCTGGATCTTCGGATCACTGAGCCAAGCCCGGCGTCTGCCTTCGCGGACGGTCCGGCTCCGATGTCGGCAACCGTTACCGACACGGCGGGGGAGGCTGTAGGCGAGCTTCTCGTCTGGCTAAAGGATGGCTACCTCGATGGCCTTGAGTTCGCATGGTGGACCGACGAGGCGCCCAACCGGCTCCCGGTACCCGAACAAATCCGGGTCACTCGCCGATGAACGGTCACGGTGAGAGAAGGAGTTCTCTCGGCGATGGTGTCGATGTGGGCTCCCCGGCTCCCGCTGCGGGCAGCAGAGACCAGCAGCACCCAGGTGTTCGTGAGCCCTGGCGCTTCCCAGGAAGCTCTATTGCGGGCTGCCTCTTGGGCGCGCACCTCAGGCACCACCGCCCTGGTCACCTCCAGGGCCACGACCCTGTCCGAGAGGCATATAGACCTCCCCCCACGGACCGGACACCCCGAGCCAGCACCAGCTGGGGAAGGATGTGTCCATGTCACGCACCAACCGGAAGTACTCAGCCGAGTTCAAAGCAGACGCCGTTGCCCTCGTGGCCATGTGCGTAGAGAACATGGATGGGATTATGGGCCTGCGAGTGTCGAGAAGACGCTGGGGTCGTTGCCGGTGGTCGCGGAGTTTTCCCGGAGATTGGACATCGCTGGGATCGTCGACAGGCTCTGCCCGGTGCGTGATGTGGCGATCCTGACCCATGGCCAGGTGATCGAAGCCCTGGTCGCCAACCGTTTGACCTCGCCGGCTCCGCTGTTGCGGGTGGAGGACTGGGCGAGGGAGTGGGCGGCGACGGAGGTTTTGGGTATCGATGCCGGGTCGCTCAACGACGACCGGATCGGCCGTGCCCTCGATGCTCTCGCTCCCCATCTCGATGAGATCGTCGGGTCGGTCGGCGCGCGAGCGATCGCCGACTTCGGGATCGATGTGTCCCGACTGCATTGGGACATGACCTCGATCAGCCTGGTCGGTGACTACCCGGCCCCCGAAGCCGGGTTCGTGCTGCCGTCGTATGGGAAACCGAAGGACCGCCGGGTGGACCGCAAACAGGTCCAGACCGG
This sequence comes from Acidimicrobiales bacterium, assembly GCA_039583695.1. GTDB lineage: Bacteria > Actinomycetota > Acidimicrobiia > Acidimicrobiales > JAJPHD01 > JAVKSL01. Next base: position 138 of record JAVKSL010000095.1, on the reverse strand, counting down.
CCTGGCCGTGGCCGGCGACGGCGGGATCCCGGTGTTCCACCGGGCCTTCGACGGCAAAGCGGGCGAGGTCAACCAGGTCGTGGGAGCCATGGAGGCCCTGCGGAAGATGGCCGGGGAACGGTCGTTTCTGCTCGTCGG
>JAVKSL010000094.1:0-9725 GCA_039583695.1 Acidimicrobiales bacterium | reverse complement strand
GCGCCGCCTGGGGCGGCTTCGGCGGCTGCCCGAGGCTGGGCGGGGGGCACGTCGGGCGGGGGGGGCACGTCGGGCGCCAGCTCTATTGCCATGGGCTCCACGCTATCGTGGCCGAAGGATCGGGCCGGGGTGCACCGCGCGAACAACTATGAACGCCACTGTGAAAAATCGGGAAGGGATGACCCAGCGGGGCGCGGGGTCGGTCGCCGTGACCCGAGCCCCCTGGTCGCGACGCAACACCGAGCTGGGCCTGCTGGCCATGAGCTGGGTGGTTGTAGTTGTGGCGTACATCCTCGCCTCCCTGGGCACGGGCTCCGCGGCCCTTGGTGGGCGTGGATACATCCCTGCCGGCATAGGCGCCTTTCTGGCGATGGTGATCGGGCTGTCCCTGGCGGCGCATCTTGCCAACCGGTGGCTGGCCCGCGAGGCTGACCCGGTCATCTTGCCGATCGTCGCCCTGCTCAACGGACTCGGCTGGGTGATGATCGCCCGGCTCGACTCGATCCCCTCGGTCGCCGCGGCCAATGGGAATGCTCATCTGGCCGCGCTCCAGGCTGCTTGGACCGCCATCGGTGTCGCGCTGTACATCGCCACCCTGGCGGTAGTTCGCCGGGGCAGCGACCTGGGCAGGTATCGCTACCTGATGGGTCTGGCTGGCATTGCCCTGCTGATCTCCCCGCTGCTCCCAGTTGTGGGCAGGGACATCAACGGATCCCGGTTGTGGCTGTATCTTGGACCCCTCCACATCCAGCCGGTGGAGGTGGCCGAGCTTGCCCTGGTCATCTTCTTTGCCTCCTACCTCGCCGAGAAGCGCGAGCTTCTGGCCAGCCCGACGGTGAGGGTGGGCAACCACCTGCTCCCCGATCCCCGACCATTCGGCCCGCTGCTGGTGGCCTTTGGCTTCGCAGTGCTCATCATCGCCGCCGAGAACGACATCGGCTTTGCCCTCATCGTGTTCATGCTCTTCTTGATCATGCTCTGGCTCGCCACCGGGAAGGCGCTGTACATCCTGATCGGCGTCTTCTTGTTCGTCCTGGCAGCCTTCATCGGAGTCCATCTGTTCACCCAGGCGGGCGAGCGCATCACTGTCTGGCTTCACCCCTTCGCCCATGCCGCCACCTCCGGCTACCAGCTGGTCCAAGGCGAGTTCGCTCTTGGCAGTGGCGGCATCACCGGCTCGGGACTCGGGCTCGGACAGCCAGGACTGGTCCCCGTGGTGGCCACCGACATGATCTTCACTGCCTTTGGGGAGGAGCTGGGCTTGATCGGCGTCGCCGCCCTGCTGGTGGCATTCGTGGTCATGGTCGGCGCCGGCCTGCGCATCGCCTTGCGCAGCCGCGGCGATTTCACCAAGCTGCTGGCCGCAGGCCTGACGAGTGTGCTCGCTCTCCAAGCGCTCATCATCGTCGCCGGCATCACCCGACTCCTGCCGCTCACCGGCGTGACGCTCCCGTTCGTAGCCTACGGCGGATCCTCGTTGGTGGCCAACTACATCCTGGTGGGAATCCTGATGCGCCTGTCCAACGACACTCGGGGGGCAAGCCCCACGAGCGCCCCCCGACGCTGATACTCGGGGCATCGAAGGAGGTGGAGGATCGGCGTGAGCCGTACCATGAGTCAAGATGTGTTATGCCCCGCCTGCGGTCGCGACGACGGCTCGCTGGACAACGTTCCGGCGGCTATCAAGGGGCTCCCTGCGCACCATCTATCTTTGCCCCACCTGCGATGCCGAGGTGCTGCGGCGCCACCTCGACAGCGACAGTCCTGTCCCTTTCCACGAGAGCACCGCCGCCGGATTGAGATGATCGAAAGTGTCGCTCCGGCGTTGCTCGTCGACCTCTACGAGCTGACCATGGCCGACGCATACCAACGCGAAGGCATCGACCAGGAGCCGGCCACCTTCAGCCTCTTCGTCCGAGCCCTGCCTGCGACCCGGGGCTTCATCGTCGCCGCCGGCCTCGATGACGCGCTCGGCTGGCTCGAACAGCTCCGCTTCGGCCCAGACGAGCTCGGCGCCGTCAGCCGGCTCGGACTGTTCGACGACGCCTTCCTCGACTGGCTGGCCGGGCTGCGCTTCTCCGGGTCGGTCAGAGCCGTCGCCGAAGGGACCATCGTGTTCGCTGGCGAGCCAATCCTGGAGGTCGACGCACCCCTCGCCACAGGCCAGCTTGCCGAAAGCTACCTCCTCAACCAGGTCTTCTTGCAGTCCACTCTGGCGACCAAGGCCGCCAGGCTCCGCCACGCTGCCGGCGGCCGGCCGGTGATCGACTTCGCGCTTCGCCGCTGCCACGGCGTCGACGCAGCGATGAAGCTCGCACGGGTGGCCAAGCTGGTGGGCCTGGCCGCCACCAGCAACGTCGCCGGCGCGCTGCGCTACGACCTGGCGCCCAGCGGCACCATGGCCCATTCCTACATCCAGGCACACGCCAGCGAACCAGAGGCCATGGCCGCCTTTGCCCGCGCCTACGGCCGGAGCGCCGTGCTCCTGGTCGACACCTACGACAGCCACCAGGGCATCCAGGCTGCGGTTGCCGTGGCAGCTGACTGCAGCCGCCGCGGCACTGGCATTGGGGGCATCCGCCTCGACTCGGGCGATTTGGGGTCCCTCGCCGTGGAAGCCCGCCGCCTTCTCGATGCACAGGGGCTAAACGAGGTGCAGATCTTCGCCAGCGGCGGTCTCGACGAGCACCAGATCGACCATCTCGTCCGGGTGGCCGAGGCGCCGATCGACGGGTTCGGCGTCGGCAGCTCCCTGGGCGTCTCCGCCGACGCGCCGAGCCTGGACACGGTGTACAAGCTGGTCGCGGTGGGGGGCAAGGCGGTGCGCAAGACCTCCACCGACAAGGCCACCTGGCCAGGCGACAAGCAGGTCTGGCGCAATCCGGACTGGTCACAAGACACCCTCACCCTGGCCGGTGAGGCGCCACCCGGCCCTCGATGCCAGCCGCTGCTTGAGACAGTGATGCGCCACGGCGTTAGAACCGGTGGCGGGCAGCGCAGCTTGGCGGAGTCGGCTCAGCACTTCGAGCAGCAGTGGGCCGAGCTGCCTCGCCAGGTGAAGCACCTGACAGCGCCGGCGCCGCACCCCATGGTCGTATCATCCCGGCTGCGCCAGCTCGCCGACGAGATCGATGCCGCTCGACGAGCCGCAGGGGAGGCCTATGGCGGAACCTGATGAATGCGCGACCCCGTCCGGTTTCGACGCCCATACCGGGCTCGTCGTCGTCGACGTCCAGAACGACTTCGCCGACCCGGCCGGAAGCCTCAGCATCGCCGGCGGTGAACACGTCGTCTCCCCGATCAACAACCTCGTCCAGGCGGCCGTGTCGGCGGGCGCCATCGTCGTCTACACCCAAGACTGGCACCCCCCCCATACCCCGCACTTCCAGGCCCACGGCGGTCCCTGGCCGGTGCACTGTGTAGCCGGCACCTGGGGAGCCCAGTTCCATCCCCGTCTCCAGATCGCCGGCCCGGTCGTCCGCAAAGGCGTGGGTCCCGAGGACGGGTACTCGGGGTTCACCAGCCGGGAGCTTCAATCCGGTGCGGACCGGCCCACCGAGCTCCATGCGCTGCTGGCCAACCACGGGGCGACGGACCTGGTAGTGGTTGGGCTCGCCCTGGACGTCTGCGTCCGAGCCACCGCGCTCGACGCGCTCCGCCTCGGCTACCACACGACGGTCCTCCGCTCCTGCACCCAGCCGATCGCCGCCGGGCCCGACGACGTGGCGAGCACCGTCGAGGCGCTGCTAGCCGCGGGCGTGGACGTGCTCTGACCTACATCCGCGGGTAAGGAACGGGACTGTGACAGCTTCGAGCTGCCAGGCCCGAGTCCCACCTCATCTGCCCGTGACCACCAGACCACGGCCAGTATCTCCTTTGGGTTCGGGCGGGCAAGCGTTCTCGCAGGTGGGCGCTGCGCCCCGTCGTCTCTAGCTTCTAAGTCGGCGCTCCAACCGACCCCAGCGTCAGCTTGTCACCTTGTTGGCCCCCCGAGTCCCCCCCAACCCCCAGCAGGGTCGCTTCCAGCTCCGGCGGTAGCGGGGAGGCCAGGTCAACACGCTCGGCGGTATTGGGGTGGTCGAAGGACAGGCGAGAAGCGTGCAGCCACACCCGGCCTGGACGCACCACGTGTCCAGCTGGGCTGGCCTCTGGCCGCAGGGGTCCCATGACCACAAGTGTCGGCCAGTCCCGGCGCCTCGCACCGTAGCGGTCGTCACCTACCACAGGGTGACCAATGGCGGCCAGGTGCACCCGGATCTGGTGTGTCCTGCCGGTCTCCAGCGCGCAATCCAAGAGGCTGAGGGCCGGGTTGTCGTAACGTTGAAGCACCCGGTAGCGGGTGCGAGCATGGCGTCCCCCGTGCACCACTGCCATCCGCGTAGGGTCCCGCTCGGCCCGTCCGATCGGTGCGTCGATGACGCCAGCCTCGGCCTCCACCGACCCCCACACCAATGCGAGGTATTGCCGGCTCATCGAACGCTCCGCCAGCTGAGCTTTCAGTGAGACGTACGCCTGCGGCGTCCTGGCAACTGCGAGCAACCCAGATGTTGGCCGGTCCAAGCGATGCACGATTCCCGGCCGTGACGCCTCCCCTACTCCGGCCAGCTCAGGAAAGCGGGCCAGCAGGCCCTGGACCAGCGTCCCGGTCAGGTGCCCAGCACCCGGATGAACAACCAGTCCAGCCGGTTTGTCCACCACTATCACCGCATCGTCCTCGTATGCCACGACCACTTCCAACGAAGGGTCCGCCACGAGCACGCTCACCGGGGCGAGCGGAAGCTCCACCTCGAGCAGCTCGCCCTCCGCGACCCGCCTGGCTGCGTGCCGTACCGCCTGACCCCCAAGGCGCACCGCGTGGGCCGCCACCAGGGCGGCCACACCCGAGCGCGACAATGACGTCAGCGTCGCCACCACCCGGTCGACCCGTTCGCCCGCCAAAGCCGCCGGAACTTCGGCGCGCAACAACGATGGCCGGCTCACGTGGCAGCCGGCCTGCGCCAGCTCGCCAGTATCAGCATCACAACGCCCACGACTATGCACGCGTCAGCCACGTTGAACGTCGGCCAGTACCTGGTGTAGATGAAATCGATCACCGCGCCGTGGTTGTCCCTGAACAGCCGGTCGGCCAAGTTGCCCAGCGCCCCGCCCAGCACCAGCCCGACAGCCACCGCGCCCACCTTGCTCCTCACCCAATGGGTCGTGGCCAAAAGGATGCACACCAGAACGATCGCGCCGACGATGATCCAAGAGCCAAACCCCGCAAACAGGCTGAACGCAACCCCAGTGTTGAGCTGAAGCCGCAGGTAGATGCTCCCGAACAGGTGCACCGAGTGGGTTCTCAGGTCTCTGAGCGCCAAGGATTTGCTCACCTGGTCCACGGCCACAACAACGCCGGCCACTGCCAGGCTCAACACCCTGAGCCGCCAACCGCGGGCGGGGACCACCTGGTCCACGCCCCGGTCGTCCACGCCCCGGTCGTCCACGCCCCGGTCATCCGCGCCCCGGTCGTCCGCGCCCCGGTCGTCCGCGCCCCGGTCGTCCGCGCCCCGGTCGTCCGCGCCCCGGAGAACAGGATCGTCGGTCAGCGCCGCGACAAGCCCCCGCTCTTGCACGGAACGCACAGCCGAGCGTACGGCAGCGCGGTGAGGCGGGCCTCCGGGATCGCATTGTGGCAGTTCTCGCAAAAGCCATAGGTCCCGGCGTCGATCTTGGCCAGAGCGTGGTCGATCTCCTCCACGGCATCCTTGGCCTTGGCCGACAGCACCAGGTCCCGCTCGCGGTCCACGGTCACGGTGCCACCCTCACCCGACTCTTCATCGAACTGAATGTCCCCAGGCTCCATCTCCTCCGCCAACGAGTCCGCCTCGGCCTTGAGCGCCTCGGCCTGGCCCTCGTACACCTCGCGCTCGGCCAGCAGCAACCTGCGGTGCTCAGCCAGGAAGCTCCCACGCTCCGCGGGAGCAGTGCTTGGGTCTGAGATTGCGGCGTCGGGAGGGGTCTGCACTCCCGCCTACTGTAGGGCCATGTCCGCCGGAGCCGGTCCCAACCCCCCTGGACGCTTGCCCCCCTGGCCGACCGTCTCCCAGAACCCGGACCTTCCCTCGCTCGAAAGCGCCATCTTGGACTTCTGGAGCGAGGACGAGACCTTCCGGGCCTCAGTCGAAGCACGCCCAGCTGGCCCCAACGAGTACGTGTTCTACGACGGCCCCCCGTTCGCCAACGGCCTCCCCCACTACGGCAGCCTCATCACCGGCTTCGTCAAAGACGCGATCCCCAGGTTCCAGACCATGCGCGGGCGTCGGGTCGAGCGTCGCTTCGGCTGGGACTGTCACGGCTTACCGGCCGAGATGGCAGCCGAGAAAGAGCTCGGTCTCTCCGGGCGGGCGGCGATCAACGCCTATGGCGTGGGCGCCTTCAACGCCTATTGCCGCTCCCTGGTCCAGCGAACCACCGCCCAGTGGCACCACTACGTCACCCGCCAGGCTCGCTGGGTCGACTTCGATGACGACTACAAGACGATGGATCTCACCTACATGGAGAGTGTCATGTGGGCTTTCAAGCAAGCCTATGACCACGGTCTGGCTTACCAGGGCTATCGGGTCCTTCCCTACTGCTGGGAATGCGAGACCCCACTTTCCAACTTCGAGACCCGCCAGGACGACTCCTATCGCGAAAGGACAGACCCCGCGGTGACCGTCGGTTTCGAGCTCGAGCCAGCGTCCCCAGAAATTGAGTCCCTTCCGCCAGCCCTCCGTGCCCACTTAAGACTGCTGGTTTGGACCACCACTCCATGGACCCTGCCGTCCAACCTGGCCCTCGCGGTTGGACCTGAGATCGAATACGCCGTGTACGACACCTCGCCCCACCCGACTGTCGTGAGCAGGGCGCTGGCGGAGCAATACGCTGCGTCTCTCCCGGAAACGCCCGTGGCAGTCATCAAGGGGAGCACCCTCATTGGGCGGAGATATCGGCCACTCTTCCCCTTCTTCGCCCAAGAGCCTGGGGCGTTCGTTGTGCTGGGCGCGAATTTTGTGTCCACCGACGAGGGCACCGGCGTAGTGCATCTGGCACCGGGCTTCGGGGAGGACGACCAACGAACCTGCGAAGCCGCGGGCATTGGCGTGGTGTGCCCGGTGGACGATACCGGGCGCTTCACCGCCGAGGTTGGGCCATATGCCGGGACTCAAGTGTTCGACGCCAATCCCTTGGTGATTGCCGACCTCGCAGCCGCAGGGGCCCTCGTCGGCGAAGAGGCCTACACCCACTCCTACCCACACTGCTGGCGCACCGATACCCCACTCATCTACAAGGCCGTCACCTCGTGGTTCGTGCAGGTGAGCACCATTCGGGACCGCATGGTCGAGCTCAACAAGACCATCACCTGGATTCCCGAGCACGTGCGCGACGGGGCTTTTGGGAAATGGCTGGAGGGGGCACGAGACTGGTCCATAAGTCGTAACCGATTCTGGGGCGCGCCAATACCGGTGTGGATTAGCGACGACCCGGCCTGGCCCCGGATCGACGTCTATGGCAGCCTCGATGAGATTGAGGCTGACTTCGGGGTTCGCCCGGCTGACTTGCACCGCCCTTTCATCGACGAGCTGGTGCGGTCAAATCCAAACGACCCCACCGGCACCTCCATGATGCGCAGGGTCCCTGACGTGCTGGATTGCTGGTTTGAATCCGGATCGATGCCATTTGCTCAGCTGCATTACCCGTTCGAGCGGCGAGAACGTTTCGAGTCTCATTTTCCAGCCGATTTCATCGTGGAGTACATCGGCCAGACGCGTGGATGGTTCTATACCCTTCATGTGCTCTCCACTCTTTTGTTCGACTGCCCACCTTTTACTACCTGTATGGCGCATGGGATCGTGCTCGGCGACGACGGGCGCAAGATGTCCAAGCACCTGGGGAACTTCCCTGACATCGACGAGGTCTTCGACGTCGAGGGTGCTGACGCGATGCGGTGGGCGTTGTTGTCCTCTTCTTTGCTGCGCGGTGGTGACTTGATAGTTGAGCGTCCGATGTTCGCCGCGGCGGTCAAGGAGGTGATACTGCCACTTTGGAGCACATGGTATTTTCTGGCCCTGTACGGCAATGTCGACGGGATCCGGGGGCGCTGGCGCGCCGACGCCCAGGGAGTGCTGGATCGCTACATCCTGGCCAAGTTGGCTGTTCTGGTCGAGTCGGTGACCGATCGGCTGGACGCCTATGACCCGGCGGGGGCGTGCGCCGCTATTGTGGTATTCTTAGATGCCCTCACCAACTGGTATGTGAGGCGCAGCCGGGACCGGTTCTGGAGAGCCGTCTTGCTGGGGGACACTGACAAGGCTGATGCCTACGACACCCTCAGCACCGTGATGGAGGTGCTTTGCAGGGTAGCCGCTCCCCTGCTACCGCTGGTGAGCGAGACCGTCTGGAAGGGCCTTACCGGTGGGCGCAGTGTGCATTTGTGCGACTGGCCGGATTTATCTTGTCTGCCCGCAGACTTGGATCTGGTCGCGGACATGGACCGGGTTCGGGAGGTCTGCTCGGCCGCCCACTCGATCCGCAAGGCCGCACATCTGCGGACCCGGCTTCCGCTGGCTACCCTCACCGTGGCGGCATCCTGGGCAGCCCGGCTGGCCCCGTTCGTCAGCCTGATCGCCGAGGAGACCAACGTGAAGGAGGTGGTTCTCGCCGAAGACGTGGCCGAGCTGGCCGAGCTGGTGCTGGTGATCGTGCCAGCGGCGGTTGGTCCGCGGCTCGGGCCCGAGACCCAGGACGTGATCAGAGCTGCCAAGCGTGGGGAATGGTCAGTGGGGTCGGAAGGGTCGGTGATGGTTGCCGGGCAATGGGTGCTTGGTGGGGGGGAGTTCACGCTCGACTTGCGGCCCCGGGACTCCACGGCGTGCCGGGGCCTACCGGGCAACGACGCCGTGGTAAGCCTGGAGCTCACGACCACCCCCGCGTTGGAGGCCGAGGGCTTGGCTCGGGACGTGGTTCGCAAGGTTGCCGAGGCCCGTCGGGCAGCGGGGCTTCACATTGCCGATCGGATCGAGCTGGTCTTGGAGGTGGCGGGTGGTTGTGAGTCTGAGGTCGGTATAGCAGTGACTGTCCACCGAGAGTGGGTGATGGACCAGACCCTGGCGACCAGCCTCACGATAGTTGACGTTGGTGAAGGTCCTTCCTGGTCGGTTGCCGAGACCGGCTCATCGGATCTGGTGGTCCACCTCCACAAGGCTCAATAGTAAACAGCCATCCCTCGAGCGAATCAGTCCCTCGGGCTCCAGGGCCGCGGGCCGCGGCGGCTTGGTCCTGGGTTGGCAGGTGCCGCCGCAACGGTGGCCCGAAATGAGGACAATAGCTCGATCTGGCGAAGTATGGGTGCCCGGCACGCTCCAGCAACCTCGTAGCGGCGAACCGTCTCGACTTCGTCGGGGTCCAGATCGCTGATGGCCGCGAGGATGTCGATGACCCGAAGCTGGTCGTAACCCTCGATGGGGAATGTGGAACTTTTATCCGGTTTATCCGGCGCGCGCACTTGCGCAATCGCCTCCCGATTGAAAAGCGGCACGTATCCCGCTTTAGAAAAGGCTGGCCCACTAGACGAAAGCGACGGGCCGTAGGTCCTGGGATGTTCCGCTGGAAGCTTAGGGGCCGGAGGTGGACCGGTCGAGGCGGCAGGCGGGCGCGGGCTGGGGGCCAGTGGCGGGCGGGGGGCGGGCGGGCGCGGGCTGGGGGCC
>JAVKSL010000093.1:0-9808 GCA_039583695.1 Acidimicrobiales bacterium | reverse complement strand
GGACCGTCACCCCCCTCGTCTATGGCACCGGTGGAGGATTAATTCTATCGCTACCTACTCCAATACCATGTTCTGGCTTCACCCGTAGTATCTCAAGGCCAGTAATCATTAACAACTCCGCTATGCACTTCCTGGAGCCGCCAACGTAAGTGCTGTTCAAATCAATCTCCGTACTCACGCACCACGTCTTGTCGCTTGGCCACCACAGATTCGCTGATTGATGCCCGCCCAAAGCGCTCCCGAAGGATTGCGTAGCGGCCCAGATAGGTCCTGTGAATAGCAAGTAATCGCGTCCGGGCAGATGAAACGTCGGTGGATTCATCGATCTGACAGGTAAGTCACCCCATCCATCCCATACCGCGAAGAAACATTTCCCTGGTGTTGTTGTATGCTGGGTTAATCCACTCACCAGCTTCGCAGCTAAATCAGCCGGCAAGTTTCCCTCCTCCGGAGCAGTATCCCATAGCCAGGGGTCTTCGTTCTCTTGAAGCCGTGCGTAACCTACAAGGGACACAAACTGCACTTCCGGGTGCATACGTCTGGCCCTCGCGGTGGCTACCTCTGCCCATGACACCTCTGTCGGAGCTGGGCGAGCAGCAGCGTCATCTTCGCGATATGCAGGATGCAGCACACGTGCGAAGGCAGAGAAGTTGTCCGGTAGTAGAGACCCCACACTCTCCGGGAAGGCACGGAGGCTCTCGACGATCCAGTTGGTCGGAGCTAGATCGTCCTCAACTAGAGTCAACTCACCTACCCGGTATGGCTTGGTGGTCAAAGGGAGGTCGGCCAGTGAACGGCTATATGCACAAAACCAGTACTGTCTTACTCTGTACGTTTAGGGTCCGGGAGTGGGGGGAATACCCAGCCGGGAACACAACAGTACCGCGTGCCGTCCCGTAATAGAAATCTGGAATACAAACGGAAGCTGCGTGGCCCTTCAAAGCCTGTTTGCCAGAGTTTTTAAACGAGTCGCTCGCCTGCTGTACGCCAGCAAAGGTGTATAGCTTGACCGTCATAGAAAGAGACGCCACGTTCGCATCACACTTCCAGGTGGCCACGAACGTTGACTACCGCTGGGTTGTGCGTCGACCGATGAGGACTCGCGATGCTCAAGGTACAAGTTATTGTTGAGTCCGATATACGCGAATTGCTGGGATTGCTCGCTCGGTGAGCAGAAACAGAAGACAGTGCGGATAGTGTCGTTGATGTCATAGTGGTCGGGCGAGTGTTCGAAGTCAGGCGCTCCTGGCTGGAAGGACTAACTGTGGACGCTGATGCACCACTGGCCGTTGTGCTTAGGACAACGACTGACGACACTGGCAGTATACTGGCAGCGGCAGTGCAGCAGAGGAGACGACGAAACCACATGATATGCTCTCCTGTTTCTTTGTGCTCTTATCGCGAGAACGCGTGGGCGGAGCCGTGTGACTGGTCGCCAACATGATGCCACAGAACTGGGGCGGTGGCGTGATCGGCTCCGGGTCCGGTGGGGTTCGCCGATCACCAAGCCGTCCCATCGTCGCTGCTGGCTGGGCGGGGCTTGGAGCAGGCGGGCGCTCTCGGGTCTCGGGTGAGCATTCCGGCGATTCCGTACACCCAGTCCGGAGTTTTCGTACACCCGACCAAGCTTGGATCGGAGGCCGCATAGCGGCCGACGCTTAGCCCTGATTCACCTCCTTCGTTGGTTCGTGGTCGTATCCCGAGCTGTCGGGGGTGGTGGAATCGGCCAGGACAAATTGGCCCGGCACCATTGTGCCCGAGGGCGCAGGATATTGGAAGGACCCCCCGGAACCGGCGCGCTCCGCGCGCTCGTGGCCTTGAGCATGAGCGACCAGCTGGTCGGTTGCGACGCGCTCGCGGCAGATGCCGCACCAATGCTCCAGGCGCCACCTCTCAGGGATCAACCCGAACGGTGTCGGGCGCAGGTGATCCCTGTCCGCGTGACTCGTTGAGCACCGTGAAATGCTATACTTTGTGGCATGGCCCGTGTGCGGATCTCTACTACCGTCGATCAAGACCGCTTGGCCAGGTGTCGCCGCCTGGTTGGCCTCAGCGACAGCAAGCTCGTGGACAGGGCGCTCAGCGCGCTGCTCGACAAGCTCGAAGCTGCCCATGAACAGGAGGTCCTCGCTGCTATGCCCTACGAGGCCGACCCCGATCTGTCGTGGGTGGCGCCCCGAGCCCCGGATCTCCCCTACGTCGGTGAGGTCCCGGACGAGGTGGTCCGAATAGTCGAGGCACGCCGCCGGCGAGATTACAAATGACCCTCCGACCAGATCTCGCCCACGGCCAGATCTGGTGGGCGGACCTTGACAAGGTTCGGCCCGTGGTCATTCTCACCCGCGGCCGAGTTGCCCCATTTTTGTCTCGAGTCCTGGTCGCGCCCGTGACCAGCATTGCTCGCGGCCTCGCAACCGAAGTGGCGGTCGGCACCGCCGAGGGGGTCCGGGAGGGGTCCGTTGCCAATCTGGACAATTCCCAGCTCATTCCAGTTAACATCCTCGTCCAAAGGGCTGGCGTGATTAAATCGGCTAGGTGGGGCGAGTTCTGCGACGCCATGTCCAAGGTGATGGCCTGCTAGCTTTGGAGGGATCGTTCGGTTGACATGTGCAACGTCGCTGCGCTATCCTCCCAAAATGATCACATTGGTGCGATCCAAGACCGCGATGGCTGCCTTTGCCATCGGAGCAGGTCTCGTCGCCCTGGGCTACTTCTTAGCCGGTCTGAGCTATGCCCTGCTGTCTTATAGCGGCAGCGGGGCTTCCAATGGCCTGTACCGGGGGGACCTGTGGGTGAGCTTTGTGGGCTTGGCGGTGATCGTCGTCGGCATCGCCTCGGTAGGTTGGTCGGCGTTTCTCGGCCAGCGCTGGCTCGAGCTGGGAGACGTGGGTGCCGCAGCGGTTGCCACCTTGCTGATCGCCGTGGGTGTCCTGGTCTTGGCGGCGGGATCGGGCACCACGTTGGGCGGAGGGACTGGCAATGTGGTGGAGGCAATCGGGATTGGATTATGGGCGCTCCTGCTCGCCTACCGGGCCGGGCGCAGCTCGGTCGCTGAGCACAAGGAGCCAGCCGGGAACGCGGGCCAAGCCGATATTTGGGGAGTCGCCGCCGTGGCAGTCCTGGCCCTGGCGGTGGGCACGGGCCTGTCCGGCTCACAATCCGCCAGCAGGACGCCCCAGGTCGTGGCCTACGCGTTCTTAGCCGTTGGCTTCGGCGCGCTGGTGACCTGCTTGTCGATTGCCCGGACCCGGGGGGTGCTCAGCATTCCGGGATTTCCCAATGTGGCCGGGGGTCTTTGGCTGCTTGCACTTTTCAGCCTGGGAAGCGCAATCGCCGTCGGCGTGGTGCTCGGGCCAAACGGGACCCTGACAGGAGCGCGAGTGGGTATGTCCATCCCTCAGTTCATCGCTGCCGCCGGAGCCGGGCTGCTGGGGTTGGCGGCACTCCAGAGGATGACGCCGCTTGCGACCGCTGCCAAGCCTGTTGATCCAGGGCCGAGTGTATGAGCCCAACTATTCCCACATCGGCAAAATAGCCGCACAACGAAGGCCAGAATCTTCACCCCGACAAAACCTCAATGCCCATCCTGCGCCACCTCCCCGAGACCGGCGTGTGAGCCCGTGTCACCTGGACGGGCCCCAGGCAGGCCGCAGGCCCCTAACTAACCTCCCGAAACGTCCTGCAGGCGGGGCCGGCCTCCGGCTACGAAGGGCATCATCGCCCGCAACTCGGCGCCCACCTTCTCTATCGGGTGAGCGGCCCCGGCCGCCCGGAGCTGGTTGAAGCGGGCCCGGCCCGAGCGGTTCTCCTCCACCCACTCCGCGGCGAACGAGCCGTCACGGATCTCACCCAGGATCGAGCGCATCTCGGCCCGCACCCCCTCGGAGATCACCCGAGGCCCACGAGTGAGGTCCCCGTACTCGGCGGTGTCGGAGATTGAGAAGCGCATCCCGGCGATGCCCTGCTCGTACATTAGGTCCACGATCAGCTTCACCTCGTGCAGGCACTCGAAGTACGCCGACTCCGGCGCGTAGCCAGCCTCAACCAAGGTCTCGAAACCTGCCTGGATGAGGGAGGTCAACCCCCCGCACAGCACGACCTGCTCGCCGAACAGGTCGGTCTCGGTCTCTTCCGCGAAGGTGGTCTCCAGCACCCCGGCCCGCGTCGCCCCGATCGCATGCGCGTACGACAGCGCCAGCGCCTTGGCGCCGCCCGACGGGTCCGCCGCCACCGCGATCAGCGACGGCACTCCCCCGCCCTCCACGTACGTGCGCCTCACCAGGTGCCCGGGCCCCTTCGGCGCCACCATCGCCACATCCAGCCCGGCGGCAGGCCGGATGAGCCCGAAGCGAATGTTGAACCCGTGGGCGAACAGCACCGCGTCGCCGTCCACCAGGCCCGGAGCTATCGACGAGGCGTAGACCGCAGCCTGGGCGGTGTCGGGCAGCAGGATCATCACCACATCGGCCCAGGCCGCGGCCTCGGCGATGCCGAGCACCCGGAGCCCCGCCTCGGACGCCTTGGCCGCGGACGCCGAGCCCTCCCGCAGCCCCACGGCCACATCCACCCCGGAGTCGGCCAGGCACAATGCGTGCGCGTGGCCCTGGGACCCGTAGCCGATGACGGCCACCTTGCGACCTGCGATCAACGACGGATCTGCGTCCGCCTCGTAGTAGAGCACTGCCATAGCTCAGCTCGCTTTCCTTGATGGAGACCCCCGTTGGGCCTGGCGTTCCAACCTGGGCAGGGCGACCCTGCCGGTTCGTTGCATCTCGAGCACACCGTAGGCGGCCACCAGCGCCTCGAAGTCGTCAAGGGCGTCCGGCTCACCGGCCAGCATGACGGTCAGCGCGTCGTGGCCCACGTCCACGATACGCCCGCCCAGCACGTCGACCAGCTCGATCACCTGGCTCCGACGGCTCGAGTCGGCCCGCACGGTGGCCAGCAGCAGCTCCCGCTCGGTCGCCAGCGCGGGCTCCAGCTCGGAGATCTTCAGCACGTTGATCAGCTTGTGCAGCTGCTTGACCACCTGCTCCAGGGGCGCCGAGGCCACGTCGACCACCACGGTGATCCGCGAGTAGCGCTCGTCGTCGGTGGGCGCCACCGCCAAGGAGTAGATGTTGTAGCCCCGCCGGGAGAACAGGCTGGCCACCCGGGTGAGCACCCCGGCCTTGTTCTCGACCAGCACCGACAAGATGTGGTGCCTCGGGCTCACGCCCGCGCCCGCCGATCCGGGGCTCACCGCCGCCCCGGCCGGCCCCGCCGGCCCCGAAGCGGGCCCCGCCGGCCCCGAAGCGGGGCTCACCGGCCGCCCTCACCCTGCGAGGGGTCCACGACTATCTCGTCGTTCGAGCGCCCGGCGGGCACCATCGGGTACACCTTCTCCGAGCTGTCGGTCCGGAAGTCGATCACCACCGGCCGGTCGTCGATCTCATTCGCCTTGTCGATCGCCGGGCCGACCTCGTCGGCGTGCTCCACCCGCAGCCCGATGCACCCCATCGCCTCGGCCCAGCGGACATAATCGGGCAGGTCCGGCGACAGGTACACCTCGGAGTAGCGCTCGTCGTAGAACATCTCCTGCCACTGGCGGACCATGCCCAGATACGCGTTGTTGAGGATGGCGACCTTCACCGGGATGCGCTCCGAGGAAGCCGTCACCAGCTCCTGCGCGGTCATCTGGAAGCAACCGTCGCCGTCGATGGCCCACACCATGCGTCCGGGCTGGCCCACCTTGGCGCCGATGGCGGCGGGCACCGCGAAGCCCATGGTGCCCAGCCCCCCGGAGTTGACCCAGGTGCGGGGGTAGTCGAATCGCCAGTACTGGCTGGCCCACATCTGGTGCTGGCCGACGCCGGAGACCACGATCGTGTCGTCGGGCGTGTTGTCCCGCAGGGTCTCGATGACGTACTGGGGCTTTAGCGGCCCGTCGGAGGGCGGGCGGTCGTAGGTGAGCGGGAACCGGGCCTGCCAGTCACGGATCTGGCCCCACCAGGCCCGCAGGTCCCGGCTGGGCGCGGCGGCTGCGCCAGCACCAGGCTCAATTTCGACCAAAGCCTTGACCAGCTCGGAGATGACCGCTCGGGCGTCGCCCACGATCGGTATGTCGGGACGGCGCACCTTGCCCAGCTCGGCGGGGTCGATGTCGGCGTGGATGACCCGGGCATTTGGGGCGAAGCCGGCCACATTCCCGGTGACCCGGTCGTCGAAGCGGGTGCCCAGGGCGATGAGCAGGTCAGCCCGTTGGAGCGCGGTCACCGCGGTGTAGTTGCCGTGCATGCCGGGCATGCCCAGGCAGGCGGGGTGGCTGTCGGGGAAGGCGCCCCGGGCCATCAGGGTGGTCGCCACCGGGATGCCGGTGGCCTCGACCAGGGCTGCCAGCTCGGCCCAGGCCTCGGCGCGGAGGATGCCGCCGCCGGCGTAGATGACCGGGCGCTCGGCCTCTGCGATCATGCGGGCCGCCGCGGCGATCTGGCGCGGGTGGCCCCGGGTGGTGGGCCGGTAGCCGGGCAGGCCGGCCTCCACCTCGGCCGGCGTCGGCCAGTACCACTCCATCATCGAGTTGGAGACGTCCTTGGGCAGGTCGATGAGCACCGGTCCCGGTCGACCGGTGGTTGCCACGTGAAAGGCCTCGGCCACGATGCGGGGGATGTCGGCCGCGTCGGGGACCAGCCAGTTGTGCTTGGTGACGCTCATGGTGATGCCGGTGGTGTCGCATTCCTGGAAGGCGTCGGTGCCGATCGAGCCGGTCGCCACCTGGCCGGTGATGCACACGAACGGCACCGAGTCCATGTACGCGTCGCACAGCGGGGTGACGATGTTGGTCGCCGCGGGCCCGCTGGTCACTATCGCCACGCCGGGACGGCCGGTGACCTGGGCGTAACCCTCAGCCATGTGCCCCGCGCCCTGCTCGTGGCGCACCAGGATGTGGCGGATCGTGGAGTCGATGATCGGGTCGTACACGGGCAGGATGGCCCCGCCGGGGAGGCCGAACATCACGTCGACCCCCTGGGCCTCCAGGGAGCGGATGAGGGCTTGGGCGCCTGTGAGTCGCATTGGTCTCTTTCAGATAGTCGGGACATGCCGGGACATGAAAAAACCTCCCTGGTGGGAGGTTGGGCGCACGGGACCGCTGGGCAGCTGGGCAGCTGGGCGTGCGCTACGTTACGAGTACGAGGGTGCTGGGGGTCATGGCGAGCGCCATGATAGCACGCCTTTGGAAAAAATGTTGCCCAGTGGTCCCAGGCCGCCGTGCCCTCTCGATAGCTGGCGCCGGATGCCTAGGCTGTCCCGATGCTTGCCTACCTGCCGAGCCCGCCGGTGAACGGCTTCAACATCGGGTCCCTTCAGGTGCACTTCTACGGGCTGTGCATCGCGGCGGGGGTGGTGGCCGCAGTCTGGCTCGCCCAACGACGGTGGTCGGCTCGGGGGGGCCCGCCTGGGACGATGACCCGCCTGGCCATCTGGGGCGTGCCGGCCGGCATCGTCGGCGCCCGGCTCTACAGCGTGATAACCAGCTGGCAGGCCGACACGGGGGGCCACTGGTACCGAGCCTTCTACATCTGGCAGGGCGGTCTCGGGATCTGGGGAGGCGTGGCGGTTGGCCTCGCCTTCGGGATCATCGGCGCCCGGCGAGCGCACATCGATTGGCGAGCCGCCGTAGACTGCGCAGCCCCGGCCCTGGTGCTGGCCCAGGCCATCGGGCGGTGGGGCAACTACTTCAACCAGGAGCTTTACGGAGGGCCGAGCAAGCTTCCGTGGGCGGTCCGCATCACCCATCCGGTTCACTGCAGCTCGGTCACCAACTGCGTCACCTACGGCCCGGGGATCACGACCTTCCAGCCAACCTTCCTCTACGAGTCGATCTGGGACCTCGCCTGCGTCGGGCTGATCATCCTGGCCGAACGCCACCTGCGACTTCGCAAGGGCTACCTGTTCTTCGTGTACGCCGCTGTTTACACCGTCGGACGGTTCGGCACTGAGTACCTTCGGGTCGACGAGGCTCACCGCTACCTCGGGTTGCGCCTCAACGACTGGGTAAGCATCGCCGTGTTCGTTGTATCCGTGGCCATCCTGATCGTGTTTGGCCGTCGTGCGGAGGATGAGCCCACCGCGGCCCCCAGCGCAGCGGTAGCCTCCGAGGCGGGCGCCACTTAGACTTAGACCGTACCACGAGGTGTGGAGCCAAACCTGCCCGCCCCGTCTCTTGCCTGCCGGGTGGCGCGCCGAAGCCGCCACGCCGGAATGCAAGCCAGCAATCCTCCCTCCACACCGATCAGCCCGAGGCCGAGCAAGATCGAGGAGCGACCCTTTTTGGTCCAGTAGACGTCCTTCAGGTTGACAAGCAGGGCGAACTCGTCGATCACCAGAGCAAAGCCCGCCGCATAGGCCGCCACCACCGCCGGGTGTGCCCGGAGCCGGTCAGTGCCGTAGATGGCCACGCCTCCCGAAGCAGCTAGCAGCTGGATCCCCCATAGGTAGTGGTGGAGGTGCACGCCGCCGACGTGGAGGTTGCGCAGCGGAAGCAGGTCGTTCTTGATGGCATAGGTCAGCGCTCGTACCAATGCAAACGTGACCGTGAAGGACGTCCAGCTGATGAGGACCGTGCGCTGGCGAGGCCCCAGGGTGAACGGGCCTGAGCGCTGGGGCGGCGCTGGGGCATCTGGCTCTTGGGACTCTGGATCGCCTAGCTCCCGCCTCCGGGCGCGGGGGCTCGAGCTGGTCCCGGGTGTCTCCACGGCACGAGGCTAGCCTGCGGTCCGCCAGATCGAGGTGCGCCGCCAGACCCGCCTCAGGCCCTGCTGGTGGCGGGCGAAGTCAGCCCTCGGGGTCCTGGCGGGCCCGGAGACCTCCGGACCCGCCAAGACTGGCCTGGTCGAAGGAGAACGCCCGGCGCAGCAGGTCCTCGGCCTCGAGCCGGTGGACCCCCATGCTGCCGGTGGCGGGGCTGCCCGAGGGTGCGCGGGCAACGTGGCCCAGGCTACCCCCTACCAGCTCCCGAAGGCGGCCCTGCACGAATCCCCATGCCCCCATGTTCTCGGGCTCCTCTTGCACCCATACCACCTCGTCGGCGCGGTGATAGCGGGCCAGGGTCGTCGACAGCTGGTCCGCCGGCCAGGGGTAGAGCTGCTCGACCCGGACCACGGCCACCGGGGCGCTCAGCTCGGCTCGCCGGGCCATCACCTCGTAGGAGACCTTTCCACTGCAGACCAGGACCCTGCGGGTCCCCGGGGGCGCCCACGGATCGTCTAGCACCTCCCGAAATCTCCCCTCCACCAGCTCTTCCACCTTGGAGCGGGCTGAGCGCGCCCTGAGAAGCGACTTGGGGGCGAACAACACCAAAGGGATCGGCCCGTCCACCCGGCGCACCTGGGCCCGAAGCACATGAAAGTACTGAGCGGCGGTCGTTGGATTGACGACACGCAGGTTGTTGCCAGCAGAAAGAGTCAGGAACCTCTCCACCCGGGCCGAGGAGTGATCCGGGCCCTGGCCCTCGTACCCGTGCGGTAGGAGCAGGACCAGCCCACAGAGCTGATCCCACTTGTCCGAAGCTGAGGCCAGGAACTCATCGATGATCACCTGGGCCTCATTGGCGAAGTCACCGAACTGCGCCTCCCAGGCCACCAGGGCTTCCGGCCTCACCACCGAGTACCCATACTCGAAGCCGAGGGCGGCGAACTCCGACAGCGCCGAGTCGTAGATCCGGAACCGTCCGACAGAATCCCGGGCGCCGCCCAGCCCCGGCTCGCCCAGCCCCGGCCCGCCCGGCCCCGGCCCGCCCATCCCCGGCCCGCCCGGCCCCGGCTCGCCC
>JAVKSL010000092.1:0-9855 GCA_039583695.1 Acidimicrobiales bacterium | reverse complement strand
AGGCAGAGCCCCGCTCGGGCCGAAGGCCCGAGCGGGGCTGCCTGAGCTGGTCGGGGGCGAGCAGTGATACACCCTCATGCCACAATGGGTCCCATGCGCGACGTCCAGAACCAAAAGGTGGCCGCGTAGGTGGCCCTGGTCGAGGCTCGCTACCGCTATCGCCTGCGGGTGAGCCCGGCCCAGGGTCGGGCGCTGGGCGCAGTGTTCGACACCTGTCGCTTCGTGTGGAACCAGGCACTCGGGCGCTGGGGGGACCTGTGGCGACACGAGGACCTCGGATTCTCCTACGGCGATGCCGACAAGGAGCTGACCGACTGGCGGGGGCGCTACGACTGGCTGGCAGCTCAGCCCTGCGTTCCCCAACAACAGGTGCTGAGGGACCTCTACCGGTCCATCTCCGCCTTCCTCGACAAGGCGAACCCGGCCGGCCGGCCCCGGTTCAAGTCCCGCAAGGCCGGCCATGCCAGCGCACGCTGGACCCCCAATGGCTTTGGCGTGTCTGGCGCCGGGATCGGCCTGGGCAGGGACGACCGGCTCGGTGTGGCGGTGGCTAGTGGGCGCATCCCCCTGCGGGTGGTGTGGTCCCGGCCCCTGCCATCGGCCCCCACGAGCGTGACCGTCTAGCGCGACCGGGCCGGGCACTGGTGGGCCAGCTTCGTGGTGCGGGTCCAGGTGCTTGATACCCCAGTGGCGCCCACTGGCCGCTCGACCGGCCTCGACGTCGGCCTGACCACTTTCGCCACCACCACCGACCCGGCCACCGACGTGGCCAACCCCCGCTTTGCCAGAGCGGCCGCCAAGGCGCTGGCTCGCTCGCAGGCCAATACGGCCCGCAAGGCCAAGGCTCAAGCGGCGTGTGTGGCTGCACGGGTGGCCAACCAGCGCGCCGACTTTGCCCACAAGGCGGCCAGGGCGCTGGTGGGGTTCTACGACCGCATAGGCATCGAGGATCTGGCGGTCAAGAACATGTCCGCTCGGGGCAAGGGCCGGCACAAGGCCGGGCTCAACCGCTCGATTGCCGATGCCGGCTGGGCCCAGTTCCGAGCGGTGCTGGACTGGCAGGCAACGAAAGCAGGTAAGACGGTGGTGTCCCTGCCTGCTAGGGACACCACCCAGCGTTGCAGTCCTTGCGGGGCGAAAGCCAAGCGCCGCATAGAACTCTCGGATCGGGTGTATGGGTGTCGGGCATGTGGCCTGGTCGCAGACCGGGACCGCAACTCTGCTCGGAACCTGAACCCGGACCGTGCGGGACCGGGCGGCGGGGCTGAACCGTCCGGGGATCTCCCGGTGGGCGATGACGGCGCTAAGCCCAAGGTCCCTGCGGGGATCCTGGCGGCCTGAGCCCCGCAGTCCCACGCCTTCATACGTGGGAGCAGTCAAACCGCGATGCCGATCGCCAGGAGCACACCCAGGGCGAGCTGGAGCCGCCCGGTTGCCTCCAGCGCCTCGATCAGTGCCGTCCCGTCCGCCCCACGCAGGACCCGGCGCACGGGGACGAGGGCGAGGGGCAGGGCAGCCAGGGCCAGGAGTGCCCAGGGGCGGTACAGCGCGGCCACGGCCACCGCGCCGCCAAAAGAGGCCAGGGCGCACGCCGCATAAAGCGCCCTGGTGCGCGTGCGACCGAGGCGCACCGCCAGGGTGGACTTTCCCGAGGCCGTGTCGCCGTCCACATCGCGCAGGTTGTTGACCACCAGCAGCGCGGTCGGCAGCAGACCCGCTGGGATCGAGGCCAGGAGGGCCAGGCCGGTGATGGCGCCGAGCTGCACGTAAGCCGTCCCCACGGTGGCCACCGGGCCGAAGAACAAGAAGACGAAGATCTCGCCGAGCCCGGCATACCCGTAGGGCCGGGGCCCCCCGGTGTAGAGCCATCCAGCGGCGATGCAGGCCGCGCCAACCGCGATCAGCCAGAGGTTAACGGTGATCGCCAAGGCCAGACCGGCCAGTCCTGCCAGGGCAAACGCCCCGAAGGCGGCACGCTTGACGGCTGCAGGGGGGGCCAGGCCTCCGGCGACCAGGCGGGTTGGGCCCACCCTGACCAAGTCGGTGCCCCGCACGCCGTCGGAATAGTCGTTGGCATAGTTGGTCCCGGCCTGGATGGCGAGCGCCACGACCATGGCGTCGATTGCTCGCCACCACACCGCCTGGCCGCCAGCCATAGCGGCGGCGGTACCCAGCAGCACTGGAACGACCGCGGCCGGGAGCGTCCGGGGGCGGGCGCCTGCCAGCCAGGGGTGCGCCGGAGTCCGGAGTGGCGAGGATGCGGCGGGCGAGGGCGGAGCAGCCCGGGGTGTGGCGGGGGCGGCCGTCTCGCGGCCGGGGTTGGGAGCAGATTCGGCAGCCGGCATTGGCGCGTACGCTAGCTCGATGCGCTCCCTCGTCGCCCTGGCGATGCCGGGGGGGCCCGCGTTCGTTGCCGCTCTGGTTAGGGCCTGGGAAGCTGGTGACGCCGTCGCGCCCATCGACGGGCGCCTCCCCCGACCGGCATTGGACGCGGTGCTGGGCGCCCTGGCGCCGGGTGAGCTCATCGATGCCGGCGGGGATCGCCACGCCCTGGCCGGGGGGCGCCCGGTTGGCGACGGTGACGCCCTCGTGGTCGCTACCAGCGGGACCACCGGCCAGCCGAGGGGGGTGGTGCTCCACCACGACGCAGTGGCGGCCTCCGCCCGGGCGACCAGCGACCGGCTGGAGGTGGATCCGGCCAGGGATCGCTGGCTGGCGTGCCTGCCGCTGGCCCACGTGGGTGGGTTGGCCGTGGTGACCCGGGCCGTGCTCACCGGCACACCTTTGGTGGTCCACCCTCGCTACGATCCGGACCAGGTGAGCGCTGCAGCTTCGGGCGGCGACCCGGTCACGCTGGTATCGCTGGTGGCCAGGTCACTGGGAACCGGGGCGGGACCGGCCGGTTCGGGCCGGGCCAGCGGGGCAATTAGCCGGGTGGATCCCTCGCTGTTTCGCCTGGTGCTGCTGGGGGGCTCTGCCCCGCCGCCGGGCCTCGCACCCAACGTGATCAGCACTTACGGTATGACCGAGACGGGCAGCGGGGTGATCTACGACGGCATTCCCTTGGAAGGCGTCGAAGTCGAGCTCGGGCCGTTGGGTGAGATTCGCCTGCGAGGGCCCATGCTCGCAAGGTTCTACCGCGACGGCTCACCGGCGTGTGACCCCGACGGTTGGCTGGCGACCGGTGATGTGGGAGCCTTCGACCACGGACGCTGGCAGGTCGTGGGCCGGCTCAGCGAGATGATCGTGACCGGCGGCGAGAACGTGTGGCCCGCTCCGGTGGAGGCGACGATCCTCGACCACCCAGGTGTGGCCGAGGTGGCGGTGGCCGGGCGGGAGGACCAGGAGTGGGGCCAGCGGGTGGTGGCTTTCGTGGTGCGCACGGCGGAAGCGCCTCCGACCCTAGACGAGCTGCGGGGGATGGTCAAGGGCCGGCTCGGTGCCTGGTCCGCCCCGCGCGAGCTGATCTTTGTGGACGCCCTTCCTCGCACCGCCATCGGCAAGGTCCGCCGCCGCGCCCTGCTCGAGGCGTGACCGCTCATTCCGGTTCGGGAACACGCAACTTCGGCCTAGCCAGCGACATCTCAGCTTGACGGCGCACGAGATCGGCCATTGGTGGCATCGCGACGTCCAAGACCAAGGCGAAACTAAGGGCCTGTACGAGAACAACCCGGGCGGCGAAGCCGCCCAAATGCGGTCCTAATCAGGGCTATAGCTCTGCCCGCCGCCCAGGTTGTTCTCTGCCAGGCCCTGACAAGGCGGGTGGGCTATCGCCCTGCCTGCCAGCCATGCCCGCCCGTCGCTCGTCTGCCCACCTCAACACCCCTCGACGAGCAGGTCGCGTAGCACCCGGTAGGACCTCTCAAGGTCGGCCCGGTCCACCCACTCCCCGGCCGTGTGGGCCAGGTTCGGGTCGCCGGGACCGAAGTTGGTTGCCGCCACCCCGTGCCGGGTGAACCACGAAACATCGGTCCAGCCCAGCTTGGCTCGGGGCGCTCCCCCGCTGCGGCGCACCAGGCCAGCCAGGAGCTGGTGATCAAGGTTGGGAGGGGCCGGCAGCGCGGCTTCGGCCACCTCTACGGTGTCGTCGGGCCCCAGCATCGGCCCGAGGACCGCCATCACCTCCCCCAGTGCGCCCTCGGCATCGTGATCCGGGGCGAATCGGTGGTTGAGCACCACGGTCGCAACGTCGGGGACCACGTTGTTGGCTACTCCCCCCCCGACCCTCACCGCCTGCAGAGCCTCCACAAACTCGCACCCGTCCAACACCGGGCGGCGTGGCTCGTAGGCCGCCACTGCGCCCAGCACCGCCGCCAGACGGTGGATCGCGTTGGTCCCCATCCAGGCCCGGGCGGTGTGCGCACGCTGACCGCGAACCGTGACGCAAAGGCGCATCGAGCCCTGGCAACCTGCCTCCACTTGGGCCGACGTGGGCTCGGCCAGCACCGCCGCATCGGCGACCAAGAGATCCGGGTCCAGCTGGCCCAACCCGCTGTAGCTCTGGTCCACCTCCTCGCACGCGTAAAACACCCAGGTCACATCCACGGCAGGCTCCGAGACCTCGCCCGCGAGCTCCAACATGACGGCCAGGCCCCCCTTCATGTCCGAGGCACCCAGCCCCCACAGGCGGTCCCCATCGAGGACCGGGGTCTCGTTGCCCGCGGCTGGCACCGTGTCCAGGTGCCCGGCCAATATGAGCCTCTGGGGCCGCCCGAGCTGGGTCCGGGCCACGACATTGTCCCCGAGGCGGTCCACGACCAGCCATCCCAGACCCCTCAGCTCCGCCTCCACCCGGTCGGCGATCAAGGCCTCGTGGTGACTCACCGAGCCAATCCCCACCAGCTCGGCCGTCCGAGTCAGAAGGTCGTTCACCCCCCCACGCCGTGATCGCGCAGGATGGCGTTCAACCGGGCCTTGTCGTGGCGCTCGCCCTCGCTGAGCCGCCTCACCACCAGGACGCACGGCATCCCGAAGGTCCCCCCGGCGAACTCGCGCTGGCGCGTTCCCCCCACCGCCACGCACCACGGTGGCACCACGCCGCGCTCCAGCTCCTCGCCGGTCACCGTGTCGATCACGTGAATCGACGGGTTCAGGATCACCCCCTCGGCCAGCACCGCTCCCGCCCCCACCCGGGCGCCCTGGGTAACCATGCACCGGCTGCCGATGAAGGCCCCATCGCCGATCATCACCGGCGCAGCCTGGGCCGGCTCCAGCACCCCCCCGATCCCCACGCCGCCCGAAAGGTGCACGTCCCGGCCGACCTGGGCGCACGAGCCGACCGTGGCCCACGTATCCACCATCGTGTTCGCCCCCACCCGGGCGCCGATGTTCACGTAGCTGGGCATCAGCACCACCCCCCGCCCGAGGAACGACCCCCAGCGCGCCGACGCGCCCGGCACCACCCTGACCCCCGCGGCGGCGTAACCCGCCTTGAGCGGGATGCGATCTAGGTACTCGAAGGGCCCAAGCTCGGTGGTTTCAAGCGCCGACAACCGGAACAGCAAGAGCACGGCCAGCTTGCACCACTCGTTCACCACTACTGCCCCATCCGGGCCCACCGACGCCACCCGGGCCTCCCCGGCGTCGAGCAGGCCCACTGCCTCCCGAACGAGCGCCAGGGGGCCGGCGTCCCCCACCACCAGCTCGTCCCGCCGCGCCCACAGCTCGGTGATCTGGTCTTCGAGCGAGCCCATGGCGCCCTATGCTACCGTTATCGGCCGGGCGCTCGCGATGCTGGAAACAGGTCGTCGAGCCCTACGACGAGTCGAAGCAGTCGTCGAGGCCGCCGACCTACGCGCAACACCGTTGCATGTGAGTGTGTATAAGTTGCACGCTCATGCTGCCGTTGATTGCTCAACGGCGGTGGCAGTCTGACCCGATGTTCCGGTGCTGTCTTCGCAGTTCGTCGAGGAGCACCTGGGCGAGCCCATGAACCTCTCCGCTCCCTGCGCGTTCGCCGGGAGCGTCTCCCGGCCGGTTCCCGCCCGACTGGCGGTACCGGTGCTGGGCTGCGCCTCGACGAGCGAGGCAAGGTTGTGTGCTGCGTTCAGGTCCCGGTCTGCGACCAGGCCACAGTGCTCGCAGCGGTAGGTGCGCCCGGAGAGGGACAGCTTGGCTTTCACTGTCTTGCAACACTGCTCCGCCCTCATGCCACAATGGGTCCCATGCACTACGTCGAGAACCGCAAGGCGGGCCGCCGCCAGGAACCGGGCGGAGCGCGCACTGCGCTGCGCCACCCACGATGTGGGTCCACGGGCTCTGGGGGTCGAGCCGAGGCGGACACACCCCTCTGGGAGAAATGTGACCGTGGGTGAGTCGGTCGGCCTTGGCGCAGCGGGCGAACAACTCGGCGTGTCTGGCGGCGACATTCGTCGCGCCACGGGTAGGACACGGGTGAGCGACGCTCAGGTGGCCGCCTGGCTGGCGGAGCCGCCAGCGTGGCTGGTGCAGTGTCGGAACCCTAAGACCGCCAGCGCAGCTAAGGGCCTGGCAGAGAACAACCTGGGCGGCGGGCACAGCTATAGCCCTGATGAGGACCGCGTTTGAGCGGCTTCGCCGCCCAGGTTGTTCTCGTACAGGCCCTAAGTATGCTCGCCCGAAGGCGTTGCTGATTCCGGTGCCGTGTGTCGTGTGTGGCCGAGCCGAGCTGCCTAGGCAGGCTACGTAGGCGGCGGTCTCCGATCTGGTGCCGGTTTGCGGTTCTTGTGACCGGGCCGGGAAGCGGCCGGCAGTGGTGGTCCCGCAGGGATGCTGGCTGTCCGCACACATCGAGGTCGCCAGCGCTTTCGTCGGCTGGGAGATATGCCGTCCGGCCCCGGCCGGCGACGCTGAGATAGCGCCTGTTCTGCCTCACCCCGATCTTCGGGCACTGAAGTGACTCGGCCTCTCCGCCCGATCGCAGAGCCGTTCGCGCCCCGTCCTTCGAATCCGTCGGCGTGGCGTCTCGTGCGGTCACCTGGCTCACGATGTCGAGCGCCACGGTGCGCAGCCTACGAGGTGGACCCCTACCAATACGACGTCAACGACGGGCCGTGCCTGTCGGCGGTGCGGACCGGCGAGGTCCACGAGGTCGAGTCGATGTCGGAGTCGGAGCGCTGGCCGCAGTTCTGGGCTGACCCCCGAGGGCCGACGCCCGGGCAGGCGCCTCAGGCCTCCCCGGCGGCGACCCGGGCCCGCGCCGGCTCAGCGATGTCGGCGACGACCTCGGCGTTGGCCAGCGTGGTGACGTCAAGCGCGGCGGAGGCCAAGGCGTCCCCCGGTCGCCGCCCTGGTGGTCGCCTTGTCGCCCTGGAAGAGGGTGACCCCGGGAGGCGAGAGCCTCACGGAGCTGGTTCGCCAGCCTCACGCTCGCGGCGTATGTCTCGGCGTTAGCCAGGGCAACCGCGGCCTGGGCTGCCAAGGGGGCCGGGAGACGGGCCCCGCTCGCCTTGCCGGGATGGGCCTGGAGGACTTGATCTCCCGGCTCGCCTGCCCGGTTGACGGCTCCGCCCTCACCGGTTCGGGCGCCAGGGTCCGCTGCGCTTCTGAACCACGATGCGGTCCCCCACCTGGATGGTGGGTGCCATCGACGCCGACAGTACCTCGAAGAACTGCACGACGAAATGGGTGACCAGCCATACGACGGCCGCCCCGGTGCCCAACACGGTCGTCGTGGCCAAGCGGCCGCATTGCCTGGGCGTTCACGCCAGCACGGTAGCCGCCGATGCGCCGAGGGGACCTGTCGCGCCTAGGCCACCGGCACCCCGGCGCCGGGCGCGCTCGCCACGGTGGCGGTGACTCCCACGATGTCGATCCATTTGATCTTGAGCGCGCCGGGCGCGCCGGGCGCTGGCCCCGGCCCGCCTATGGCTGAGCCGTCAGTGCAGACACGAACGCCGCCGCGTGAGGCGCCCCCCACCCGGTGGTCGTGTCGTAGCCCTGGGTCGTCGGGTAACCCGGCGTGGAGACCTGCCACAGCTGGTTGTCCACCAGGTCGCCGGCGGACTTGTGCACCGGGCCGCTGACCCCCACCTCGGCCCCGGCGAAGCTTTTCGGTGCGCTGCCGTAGTGCAGGGGTACGATGTCCTGGTAAGCGCTGGCCCCGAGGCCCTGGTACAGGATCGGGTCGAGGAACCCGATCGGTCCCTTGCCCGCGCCAGCCCGGGAGGCGTTCGCCAGCGCGACCAGGGCCGCAGTCTGGGGGGTGGCGGCCGACGTGCCGCCGTAGATGGTCCAGCATCCGGTGGTGTTGTCGCAGTTGTACTGCGGGTACGCGGTGATGTAGATGTCCACGCCACCGTTGACCGCTGCGTTCCACGCGGTGTCGGGAACCAGGCGGTGGTTCCCGTAGGCCGTGTCGACACCGCTCTGCCAGGAGGGCCGGGGATAGATGGTGCTGAGCCCGCCACCGGTCGCGACGGGAGCCCAGGACTCGTTCCACACCGCCTGGGTGTCGCCACCGCTGGTCCAGTGCCAGTAGGCGGGGTTGAACGGGTCGGTCGTGCTCGGGCTGAAGGCCGTGTTGGCGGTGGGATCCCACGTCCATCCGTCTTGCAGCTGGGTGCCGCCGACCGACACGACGTAGGGGGAACTCGCCGGCCAGGACACGGTCGGGTACGGGTAGGCTACACCCTCGCGCTCGACCTTGGAGAGGTTCGACGTGCCGGTGTCCCCTGCGGCGGCGAAGAAGTTGTCGCTCCTGGCCAGCCCCTGGCGGAACACGGCGTCGAAGCGCGCCACCTGGGCCGCCGGGTCGCCGCCGAAGCTCTGCTCGGTGGCGGCGAAGGACATCGAGAACACGGTGCCCGGCGGGGTCGCCTGGACCTCGCCCGCGATCGCGTCGAACAGGTTGGGGAAGCCCTGTACGCCGAGGGTCTCTGCGGGGGGCACCGCCATCAACACGATGTGCGCCTCAGGTGCGATGGCATAGGCCCACTCGATGTCGAGGGTGGCTTCGCCCGACCAGCCCGCCGCGCCGTTCGGCCCCGACAGACCGCTGCCGATCGCGGTGTTCGAGAACTGCGGGTCGCCCTGAGGGTAGATCTCCTGGAAGTCCGGTGCCGGCAGGGTGGGGAAGAAGGTCGCGTGGAACCTGGCCAGGTCGGCGGCCGCGGTGGGGCTGCCGTAGGCGTCGACCAGCACGATGGTCTGACCCTGGCCGTAGTTGGGCGCGCCGCCGATCGGGGCCACGGCGCTCACCCCGTACGCCGCCCGGACCTGGCGAGGCGTGTAGCAGTGGAACCACGAGACGTAGGTGCCGTCGGGCAGCACGCAGGCGGTGGACGCGCTGCGACGGTTGCCGGTCAGGCCCGGGACCGCAGGCAGGGTCACGTCCTGGGGGACGAGACCGCCTCCGGAGGCTGGCGCCTGCCTGGCGGCGCCCGGCGCGCCGAGCCCCGGGAGCAGCGCGAACACGCCCGCCACGACCGTGGCGGCCACCGAACGTCGATATGCCATGGGTCCCACCTCGTCTCCTCGATGCGCCAAACCCGCGTCGACCGGCCCGCCAGCCGCATGCGGCCTGGCTAGGTGACTTGCTACCACCGCCACGCGCTCGCTGTCAACCGGGGTGCAGCGCTTCGACGCCTCGCCGGGTCGAGGCGCTTACCCCGGAGGGGCGCAGCGACCCGGCCCGCCCGGAGGACGCCAGGCTGGCGTTCGAGCGGACGCCCGGCCACGCCATGCACCTGGGGCCTGTTCTGCCGTGGGGCGCCGGCGCGCCGGCGCGAGAGCCCCGGCCTCAACGGCCGGGGCCCTCTCAGTTCTGGTGCTATTTGCGGGTGCTAGCTGCGCACCGGGTCGCTCAGACCTAAATTCGCGAGATCCTTTCGGAGCCTTACATGCAGATAAGTACAGTGATGTGGTTCACCGAGGAAT
>JAVKSL010000091.1:0-9861 GCA_039583695.1 Acidimicrobiales bacterium | reverse complement strand
GGCCAGAGGGCTCGGCGCAGCGGCGCTCTTCTGCGCGGCGGGGGTCGTGCTCGTCGTCCTCGACCCCGATGTCCGGGCCCTCGAGACCGTGCTCAGCGCGCGGATCGCTGGCCTGATCACCGGGAGCCACACGGTTGGGGTCCCCGGCACCGACACCTTCTACTGGCTGGTGGGGACCCCCCGCATCACCGGGCTGATAATCACCGGCGAGTGCACTTCGGCCATCCTGATGGGTCCACTGCTCATGGTGGTGGGTGTGGTTGCCCTTGGCGGCAGGGTGCGCACTGGCAGGCTGTTCCTGGGCGCGGTCGCCGTCTCGGCGATCGTGTTCGCTGCCAACCTGGGCCGTATCGGTCTGATCACCTGGGCGACCTACCGCTACGGGGGGGCCGGCTTCACCTGGTCGCACACGATCCTCGGATCCCTGGTCACCCTGCTTGCCTTTGCCGGTGCCCTGGTGATGCTGGCATGGCTGCTCGGCTGGGACCGCAAGCCCAGCGTGCCTCTCCGGTGATGAGCGGCGCCGAGCTCGCAAGGCGCTGCGTGGCCTTGGCCGGGGCAATGGCGGCCGCCGGTTGGACCTGGGCAGCCCGGGGCGTCCGGCCGTGATCCAGGCGCTGAGCCAGCTCGTGGCAGTCCTCGGGTTGGGCCTCATCTGCCTGGGGCTGGCGTATTTCTTCGCCGGGCTGTTCGCGGGCGTGCGGGCGCTCCACCGGGGAGGAAGTTCTCTGGGCCACGCGGCTCGCACCCACCACTACGCCGGCACCGATGACACGGACGGCCGGGCACCATCTCGGGTCCCAGCTGCCACCTGGCTGTACTTCATCATCCCGGCCCTGAACGAGGCGGCGGTCATCGCAGGCACGGTGCGGGCCATCTTCGCCGAGGCCCCGGGCGCGGTGATCGTGGTCGTCGACGACGCGAGCTCAGACGGCACGGCAGGGGCGGCCCGGGCAGCCGCGGCCGGCCGGGTGCTGGTGGTCGAGCGGCGGCTTCCCAAGGCTCGCCTGGGCAAGGGACCGGCCCTCAACTCGGGCTTTCGCGCGGTCGTGCGCGACTCCCGGCGGCGTGGGCTCAACCCTGACAGGGTGCTGGTGGTGGTGATGGACGCAGACGGGCGGCTGTCGGTGGGAGCCACGGCCCACGTGGCCGCCATGTTCGCGGCCGAACCACACCTCGGAGGGGTGCAGCTGGCGGTGAGGATCCGCAACCGCGACCGGGTGCTGACAAGGATGCAGGACCTGGAGTTCTGGGGGCTCTCCGCGCTGACCCAGCTGGGGCGCAACAGGTTCGGCACCGTCGGTTTGGGCGGCAACGGCCAGTTCAGCCGGCTCTCCGCATTGTTGAGCATCGGCCGGGACCCCTGGTCTGCCGCCCTGACCGAGGATCTCGACCTGGGCATCTCGCTTCGGGTCGCGGGATGGTCGCTGCGAACCACGCCCGATGCCTCGGTGGACCAGGAGGGCTTGGATCAAATACGCCAGCTGCTCCGCCAACGGACACGCTGGCTGCAGGGTCACATGACCTGCGCGAGGCGTATACCACAGATCTGGGCGACGCCGCATCTCTCCACCGCCGCGTGCCTGGAGCTGTGCCTCAATCTCGTCGTGCCGTGGCTGTTCCTGCTGATCTGGTCGGTGCTGATCCACCTGCTGTATCTCGAGCTCGCCCTCAAGCTGGCGTCGGCGGGCCCCAGCATCTACGGCACGAGCGCGGCGAGCCGCGCCGTCTACGGGGTCTCGCTGTACCTGCTCTCCTTCCTCCCCAACCTGGTGATAGGCTACGTCTACCACCGGCGCGACCCCGAGGTGAGCCTCCCGAAGGGCCTGGCCTACGGGCACCTGGCGGTAGGGTTCAACTACCTGTACTTCCTGGCCGCCTGGCGGGGCGTCGGCCGGATGCTCATCGGGCGGGCGGGCTGGGACAAGACCAGCAGGCTGGCGGGGCGTGAGGCGGCTTGCCTGCCGGGGCCGGAGCGCGCTCCTGATCCGGCCGCGCGCCCTGGACCAGAGAGGGTATTGGTGCCGATCGGCGCGCCGGCCACCAGCGCCTTGCCGGGTGCGGCTTCCCTCGACGCCGTGTCCCAGGAGCATCTGGCCAGCCTGCGGCATCCAGGACGTCCTGAGTCGCGCCGCAGTGGGGCACCTCCTGGGGGTCGGGGCACGCCGTCCCGGCAGCGCGTGGTCAGTCCGGGCGTGGGGCGGCACAGGGGGGGCAAGCACAGGCGGCATTGAACTCCGGTGACGGGGAGCCGGAGCCAACGTACGTGTTGATCCAGGAGCGAGCACCTGGCTGACCGCCCCTCCGCGCCTCCGCTGGGCGCCGGGCGACGGGCGCCGGGCGACGGGCGCCGGGCGACGGGCGCCGGGCGACGGGCGAGATAGCTCCTATGGCTCTCCTGTGGGGTAGCCGGTCGCCATCTGGCCAATCCTCTATCTGTTTGTGAGGTTGTGCACCGGATAAATCTCTGATAAGCTGATAGCTAATGGCAAGTATACAGCAATCAGAGATTGCTCCCTAGAGCTATAGCTTCTCGTTGCTCATGAGACGCTCTGGGGCCCTCAAGCGGCGACCACGATCTTCCGACAAGGTATGGGTGACCTCGAACCCAAGGCCGGTGCCGGTCGGTTCGCTGCTGAGGGGTGTCGCAGGAGCCGCCATGCTCTCACTTCTCGCACTTCTCTCACTGCTCGCATTTGGAGCGGCACTGCAGCCCGGCAACCTGGTGGCGGCAAGCCCGGCGCGCGGGCTAAAGTCGGCGGCGATTTTGTCCACGAAACATGCGGCGCCGCCCTCCCTCATGGTCCAGGTGTCCACGCTGGCACCGGCTTACACCCCGGCCGACCTTGTCGCCTGGCTCGGGCGGGTCTGCCAGGCACCCGCCAACCGGGGCGGGACCCTGGTCCTGCAGGACGTGGCGACGCCGGGCGGGACCCTGCTCACCAGCTACATCGACGCCATCGTAGGCTTCCTGCCCGGCGAGGCGCGAGATCCGTGCTTCGGGCGCGTCTTCGTGGGGACCGTCGAGGCTGCCTGGTCAGGGCCGGGGAACGCTGAAGTCCAGGGCATCGTCGACCCTGCCTTCGTCAAACGGTACCTCGAAGTGTCCGCCGCGGTGGCCGGGCAGTTCGTGGCTCGCTACCCCAAGGTGGTCACCAACTGGTACGTCAGCTACGAAGCGAACCTGAACGAGCTGTACTACCCTCAGGTCCAGTCCGCCTATTCGAGCATGCTCGGCTCCGCGCTGAGGACCTTCGCCAGGTTGCGACCGCACGCTCAGGTCATGTGGTCCCCCGCCTTCTGGTACCCGTACTCGGTCTACAGCCACAACGCCCTCGGGATGGCCGGGCTGCGTCGCTCCCTCACCGGGCTCTTCGCGGGGCTTTCATCCCACGGCGGAGGTATTGCCGTGCTGGACCTGCAGGACTATGTCGCCGGCTCGAGCTGCCAGCCCTCCGACAACCGGATGACGCCCGCCGACGCCGTGGACTGGGTCCACTTCCTCGAAAGCCTGGGCGTGATCCCTGAGGTGGTGATCAACACCGAGCAGTTCTCCATCGACTGCGCCACCGGCGGGATAGGCGCGGGCAACCCGACCGAGGTGCTCGGCCGTGAGAGCTTTTACAGGTCCCAGGGCGTCGCCCTCGGTCCGGCGTTCGAGATCCGCTATTGGATGGTGACGCATGGCTTGGTGTGAGGGAGCGTGTGATGGGCCAGATTGGTCGAGCCGCCCGGGGATCAGACGCTGGCGGGCAGCAGTGCGCTGACGCTGGCGAAGAACATGTACGCCAGCACGAGGACGAACGGTGCGCCGGCGATATATCCCAGTAGCCCACGCAGCCGGCCGTGGCGCCCCCAGCGCCTGGCGAGCAGCCACGTAAGGGTGCCACCTGCCAGCAGGGCGATCCCCCAGACCAAGGCGGGGGGCCAAGGGCCGCCACCCCCCGCCAGCTGCGTCACCGCGGCAGCACCGGGGGGGGTGGCGCCACCAGCGGGGGTGGCATCACTGGTCGGGGTGGCAGCCACCGGCGCCGGGGCCGGTGTAAGGGAGCTCCCGGTCAGCACGGCCTGCACCACGAGCCTCTGGGCGGCGCTGTAGCGGGGGTTGCAGGTGGTGAGGGTCAACGTGGCCGTGCGCGTGGGAGCCAACACCGCTACGTCGCGGGGGCTCACCACGTGCTTCCGGGTGACCCGGTAGGTGAAGGTGCCCTGGGTGGTGGTGACATAGATCGGCTCTCCGGTCGCCAGCTCGTTGAGCCTGAAGAAGGGCGCGCCATAGGTGGTACGGTGCCCGGCGATGGCGACGTTGCCGGGCTGACCGGGAAGGGGCGTGGAGGGGTAGTGACCTGGCCCCTCCTGCAGGTCGGTTTCGCCGACGCCTTGCACCACAGCCTTGTCCAGGTTGATCGTCGGCGCCCGGATGATCCCGATGGCGCTGCCACTGGGGGGCTGGGTGGCCGCCGCCGTGGTGGGCGGGTATGTGCGGGTGGGCGGGTATGTGCGGGTGGGCGGAGGACCCCGGAGCTCCTTTGCGAATTGTTGCTGGAGGGCCTGCTGGCTACTGGCCTCGGGGAGGCTGGTCCCGAACAGCTCGTAGGCGGCGAAGGCAAGGACCAAAAGCCCGGCGATGATGAGGAGTCGGCCGGCGATCCGGGCCCCCCTGCGCAGCCCCATGAGCGAGATGATACCTCGCCCGCGCGGAGCTGGTCGCGCGCCAACTGGGTCCGGCACATGTACGCCTTGCTGGCAGGCGCGCGTACGCTTGACCCGGTGGACGTGGTCGTCAGCGACCTGCGAGCACACCTGAGCGATTGGCTTGAACGGGTTTGCGAGGGCCAAGAGGTCGTGGTCACGGAGCGTGTTCGTGAAGCTGCCTGTTGACGAAGTCGGAAGCGAGTTGGCCGCAGACATGTGGGACAGCTGCGATGCCGCTCTGTCGAGCCGGCTTTCCTACCCCGAGGTGCGAGCCGTGCTGGCGGCTGCCGGACGGAACCACATTCTTGAAAAGGGTGACCTCGAGTCGGTGCCATCGAGGGACGCCTGCAGCGCCTGCAATGCGGCGCAGATGGTGCCGTCGGGGGAGGTGAGGAGCTCGAACAACGCTGGGAGCAGGCAGCGAACGGACAACCTCTGGCTACAATTGAGCCACTGCCATGAGCACTCCCTACGACGTCCGCTCCGTCGAGCACCTAGGCGGCTACCGCATCAGGATCGTCTTCGCCGACGGCACCGTGCGGGAAGCAGACCTCGAGAAGACGCTGTCTGGTCAGGTCGGAGCCATGTTCGAGCCGCTACGCGACGTAGCGTTCTTCGCCCTAGCGGCCGTGGATCCCGAGATAGGCACGGTCGTGTGGCCCAATGGCGCTGACCTGGCTCCCAACGCCCTTCACGAGGGCGCCTTCGAGAGCCTGTCCGCCGTCTGAGTCGCCCGACAAGAGCTGCCCCGGGGCACAGGGCGGGCCAGCGGAGATGGCCAGCCCAGCCAG
This sequence comes from Acidimicrobiales bacterium, assembly GCA_039583695.1. GTDB lineage: Bacteria > Actinomycetota > Acidimicrobiia > Acidimicrobiales > JAJPHD01 > JAVKSL01. The sequence continues at coordinate 4,375 of JAVKSL010000091.1, read as the reverse complement.
CCAGCGCCAGCGCGCTCGGAGGGATTAGAACCCCCAACCTTCTGATCCGTAGCAACGTACGGCAGGTGTCAGTCGACGACGAGGGTGGACCAGCCGGCCGTGAAGGACCTGCTCAGCACCCTCTTTGGCTGGTCGAGGCGCGAGATGGCTGGTCACCGTGGCTTCGCGCTCGGCCTGCCTCCGGCACAGAGGATGGCACAGAGAGCATCGCCGGCTCGGGCCGGTCGAGCGCCGAGACCTGGCAGCGAGCAGCAGAATTCGTCTCAGACGCTCGACGAAGGTGGAGGCCCCGGCTCCTGGCCGAGGGTCCTCTCAGTGGGGATGACCGCCTCCCGGAGCCTCGGAAGGTCGTTTACCAAGGTTCGCCACACGATCTCATCGTCGACCTCGCGAACCGACGTGTAGGCGAGGACATGGCGGAAGCCGATCCCCCGCCCACGCCCGCCACACGACATCGCCACCACCGCCACCACCGCGCGTCCATCCGACACTATGCTGGGCTGGTGGAACGCTTCTGGAATCTTTCCTGATGTTCGGTCTCGATCCCGCTCCCCGCTACCGGCTGTCCAGACCCCCGCTCGTCCAGGCCTTTGGTCAGGTCAAGTTCTCCGCCCGAGCCAAGCTCGCCACGATGGAAGGTGTAGCTCCTGTCCAAGAGTTGCTCGACCCTGTCTTCCCTTACATGAGGCCTCAACAAGTCCAGCAGGTCTCACTGCTCATTGGCCCCGGGGGAGCTTCAGCCGCCGGCAGTCCAGCCGCGCAGGTCTGGCAGTTCGACGATGGCGCCGGCTGGACCCTGAACCTGTCGGCTGACACGGCTACAGTGACCGTCGGGCCCCAGTACGGCGCGTTCGACGAGTTCTCGGCCCGGTTCCGCGCCGTGCTGGCCGCTCTGGCGAACGGGTCCGCTGTGACCCGCGCCGACCGGCTTGGCATCCGGTACGTCAACATTGCCGAGGTCCCTCCAGGGGACCCAGGAGCATGGCACAGGTGGTTTCGCCAGGAGCTGACGGGCTGGCCGGCGACCGACACGGTCGCCGATGGGACCCATCTCGTCACGACGCTCACCCAAAGCCAGCTCACCGCACCGCCGACCGGCGAGCTGGCAGGTCCTGATGCTGACGTACAGGCGATTATCCGCCATGGATTGGTACCCGCCAACACGATGGTCCCCGGTGTTCTGCCCATGCAGCCGCTGGGACCGGCATTCCTGCTCGACATCGACATTTTCACTGAGGGTCCTCAACCGTTCGAGCCCGACGAGCTATCGCGCCAGATCACCGTGCTCCACAACCAGATCGACCGCTTCTTCTTTTGGGCCCTTGCCGAGGAAGGCGCGGCATACTTCGAACGTGAGGTTCTCGAATGACCGTGACTGAGGCTCCCGCCCTCTACGAAGCCGCGCTTCGTGGTGAGCCACTCCAGCAGACGGTCTTCCCAGCGCTGATCAACACGACCAGACCTTTCTGGACCATCGGCCAGTGGCCCATCGAAGTCCCAAGCCCTTCACCTCAGACCATCCCACGGCTCCAACGCGTCATCCGGGAGGTGCGTGGCCGAACCGGCTGGTCGGCCCGCCGTCTAGCAGACGTGGTGGGTTCGACGCACACGACGATCCGCCAAGCTGAAAACGGTCGACCCTTGATGAGCGGCCACAGCGGCGACCTGCGTCAGCGCCTTCTCGGTCTGCACGACATCGTCGAGCGGGTCTACATCCTGGCAGGCAACGACCCCGAGCGAACGGCGACCATCCTCTTGACTGGCCCAGCATCCACCGGCCGCAGTGCCATCGATGAGCTGCGCGCAACGGGCGACCCGGGCCGCGCGTATGTCGCCGCCCTCGACGTCCTGCGGCCACGATCGACTGGGCTCCTCGTCGGCGATCGACCTCGGCGGGACGAACCCACGACCGCCCTGCACGAGTAGGGCGCCCGGTGGATGGCATCGCTCTACCAGGCCGGGTGGCGCCAAGGGTCGATCGTCGAGGTCGACCTGCCCCTCGACTCCGTTGTTCTCGGGGCGTCGGGTCGGCCTGAGCGGTCATCCCAACGCCACGGACTCTGGGCCGTCGCCACTCAGGAATGTGATCTCGATCGAGCGAGCACGGACGCCCCGGACCCCTGCATCGAATTACGGCCCCTCTTCACTCACGACTATCCCACGGACTGGGGCATCCGCTCGGCAAGGCTGCGGCTCACCGACGACGAGTACGCGGAGGCCAGTGCGCCCCGTCTCATCGTGGCACCCAGGGTGCTCACAGCGGCCCTCGCGTCCGGTGCCATCCGTCGGGATTTGAGCTTGGCTCGCCGCCAAGGGTTCAGGACCTGGCTCGGGCTGCGCTACGACCGGCCGGCCGTTCCCAACCACCTCGTCGGCCTCGCTCAGTGCATCGGAAAGGAGGTCACCCGCAACAAGCACCGCCAGACGGCTGGCCGCGTCCGTGACATCCTGATGCAGTTCGACGACACCGCAGATCCCGTCCGCTACTCCCTCTTCGCCGTCCTTGCTGATTCCCGCGACGAAGCCGAGGTGCGAGCCTGGCTTGGTCGCGTCTGCCAGGCGATCCCTACCGAACTAGGGGTGGCCGACAGGATCCAGGCGGCTCACGCCGACGGGATCGCCCTCTCGACCATCGAGTCCTCGTACGCCGCGGACGTCAGGCAGGTGACGTGGCGGAGAGATCAGCCGAAGCCCGAGGGGGCCACGTGATCCTGGCCATCGCCGCCCCGTCGCCGCCAGCTGGCTTCCGTCCTCACTCTACTCCCTCCCGGCCGTCCATGACCGGCAGTCCATTGGTTGGGTCGGCCCAACGAGCATCGAGCCACGCCCTCCGCCACGCCACCGGCACCAAAGCTCGTACGTACTCCGGCAAATCTGTACGTGCAACACGTGACTCGTACGTAGCGCACGCGTATATTGAAGGTCAGACGGGGATGGACGGGCCGCTCCTCGTTCCGCTCGACCGTCTCAGGCTCCGGACCTGGGCACACACGCTCGGGTTCCCCGGTCACTGGCTCGCCAAGAGCCGGGCGTACTCGACCACCTTCGGAGCGCTCCTGGCATGACGGAGAGCCAGAGTTGCCGCTCGTGACCCTGGCCGACTGGCAATGGGTCGGCCGTGGGTGGCTGTAACCTGGGGACGCCTGGCTAGCCGACACTGCTGCCAGGGAGGCAGCCCGCTCTCGTCAGGTGGCTCGAGAGGAACGCCGCCCGCCCGCCGGGCAGTACGGGTGTGCATCGTCTGGAGACGGTGGCCATGACGCAGCGTGAGAGGCACCTGTCGACCAAGCCCCTGCTGAGCGTGGAGGACACGGCCATCCTCCTCGGACAGAGCAGGTCGTCGATCTACCGAGCCATTGAGCGGGGCGACCTGCCCGTGCCTACTTTCACCATCAATGGCCGGAGACGTATCCCCCGGCGGGCCGTAGAGTGACTCCTCGACGGGGAGCTGCGGTCAGTAGTCACTTCGGGTGGCGCATCGCAGCCGGCCGGTGGAAAGCCCACCCGGACGCAGTGACGACGAGCCAGGCGAATCGGGGGGGCTGCCCATGCCCCTGGCCGAGTCGGGATAAGCCGGCGCTGCAACCAGCCGCACCAGCCCGGCCACCCGGGGGTCCACAGCACGAGCCGCCCGGAGCAGGGCGCGCACCTCCGCCGGTTCCGGCGCCCGAACGTGGACCGGGCCCTCCTCCTTACTCCAGATCGGCATGTCGGTGTCGCTCACCGGGTTGGGCAGGCTGTTGCCGCTCCACTTGCGAGCCAGACGACAGGACCGGTGAAGGAGGGCCCGGACCAGGCGGACGGTGGTCTTGCCGGTGCCGGCAGCCTTGAGCTGGCAGAAGTACTGCTCGATGTCGTACGGGCTCAACGTGGCGATCCGTCGCTTGCCGATCGAGTCGCGCACGTGCCGGCGCCAAACTCCGTCGTAGCCCCGCACGGTGTTAGGACTCAGGTCGTCCCAACCGTTGTCCCGCCAGCCCTCGATCGCATCGTTGATGGTGGTCGACGGTCCCCACGCTGCCTCCGCGGGGTGGGGAACTCGTTCCGGTTCCCGGTCCTGCTCTGCCACCAGACGCGCCAACTCACGTTCGGCGACTCGCTTGCTCCCCTCCACCGTGAGGTGTCGGTGCCGGACCCGGCCAGCCTCGTCACGGCCGAGGAAAATACGTAGTTCCCACACTCCTGGCCTGCGTTGCCGGACGCTACCTGCCACGGCTTCCTCCCACAGTTGTTGGGTCGACTGTTGGGGTGAAGCCTACTCCACGGGTGTGACAACTCCAAAGCTGCCGCTGAGCTGGGAGGTCTTCACGTTTGGCGCTGACCTGGTCCTTCGCCATCTGATTTCTGGTTCACCCACGGGATAAACGTCCGGCAC
>JAVKSL010000090.1:0-10021 GCA_039583695.1 Acidimicrobiales bacterium | reverse complement strand
ACACTGCGGCGCAACAGGTGTGAGACCGACTCACGCTCCTCACCACCCTTGGTCTTGTACTTGCGCACCACCTTGGCAACATGGATCGCACCTGCCTGCCTGGTCATGCCTAGATACTACCACAGCTTCAGGTCTATACGCTAGTATATCTTGGCTACATTCTCCGACCCAAATCACCCATCAATGCTGCTGGTGGGGTACGTCCGGGGGCTGAGGGCACGTAACTTCGGACTAGCGCTGGCTACCGAATCCGGTCGCTCGCTCAGGCGGTGGTCGAGCACGACGCCGCTCCGACGGTCACCGTTATCGTCATTCCCGGCGTGGTGTGATAAAGGCGGATGTCCGCGTAGCCGCTGCTATCGGTGTGCTCGCTCCAGGTGTCGCCAGCATCAGAGGCGGTGGCGTTTGCGTCGGGCTGGTTGGAGTGGACGTACAGCTCATAGTCCCCTGGGTAGCCATCGTTGGACGGTGCGGCGCTCGCCTGGCACCACGCCGCAGAGGAGCCTCCTTGTGGCTGGGTGGGCGCGGTGCCCGAGGCGGGAGGAGGAGATGTGGTCGTCGCTGGTGAAGAGGACGGCGCAGCCATGAGGGTGATCGCCCACACGGGGTGGATCTCCATCCAGCCATGGTCGGAGTCGAGAACGTAAGGCCCCGTGATCCTGACCTGCGCTCCTAGCGGTGGGGTGGCGATGCCCGCGCCCGTGCAGATCCCGTAGTTGTAGCTGCTCGACCGGTATGCGGTCGGAGGAAGCGGAGGAGGCTGGCCGGGAGTGCAGCCGGGCTGGTCGGCAGGCACGATCTCCGCTACGAGTTGGCCGTCCTCGTGGGCGTAGTTCGCTTGGTCAAGCAGGTGGGTCTCGCTCGCGGGCAGAGACAGGTCGAAGTGGACGTCGCCGTCGTCTTCACCGCGGAGGTACGCCACCGTTCCGGTGACAGTCAGACATGGCTTCTCCACCTTGAGTCTGTATGAGTGATAAACGTTTGCCAACGGATCGCTGCCACGACAACCCCCGCCGGGACGCGCCGTCGTTGCCGCCAGGGAGCTGGGGACATGCGGAGCAGCGGTGGTCTGTTCGGCCGTTGTGCTCGTCGTAGTTGTCTGGGCCCCCGGCGCAGCATCCGGTTTCAACGTGGATTGCGACGCCGGCTTCTTGATCGTCGGATTGGACCCTGTAGAGGCCGTCGTGGTCTTGTGACTAGCGGCGTTTCCGATGCCACCGATCACCAACACGGCTACGATGCTGACGAGTATCCAGTGCCACCATCGCCGCGGACGTAGAAGCCGTAGCCACGGTGCCATGGCATTTCAGCTTATGCGGGCGTTGACTTTGCCAGCGATCGCCGCCACCAGAGGATGTCCCGCTGATCGTGGAACTTGGTGGCGACCTCCGAGGTGATCATACGCTCAAGCAGTGACAGTCATCGTGGGACTCGTTGCCCGGAGCGGGGCCGGGTGGCCAGCTGCTCGGGGGAGACGATGTCCAGGGCCGAGGCGCCGGCACCACGTGTTGCAGTCCGGGCATCGCTGGCCGAGGTAGCGGGCCTCGCAGCTCGGGCACTCATAGACGGTGTCGGACTTTGCCACCACGACGGGTGCCACCGGCGCGGTGGTGCTCGCTCTCCACGCCCTTTGACGGCCCCGCGTCGAGCACCACCGCTGGTCGCCCCGGCCGGTGAGCGACTCGTTGCAGTAGCCACAGCGAGCCGTCGCGTAGCCGTCGCGCACGTGGATCATGCCGGCACCACCTTGGTGACGGTGTCGGTGGCCTTGTCAGCGGTCGCTGCCAAGAGGACGCCAGCCAGCTGAGGGAGCTGGCGGTATCCCTTCACCCGCCGGTACTGGTGAGCTGGCTGGTGGTATCGAAGATCGCGACGTCGGGTCGATCAAGTCGGTCGACGACTGAACGGAGGTGCTCGTCGCTGGTGCTACCGACAGCGACTGCCGTGGCCGGTCGGGTGCTCAACCGATCAGAGACGAAGTGAGCAGCAGGTCGATCGACCGGTCGCCATCGACGGTCTCGACCTGCTCGGTCACGATGGTCTCGCCGTTCCCGAGCCCTGGACGCCTACTACGAGCGCAAGAAGGACGTTCCCTCGCAAAAAGAGCTCGGCAACGCCGAGCTGGCCGAGAAGATCGCCGCCGTCCACACCGAGTCCAACGGAACCTACGGGTCACCCCGAGTCCACCAGTAGCTCGTCAAGCGGGGGGTTGCCTGCGGGCGCCGGCGGGTGCGCCGTCTCATGGCCGAGCCGGTCTCGAGGTATTGCCCCCAGGGCCGGCCGGCGAGCTTGCTCCACTTGACGGCGGTGCCGACCGAGACGCCGAGGAAGTCGGCGACGACGGGCGATGGGAGCTGGCCAGCGAGGTCGATGAGGGCGCTGGCGCGCTGCGCGTGGATGTCGGTGACGCCGCAGGCGTGTACCCATCGCTGGACGGTGTGGACCTCGGCGTGCTTGTGAGGGTGGCGGCCTGGGAAGAGCCAGGGCCCGGGATCGTCAGTCTTGACGCGGCCGAGGCTGGTCCGTGAGGCGAGGTGCTGGCGGAGCAGCCCCGCGAGCGGCTCGGGGGTCTCGATCGAGCTCCGGCCGAGGTCGATGGTCACCGTGCCAGCGGTGGCAGTGACGCTGTCGAGCGTGAGGGCAGCGATGCGTGCCGGCGTCTGGGCGAAGAGGACGACGAGCAGCGTGGCCACCCGGCGAACGGTCGGCAGGGTGTCGTCGTGGAGGAGCTGGCGAGCAAGTGCCCAGCGGTGGTCCTGGTCGACGGGGACCACTTGGAGCGGACGGTCGAGCCAGCGGATCTCGACGCCACGCACGAGCCGTTGGCGGCGTGCCCAGCCGAGGAAGCCGCCGAGCCGGCCGCGCTCGGCGGGGAAGGCGAGGAGGTAGTCGTCGAGGAGGGTCTGGTCGAGCCAGGCGATCGTCCGGTCCTGGTCGTCGAGCCAATCGAGAAAGCGCTGAGCGGCTCGCAAGCTGGCGGTGGCGCCGTGGCGCTGGGCCGGGGTGCAGCCGCCGGCCCGGCTTGTGGCTCGGGCTCGGCGCAGTAGCTGCCAGCGGACGTAGCTGGCGCAGGTGGTGACCGGGCCGGTCCAGCAGCTGTGGCACAACTCGGGATCTTCTCCGGTGGCAAGCCGGGCGATCGGTCCGAGGCGGCCGCAGCGCCCGCAGCGGCGCTCGGGACGGCGGTAGCAGCGCCAGCAGCGAGGCTTGCCATCCCGGTCGGTCATGACCGTGAGCGCCCCGCAGTCGACGCATGTCGCGCTGGCGCCCTCGGCGCACCGCAGGCAGCGGGGGGCCTCGTCGCCGGCCGGGACAGGCGCGCCGAGCCCGCAGTGCTGACAGGGCGGGTGGTCCTCGACGGCGCAGGTAGCGCAGGTCGCCTTGGCGCCGGCTGCCCAGGGGCGCATCGCCCGCTCGACCCCGCACACCGAGCAGCGCTCCTGGGGATGCAGGTAGCAGCACGAGCCGAAATCCAGCTCGCCGCGGATCGCCATCGCCTCACGCAGGAGACCCACGCCGACCCGGCGAGCCGTCGTGGCCGCCACGACGTCTGCGAAGAACATCCAGACGTGGGATCCCGAGCCAGAGCGGGACACCTCCAGTGCCGTCGGGACGTCGAAGGACCGGGCTGCCTTGGTGTAGGCGAGGGCGTCCAAGAGCGCCATCGGCCCGTCGAAGTCGCAGGCGAGCAGCCTGCAGGTGTCGCCGTTCATCAACGGGTACAAGCCGGCGTGCATGGTGCCGGCAAGGTGGGCGGTGATGACGTCGTCGGTGAGCGGCAGGTACGTCCGGTTGGTCTGGCCTCGTCGGAAGCCGCCTTCGACGGCAGGCATCCATCCGGCTCGGCCCGTGCGATCGTTCTCCCATCGGAACGCGTGCACGTCGTCGCGGCCGGCAAAGAGGTGCCGGAAGAACGCGACCTTGTCGGCCTTCGAGGAGGAGTGGTTCACCGCACCCGGGAACCCGCCGAAGAGTGGCGAGCGGGCCGCCTCGTCGGGCAAGGGACGCGGACCGACCAGTCCCACCAGCCGTGCCAGCCGGGCGTTCTCGGCCCGAAGCCACCCAAGCTCGCGACGCAGCTCGCACAGCTCCGCATCGTAACGGGAAGCAGGAGAGCCCGGCATATCGACGATCAGCCTTTCGACCACGACGACCTCGTCTCGGTCACGCCCCGATCAATGCTTCGAGCCTGGCCGCCAGTTCGGGGTTCGGCCGGACGTGCAGGTTGCGCCGTGCCTCCAGGGCTCCGTTGATCGCCCCTATCACTGCCGGGCGCTCGGTGTCGATCTCACGGTGCTCGTAGGCGGCGAACCATGCCTCGACGTCGGCCCAGCGCCACAGCGGGTTCCGCACGTTCCCCGATACCGGGGTGGGGAACCCCCCGGGACCTCGCTGCCCCTTGACCAACTGGTCGATGGACTGGCGGGTCCGGCCGACCCGATCGGCGATCTCCGACGCCCAGACCAACTGGTCCGGCTCGACCCGGACGACGCTCAGGCCCGGGACCTGCTCGATCTGGTCGATGGCCTGCAGAACCGCATCCGCGAAGGTGCCGGACTCGATGTCGAATCCGACCGTGCTGGTCCAACGGTCGCCAATCTCGACAGTGGCCGCACCGTCGGTCGCTGCGTAAATGTCGTCAAGACCCTCCTCGTCGACACCGGCGACCAGAAGCGTGACGTTGTAGGTGGTCATGGAGATCCTCCTGTGGAGTGAGGGCATCGATCGACGGCTCGCCGAATGGCCCGGGCGTGGTGCTCAGGAGCTCGCGGAGTGGACCACACGGCGACCTGCGGGCAGTCTCCTGGACAGACGACGAAGCCCCAGGCGTGGGCAGACTTTCCCGATGCCCGGTAGCTCCAGCCATTCGACTCGGCATAGCGGACCGCTTCCTCGATCACCCCTGAGGGGTGCCGCTTGCGAGCCATGTTGACACACTACAACAGCCTGTTGCCATCTGTCAACGACAGAGGGCGTCCGAGCAGTGCGTACTCGAGTCGTTCCTCGCTCGGTTGGCCCTGTCCCTTTTCGTCGACCAGCTCGTCCTGAAGGGCGGGTGGCTCCTGGCCGCCTTCGGCGAGCGACGGCTGGCTCGCGACGTCGACCTCCAGGTTCGGACCCTCGACAACGACGCAGAGAACGTCCGAGAAGAGCTGCGTCGTCTGCACCGACTTGTTCGACGCCGGTCCTTCCGAGCGAATGCGCTGTTCCAGCTCTACTGGAACACCGTGGGCCCGGGAGGAAGAACGTGGTTCGGCAATCGCTACGTCACGATCTGGCGCGACACCTTCAGAATTCGCTGGCGGCCGTGACGAGTGGATCCCTCACCGGCGGTCTGAGACGCGCAGTCGCTGTCCGGGTGCGGCGGTTATGTGGCGGTCCAGCAGAGTACCGTCACAGGACTCCCGGCGGGACGGACGAGGACCCGGGCGCCGAGCGGACAGGCGAGGCGAACGGTGAACTCTCTGCTGGCGTGCCGCCACGCGGTACCGGCCGCTTCCTTCTTGAGTGGTCGCTCAACCGGGGCGACGCAGACAGCGGTCGAGGTCTCGACGACGCAGCCCTCGTAGCCTGCCGCCGACTCGGCCTTGCCCCTGAAGCGAAGGCGCAACGTCCTTCCGTCCTCAAAGAGGGTCGCGCGGTCAAGGCCGAGACTTTCTGGAGGCCTTGGCGCGGTGGGGTCCTGCGGCGCCGGGAACCAGCAGCGGGCAAGGGCTTCCTCGTCCATTGCCCAGATCGCCCCTCGTGCACCCGAAGCCTCGATCCGCCAAGCCGTAAAGACCCTCCGACCCCTGTCGGTCCAGAACTCCCTCTCTGACCGCTCGGCACGGGTGAGGACGAGCGACGAGGTGGCGCCGGGCTCTTTCAGATCCGGTCGACCATGGCGCCGAAGAAGCTCGACGGGTTCGTCGGGCACACCGGGGCTACCTTCGATTGCGCCGAACTGGTATGCCCTCTTGAAGACGCTGTCGAGGAACTTGAAGTCGCCGGTGCGGTCCCCGAGTCGCACTGCCCCTCCGGTCAAGACGATGGGTCGTGAACTGGCATCGACCGGGAAGTCAGTCCACCGCGCGACGGCGCGGTCGCACCATTCGAGGAGTGTGGCGGGGTGAGGAGTCGCCTCGGGTGTCAGCTTGGGCGTCCCGCGAATCTGCCGGACCACTTCGACGTGATGGCGCAAGGCGGACCAACTCGCCCAGCCGGCGTACTCCCGAGCGATGACGTCATGTGCCCCCGACAGGGTGACCTGATCGGAGACGGCACGCATGCGCCCGATGGCGTTCGGGTCACCGGCCAGGGCGGCGCTCGCCAGTGACTGCGCCTGAGCGAGAAGGTCCTCGAGGCCCGTCGGAGAGTCGACCACCGCGTTGATGCGTCGGAGCTCTTCCACGTGCTGTCGCATGGCCGGCCAGCTCACCCAGCCGTTCTCGCGAGCAATCGTGAGCTGTGCAGCAGAGAGCGTCATCCGATCCGAGAACGTGCGCATGCGCTCGGACGCGTCCGGATCACCCGCTTTGGCGGCGCGAAGCAGATTGCGAGCCTGGTGGCGAAGATGCCCGAGGCCGGGCCGAGGGGGTAACGACATGACGTCTCCTCCGTGGCCCGGGTTCGCGTACGGGCTGGGGAAGACGATGTGCCGTGTGCACTACCACTGCCTGTGGGGTGGACTTAGTCCTTCCCGCGAACCCCGTGGCGCCCCCGGCGCCACCTCTCATCCTACAGGCGGCAGTCGAGAGGTGAATGGTCACCCTTTGCCAGTCAGTCCAGGGCGACCGTTCGCGGTCCGCGCGGTCCAGCCATCTCCCACTTCGAGGGCGTGCAGGCGGGCCGAAGCGCCGATCGGCGTACGTGACCGCCAGTTCGCGGGAGTCGACGGCAAGGGCGCGCTACGGAAGGCCGCCGTAACGCCAGCGTGCCCTACGGGCTCCGGCTGAAGACGAAGGGTCGGCAACACGCCAAACGTCCAAGAACCTGTACGTGACGACGTGCCACTACCCCGGAATGGCCCCGCGCGCGGCGTTGTGGCCGGTGGGCGCTCTCGGGCAGCAGCCCGCCGCAGGGGGGTTCGAGATTTCCTCGAATTTCTCGGCCGAAGGCCTTGACATCGGCGGCCGATCGAGGTCTCATCTCCGGCTCCTGGCGCAACCTCGGTCGTGGGCACACCCATGACGAACCCGACTCCCCGGTGCCACCGGTCGCCCGGCCACGCCCTGGCGCGTCTCCGGCACCGACGAGCGAGCCCGCAAACGCGCGCGACGCCCCGCGCGAAGTTGCTGGCCACGGACTTGTTCTGGCGAATTTGTTCATTTTCGGCCCTCCACCCCTTGTTCTTCTTGTGGATGCCGTCACCGAAGGAGGCTCATGCGACACCACCGCCACGTCCCCCGATGCCATCAGCACGCTGCCGCCCGGCGCTGTGCGGCCCACCGCAGTGGTGGACCCGATCGTCGGGAACAAGCTCCCCGATGCCGAAGGCGCGGCACGGGTCGGAAGCGGGGGACCTCGCGGATCGCTCCACCTCCGATCCGCGAGCCTCGCGGGGTCGAAACCGCCGGTCAGGCCGGCAGTCCCGCGGTCTCGAAGGACCCCGACTGTAGGGGAAGGTTGGCAGTCAAGCTTCTCCGCCTACTCGGCGGGCGGCGATGAACGGGGGCCGCAGCGTAGCGACGAGGATCGACCGGATCTGTGCCATCGACCACGACATCGTCGGACTACTGCAGCTCCACCGGGTACTCACCACGCCGCAACTCATCTCGCTCACGCAGCGTCCGGAACGGACCATCGACTACCGCATGTCTCGGCTGCGGGAACGCTCGCTCGTCGAACGGACCCGCCCGTACGCGGCGTCGGGGTCGGCGCCGTTCTACTGGTGGCTGACCCGGGCCGGCGCGGGTCTGGTCGAGGGCACCTCGCCCGCACCGGGGAAGGACACGCCCAACCCGCTGTTCCTGCGCCACACGGCGGCCATCGCCGGCCTCTACGTCGCGCTCTGCGACGCCGGCCCGTCCGTCGGGCTCAGCCCCGGCGAGTGGCGACGGGACGAAAGGGCTTGGGAGGACTGGTCGACCTACCGCGGCACCGGGCGCATCCGTCCGGACGCCTACGTCGAGCTGGCGCTCGAGGTGGACGGCCAACACGGCGTCGCCGGCGCGTTCGTGGAGGTCGACTTCGCCACCATGGACCAGGCGCGTCTGCGGGCAAAGGTCACCCGACACCGCGGGTACTGCAAGGAGACCATCTGGTGGGACCGCCACCCCTGCTGTCCCGCACTGCTCCTCGTCACGACCTCCGAAGCCCGGGTGAACCGGTTCTTGGCGGGGGTCGAAAAGGACCGTCCCCGCGCGTCCCTCTACCCGAGCGAGAACCCCGCCCACTACGACGAGCTGGTGGCAGCCTGCTCGGCGGTCACTTCGCCCGAGGACGCCGTCTGTTCGCCCGTGTGGCGCCAAACCGTAGGGGACGCACCGGTCACGCTCTCCCAGCTCCTCGCTCCCGAGGTGCGCCAGTACCGCCAAGTCGTGGAGCGCGTGGAGGCCGCCCAAAGCCGACATGAGGAGCACCGGCGGCGCAACCTCGTCCACAACCTCGAACACGATGCCCGGGCCATCGCCGAGGCCACCGGGGACATCCAGGCGGCGGCGGCGATCCGCTACCTCTTCGACGGTCCGCTCCACACCATCAACGCCCGGGAGCACTGGAGCGTCGAGCACCGGGAGCTCGTCGAGCAAACGGCCGCGTGGTGGACGACGGCAAAGACCGGGACCGGCGCGCCGGCGCCGACATCCATGATCGGCGCCTGGCGCGCCCTCTACCGCGAGTGCTGGAGCGCCCAGGCGGATCTTCTGCTCTCAGGCAACGAGGCGGTCCGACTCGGTGACCCGCGCCTGTGCCGGCCGGCGGCCGAACTGGCCGACGGCGCACTCCTCGACGACCGAACCCTGCGCCCGATCTCTCCGATCGACGGCCGCATCGCGCTGGAGGAGGCGATGGCCGAGCACGAGCAGCGCCGGTCCGCTGCAACGGTGGCGAGCCTGCGGGGCTTGCCGCTGCACCGGCGCCTTCGGGCGGACCGGGCCGACCTCGAATCCGCCTACGACGCAGAGCATCTCCTCATCTGTCCGAGCTGCGCGCTGCCCAGAAACGACGACGATCCGCCCAGCTTCACCTACCGCCATGCCCCTACCTGTCGCTGCTGTGGCGGGCCGCTCGTCCGCCTCGTCGAGGCACCTGCGCTCGCGCCCCCCTTGGAGGAGTCCCTCCGATGCATCGCGGCTCGCCGGGCGCGGCTCCGGGGCGGACGATGAGCGAGCCTCGTTCGGACTACCCAACGACGGACGGCCGCCAGGGCGCAACCCCGCTCGGCCGTGGGGGACTACCCCGCCATCCGCGAGCTCCACGTTCGGGGTACCTCGCGTGTCCCCCACCTGCAGAAGACGCCGCCCCGCGGAACCCCCACCATCCGCGAGGTGAAGGGAGTGGCGGCGGGGAACTTCCCGACGGCGTAGGGGATCGTCCATCGGATCTCCATCACCATCCGCGAGGCGGTGATGGCTGTGACGTCGGTGGCCGGCCTGGCGGCGTCTCGGGCGGCGACTCCGGCGGCATCTCGGACGGCTTCCTTGAGACGCCGGGGTCGGGGCCCGAGAACCTCCGGCACGTGGCGGTTCCTACCACGGCGTCCGGGGACCCCGACTCCTGGAGAGAATCGATGACTGCTTCTTTACGTCCGCGGGCCGCCGTGTCGCGGCGCGACGTCGAGGTCGGGTCGCCGGTCGCGGCGGCGCCTCATCCCCAGGAGCAAGAGCGCGCCGACGGAGCCCTCGTCGTCCGAGGCCGGATGCGGCCCGTGACCGGCGAGGCCGGCCGGGCGCTCGCGGCCGCCCAGGGCCGGGCGCTTTCGGCTCTGCTCGCTTCTCTCGGCGACGTGGAGGTAGGACAGGGCAAGGAGGTCTCGCCATGACCACGCCCGCCGGTGAAAGTCCCCGCTACGCCTGGTACGGGCGGGTCTCGACCGAAGACG
>JAVKSL010000089.1:0-10224 GCA_039583695.1 Acidimicrobiales bacterium | reverse complement strand
GAGCCAGCCCCCGCCGCCGAGCCAGCCCCAGCCGCCGCCGAGCCAGCCCCCGCCGCCGAGCCAGCCCCCGCCGCCGAGCCAGCCCCAGCCGCCACTTTGGAGACCTGAGGAGATATGTCCAACAGCTTCACTGCAAAAGAGGTGCAAAGCCTGCGCCAGCTCACCGGAGCGGGGATGCTCGACTGCAAGCGCGCCCTCGAGGAGACTGATGGCGACGTGAATGCAGCCAGCAAGCTGCTCCGGGAACGGGGCAAGTCAGCAGTGGTCAAGAGGGCTGAGCGCGAAGCAGTCCAGGGCGCCGTGGCCATGGTCGTCGACGGCGCCGGGTCACTGGTCGAGCTCCGCTGCGAGACCGACTTTGTCGCCAAGTCGCCGGAGTTCGTCGAGCTGGCCCAAGACTTGGCCAGCGCGGTTGTCGCCAAGGGACCCGACGCCGCGACCGAGCGATCCGGGGATGTCGAGGCGCTAGCGATCGCGCTCAAGGAGAACATAACGCTGGGGCGTGTGGTGTACTTCGACCCTCGGGACGGTTCGGTGGTGGATGGATACCTGCATGTCCAAAGTGACCGGGGGGTCAATGGCGTGCTTGTCGAGCTGCAGGGTGGCTCCCAATCCCTGGCTCACGACATCGCTGTCCACATAGCCTTCGCCAGACCCGCCTATCTGCGCCGGGACGAGGTTCCTGCCGAGGAGGTGGCCGCCGAACGGGCCACAATCGAGACCATAAGCCGGAACGAGGGCAAGCCAGAAGCTGCAATGCCCAAGATAGTGGAAGGTCGGCTCAATGGATGGTTCAAGGAGCGCTGCCTGCTGGAGCAGGACTGGGTCCGGGACGAGAAACAGACCATCTCCAAGCTGCTGGGCTTGGCCCGAATCATACGATTCGCCCAGGTGTCGGTGGCCTGACGGCCAATGGGTCGATGGCGGCGGGTAGTGCTGAAGATGTCGGGGGAGGCCCTGGCCAGCTCCGCCTCCGACGAGACCATCGATTCAGCGGTGGTCCAGCGCATAGCGCAGGAGATCGCCGAGTCCCGGGCCGAGCTGGGAGTGGAGCTGGCCATCGTCGTAGGTGGTGGGAATATCTGGCGTGGCACCACCGGTGCCGGAGCTGGCCTGGATCGGGCGACGTCCGACCACATGGGCATGCTGGCCACGGTCGTGAATGCCCTGGCGCTCCAGGATGCCCTGGAGCGCCAGGGTCAGCCGACACGCGTCCAGTCGGCCATCAGCATGGCAGAGGTGGCTGAGCCCTACATCCGCCGAAGGGCGATCCGCCATCTCGAGAAGGGGCGTGTGGTCATCTTCGCCGCGGGGATGGGCCGGCCGTACTTCACCACCGATACGGCAGCGGCGCTACGCGCCGCTGAGATCGGCGCCGACGTGGTCCTCAAGGGGACCCACTCGGGCGTCGACGGGGTTTACTCAGCGGACCCCCTGCTGGATGTGAGCGCGACCCGCTTCGACGAGATCTCCTTCATGGAGGTCATGGCGAGGGACTTGCGGGTCATGGACATGACGGCGATCACGTTCTGCAAGGACAACGTGCTCACGATCCTCGTCTTCGACCTGATGAAGCCAGGAAACATAGGGCGCGCGCTCGCTGGTGAGCCAATAGGTACGCTGGTGGGGTGATGGACGACTCGCTGATCGGTATGGCAATCACCGACACCCGGGAACGCATGGTGAAAGCCGTGGAGCACACCTCTGCTGAGCTGAGCACGATCCGAACCGGTCGCGCGACCCCAGCACTGGTGGAGAAGATCAAAGTGGATGTCTACGGGACCGAGGTGCCGCTCCAGCAGCTGGCTGGGTTCACGGTTCCGGAGGCCCGCCTGCTGGTAGTCAACCCGTACGACAAGTCCTCGTTGAAGGCCATTGGCAAGGCGATCCAGCAGTCCGACCTGGGGATCACACCTTCCGACGACGGCCAGGTGATCCGTTTGGCTTTCCCGCCACTTACCACGGACCGGCGCAGGGAGATGGTCAAGGTTGCTCGCAACAAGGCCGAGGAGGGTCGCGTGGCGGTTCGCAACGTGAGGCGCTCCACCCGCCACGACCTAGAGGCCCTGGAGCGAGATGGTGATATCACCACCGACGAGCTGGAAAGGGCCGAGAAGGACCTGGATAAGCTCACCCACGAGCACGTGACAGAGATTGACCGGGTGCTGCAGCGCAAGGAACAGGATCTGCTCGAGGTCTGACGAGCTCGCTAGTTGAAGAGGTGGGCGTTGGGTTCCACCCAGGGAGGCATCATGGATGATTTCGAAGGCGCTGACGAGGGCTTCCGGGGCTCGGCGCGCCGGGAGGCCGCACGTGGGCCCCGGTCACGCGACGACGGCTTTGCTGAGGAGCCCGGCTTCGTAGATCGGGAGCCCGGCGCGCGACCGATGCACCGCTTTCCGATACCGGGCTATGGGGAGCCAGCTGACTCCCAGCTGCCTCCGGTGCAGCCGTCGGGAGAGGTCGAGTTGCCCCACTGGGCCGCCGCTCCGACTGGCGAGGTGCCCCTGATCGTCCCCACCAGGCGAGGAGGTGAGGATGCCCGCTACGCGACGGCTCCCAAGCAGTCGTCGGGCGCCCCCGGGGTTGGCTGGCGGGATCGGGACGCCGACTGGGACGACCCCGACTACGAGCCGGCGCGCCTCGGGGGCAGGGAGGCTGCCCTGGGAGCCCTCGACGAGGACAGGATGGACCCGGAGGAGCTGTTCTCGTTCGACACGTTTGCGGCTCTCGACGACCCCACTGAGCAACCCGGCGGTCCGCCTCAGCCGCCCTCCCGCCCGGCTGACCGCCCGGCTGACCGCCCGGCTGACCGCCCGGCTGACCGCCCGGCTGACCGCCCGGCTGACCGCCCGGGAGAACGGCCTGAGCGGCGACTGTCCCGGCGGATCGTCATTCCAGGTGGGGGCCACCCCCAAATGGAGGGCTCACCCGGTGCGCCCGCCTACGCGGACGAAGCCCCGGCCCTCGTGGGCGGAGGCCACCCGATGGGCACGGGCGGCCCCGGCTCGAGCGCAGCGGTCAGGACTGTTACCGGCGTGGGGATCGGCGTCCTTCTCCTGATCGCGCTCAAGGTGGGTCCGCCCGCGGCTCTGGCCTTGGTCATCCTCTTGGTGACCATGGCGGCGGCCGAGCTTTACGGCGTGCTTCGCAAGTCCGGCTACCAGCCGGCCACCCTGGTGGGGTTGGTTGCGACGGTCTGCCTCATGGTCGCAGTGTACCTGAAGGGTGATGCGGCCATCGGCGTCGTGGTCGTGGTGACCGTGGCCGTTTGCCTCCTGTGGTATCTGTGGATCGAAAAGGCCCGCTCCACCGCCAACCTGGCTGCAACGGTTCTGGGGTTCTTCTGGGTTGGCCTGCTTGGGTCGTTCGCGGCGCTCCTGCTCAGCCCGGCCGTGTTCCCTGACCGCCACGGTGAGGCCTTCTTCCTGGGCGCGGTGATCGCGACGGTCGCCTACGACGTTGGCGCCCTGGCAGTGGGGTCGAAACTGGGTCGTCACCCCATGGCTCCGTCGGTAAGTCCCAACAAGACCTGGGAGGGAATGATTGGCGGGATCGTGGCTTGCCTGATCATCTCCGCGGTGATCGTTGGCCGGATCCACCCCTGGGGCACAGCGAACGCCCTAGGCCTCGGGGTCCTGGTGTGCGTGGTGGCGCCACTTGGGGACCTGTGCGAGTCGGTGGTCAAGCGTGACCTGGGAGTGAAGGACATGGGGTCGATGCTTCCTGGCCACGGGGGCGTGCTCGACCGTTTGGACGCTCTGTTGTTCGTCACCCCGGCGACTTATTTCCTGGTGCGCCTGCTTCACATAGGTGTGGGGTGACCTCCGAACCCAGGACGGTCAGCCTGGTCGGCTCCACCGGGTCGATAGGCACCCAGGCAATCGAGGTTGTCCAGGCCCAGCCCGGTAGATACCGGATCGTGGCGATCGGCGCCTGGCGATCGGTGGACGCCTTGGTGGCCCAAGCTGTCCAGCTACGACCCGACAGGGTTGCCATCGCGGATCCGACGCTGGCGGGCGAGCTTTCTGAGCGGGTGCCCGCGGGGGTCGAGGTCCTTGCGGGACCCGAGGCACTCATCGCGATCTCCACCGAAGCCGAGGTCGTCGTCAACGGTGTGGTTGGCTTCGCCGGCCTGCCGGTTACCCTGGCGGCGCTTCAAGCGGGTCACCGCCTCGCTTTGGCCAACAAGGAATCCCTGATCGCCGCCGCCCCCGTGGTTCAGGTAGCCCGGCGCACCCCAGGTGCCGAGATCGTCCCGGTCGACTCGGAGCATTGCGCCATCCACCAGTGTCTTCGGAGTGGGCGCGCGGCGGAAGCGAGGAGGCTGGTGCTGACTGCAAGCGGGGGCCCGTTTCGAGGAATGGCTGCTTCGCAGCTGGCCAGCGTGGGCGTGGAGGAGGCACTGTGTCATCCCACGTGGAGGATGGGACCCAAGATCACGATCGACTCGTCCACGCTGATGAACAAGGGACTGGAGGTGATCGAGGCCCATGCCCTTTTCGGCGTGGGCTATGAGCAGATCGAGGTAGTGGTGCACCCACAATCAGTGGTTCACTCCATGGTCGAATTTGCCGATGGAGCTACCATCGCTCAACTTTCCAATCCCGACATGCGCCTGCCCATTGGTTACGCGCTGGCCTTTCCAGACCGCTGCGAGCGCTCCTACGGCGCCATCGACTGGTCGTTGCTGGCCAGGCTGGACTTCGCCGTGCCCGACCGGCAGGCATTTGCCTGCCTGGACCTAGCGTACGAGGCGGGGCGCCAGGGCGGAGGGGCGCCTGCCTGCCTCAGCGCAGCCAACGAGGTTGCGGTGGCGGCCTTCTTGGATCGTCGCCTGGCCTGGACCGGCATTGCCGAGGTAGTCGCGGTGACGCTTGAGGGCTATGTGGCCGTGCCGCTGCACTGCGTCGAGGATGTGCTGGCCGTCGATGCGGACGCCCGGCGTCGGGCCACGGTCGCCGTCGAGGCCTGGAGCCGAGCGGCGTGAGGGAGGACCGAGCGTCTCCGGTCGGAGCGGAGGCGACCGCGTCCGGAGCGTCCGGAGCGTCCGGAGCGTCCGGAGCGTCCGGAGCGTCCGGAGCGTCCCTCCCGGCTCCGAGCCAGCGAAGCAACGTGATGCGCCTCGTCGTGGTGGTGGCCGCGATCGTTGCCCTGACGGTGACGACCGGGCACGGTGCCTTGCTCATCGTGATCCTGGCACTGGTAGCGATGATCATGCTCCACGAGCTGGGTCACTTCGCCACAGCCAAGTGGGGCGGGATGAAGGTCACCGAGTACTTCTTGGGCTTCGGCCCCCGCTTGTGGTCGGTTCGCCGGGGGGAGACCGAGTACGGGATCAAGGCCATCCCCGCCGGTGGCTACGTGAAGATCCTCGGTATGACCAACCTCGAGCCAGTGCCAGCCGAAGACGAGGCGCGGACCTACCGCCAGGCTCCGTTCTGGAGGCGCTTCTCGGTTGCGGTGGCGGGCTCGACGATGCACTTCATCTTGGCCTTCCTGCTCTTATGGTCTGTGTATGCCCTGGTGGGAACACCCACCACCAACCAGGTGGCGGTGGTCTCGCTAAGCCAGGCAGCACACGTGAAGACCCCAGCCCAGCGGGCGGGACTGGAGCCAGGCGACGTCATCGTCTCGGTGAACGGCCACAAGGTCACCAGCATCGACCAGCTGAGCTCCGAGATCAAGCGTTCAGCGAACCGGACCCTGAGTGTCGTGGTCGACCGCAACGGGCACGAGGTCACCCTGCACCTCACGCCAGTCCCGGCCTCGAGCCTTGCTGGTGCCTCATCGAGTGCCCCGAGGAGTGCCTCTGCCTCATCGAGTGCACCGAGGATCGCCTCCCCGAGGATCGCCTCATCGAGTGCCCCGCCGAGCGCGGCTCCCAGCGGCTCCCAGGGTGAGGTTGGCATCGGGCTCTCCTCCCAGCTCGGCCCCCCTCTGGTGAGGTCCAATCCCATAACCGCCGTTGCACAGGGGGGCCGCGAGCTCGGTCATATAGTCAGCGCCAGCATCGTCGGGATCGGCCAGATCTTCTCCCCGCACGGCATCTCCAGCTATGTGGGCCAGCTGGTGAGCCCGCCAGCGGCGCATTCGGCCGCGAAAGGCCCAGCGGCCTCGACGGCCGGCAACAGCCGCCTGGTGTCAATCGTCGGTGCCGCCCGCATTGCCACCCAGGCCGCCCACGCTGGGATTGGTGACCTGCTGCTCGTGCTGGCCGACATCAACATCTTCATCGGCATCGTCAATATGTTCCCCCTGCTCCCCCTGGACGGCGGCCACGTCGTGATCGCCATCTACGAGCGGCTGCGCTCCCAGCGCGGCCGGCCCTATCACGCGGATGCGGCCAAGCTGCTGCCGGCGACCTACGCCATGTTCATATTCCTGATCGTGGTGGGCGTGAGCGCCCTTTACCTGGACATCGCCCACCCGCTCCCCAACATCTTCGGCTGATACACCCATCCACTAAGCTCACGGGCGTGACTCGCAGCAGCACTCTGGCCGCGGCCCGCCACCCCACCCGCCAGATAATGGTGGGCAAGGTCCCCGTGGGAGGCGGCGCCCCGATCAGCGTCCAGTCGATGACCATCACCAAGACGGCCGACGTGGAGGGGACGCTGGCCCAGATCTACGCCTTGGCGGGAGCCGGTGCCGACATCGTGCGCTGCACCTGCAACGAAGCCTCCGCCGCCGAGGGACTGGCTCAGATCGTGCCCCGCTCGCCGGTCCCCATTGTCGCCGACATCCACTTCCACGTGGAGATGGCCCTCGCCGCCCTCGAGGCCGGGGTCTCCTGCCTGCGTCTCAACCCCGGCAACCTGCGCAAGCCAGCCGAGATTCGCCTCGTCGCCTCCGAGGCTCGCGACCGCGGCGTGCCCATTCGCATTGGGGTGAACGCGGGCTCCCTGCATCCCGACATCTACAAGCGCCACGGCGGTGCCACCCCCGAAGCCCTGGTCGAGTCCGCTCTCGTGGAGCTGGACTACTTTCGCGAGGTCGATTTCGACAACGTCAAGATCTCGGTGAAGGCGTCCAACCCCCCCCTCATGATCGAGGCTTACCGCCAGCTCTCCGAGGTGGTCGACCACCCCCTGCACCTGGGCGTGACCGAGGCGGGCCCGCCCCCGGCGGGGCTCATCAAGGCCACGGCCGGCATCGCCACCCTGCTCGCCGAAGGCATCGGCGACACGATCCGCTACTCGCTCACCGCCAACCCGATCGAGGAGGCAAAGGCCGGTCGCCAGCTGCTGGAGGCGATGGGCCTGCGGGAGCGCAAGGGCCTCGACCTTATCGCCTGTCCCAGCTGCGGGCGCGCCGACATCGACGTGATCGGCCTGGCGGCTCGGGTCCAAGAGGTGTTGGAGGAGCGCAAGCTGCCAATCCAGGTGGCGGTCATGGGCTGCGTGGTGAACGGGCCGGGCGAGGCAAGGGAGGCCGATCTCGGGATCGCGGCTGGAAAGCACAAGGGACATCTGTTCGTCAAGGGCAAGATAGTGCGGGTCGTCCCCGAGGACCAGATGCTGGAGGCCCTGGTGGACGAGGCAGAGCGCATCGTGGCCGAGGGGGTCGAGGCGCGCATAGCCGCGGCCGAGGCCGGGGCCGCGGCCGAGGCCGAGGCTGATCGCCGGGCGCTCCTCGACACCCAGGGCGCTGACCCCAACGCCACCGGCCAGAGGGTCCAGCTCATCCGCAAGCGCCTCGAGGAGGGCTCCGAAGCAGAAGAATAGAGCCGGTGTCGCCGAGCACCCGTGCCCACTTACACTCGGTTGGCTCCGAGTGGCGCTATACTTATGCAGCCGTTCGTTACCAACCGAAGTCGCAGTGAAGCGTGGGCGGTGGCCCACGCTTTTGTTTGTTTCGTGTCCGATTTGCCCAGTGACTCAGAAAGAAAGAGGTGCTTGTGCCCACGACCGCGACCGTCGAGGACGTGGTCCGCCGCGCCCTTGCGGAGGTCGGTGAGGGTCCGTTGGCCGACGTCGAGGTGGTCGACGTGGAGGTGAAGGCCAACCTGGTTCGGGTGATCCTGGATCGCCCGGATGGAGTGGACCTCGAGGTGCTGACGCTGGCCAACCGGATGGTCTCGACGGCCCTGGATGCCCACGACCCGATCCCCGGGCACTACACCCTAGAGGTGTCCAGTCCCGGGCTCGAGCGACTCCTGCGCACGCCCGAGCACTTCGTGCGCCACCTTGGCGTGAAGATCAGTGTGAAGACCCGCCCGGGCGTCTCTGGAGAGCGACGCATCAGCGGCGAGCTGACCGCTGCCGACGATACGGGGATAACGGTTTCCTGTGGCGTGGACGGATCCCGCCGGCTGGCCTACGGCGACATCGACAAAGCGCGGACCATCTTCGAGTGGGGCTCGCCACAGGGTAGTCCGACGCAGGAAAGTGGGAGCAACGCAAAGTGATGACCAACAAGAACTTCGAGTTCCTCGAGGCGCTGGGCCAGATCGCCAAGGACAAGGGCCTCTCGGTCGAGACCCTGTTGGACGCGCTGGCCAACGCCCTGGTGGCAGCCTACAAGCGCCTTCCCAAGGCTGCGGAGGAGGCGGTGGTCACCATCGACCCCGACTCTGGGGAGATCAAGGTCTATGGCCAGGAGCTCGACGTTGAGGGCAACGTGGTGCGGGAGTGGGACGACACCCCCGAGGACTTCGGCCGGATCGCGGCGCAGACCGCCAAGCAGGTGATCCTCCAACGCATCCGCGAGGCTGAGCGGGACCTCAAATACGAGGAGTACGCGGGGCGCGAGGGTGACATCGTCACCGGCATAATTCAGCAGAGCGACAACCGCTACACGCTGTTGGACCTGGGCAAGGTGGAGGCCCTGCTGCCGCAGGCCGAGCAGGTGCCTTACGAGCGCTATGAGCACGGAGCCCGACTGAAGGCTTACATCGTGGAGGTCCGTCGGACTCCCAAGGGGCCTCAGATCGTGGTGAGCCGCACTCACCCGGGGCTGATCAAACGCCTGTTCGAGCTGGAGGTCCCCGAGATCAGCAGCGGCGTGGTCGAGATCAAGGCTGCTGCGCGCGAGCCCGGGCACCGCACCAAGATCGCGGTGTGGTCCAACGACTCAAACGTAGATCCGGTGGGCGCCTGCGTGGGCGCACGGGGGGCCAGGGTGCGCATGGTCACCAACGAGCTGCGCGGGGAGAAGGTGGACATCGTGCCCTTCTCCGACGATCCCGCCGAGTTCGTGCAGCGGGCGTTGCAGCCGGCCAGGGTCAAGGAGGTTCGCCTCGACGACGAGACCGGCACGGCGACGGTGATAGTTCACGACTTCCAGCTCTCGCTGGCGATTGGCAAGGAGGGCCAGAACGCCCGGCTGGCAGCGCGCCTCACAGGCTGGCGGATCGACATCAAGAGCGAGACGCAGCTGGCCGAGGAGGAGGAGCTGGCCAAGACGGACTGGGCCGAGGGCGAATGGGTCCAGGACGAATCTGGCGAGATGGTGTGGCAGCCCGCCGAGGGTGGCGAGGCAGTATCGGCGGAGGAGTGGTCACTCGGGACCGAGACCCTGGCGGAGGAGTCACCTGAGCCGCCGGGCGAAGCCGCCGACGGTGAGAGTCCGGCATAGTTCCGCAACGAAGCTGTATAGGCTGTCGAAGGGTCGCGCCGACCACCGAGCTGGTAAGGATCGTTCGGCGGCAGGTAGATCTACTGGAGGTCGGTCGCGACCTGCCAGGAAGGGGAGCGTGGCTGTGTGCGGGCTCCCCATCCTGCATTGACCTTGCCGAGCGCAAGAATGCGTTCTCCCGATCACTTCGGGGGACCGTGGAGGGTCCAGCCATCGGTCGCCTGCGGGCGAGCCTGGCTGGCAGCAATCCAAGCACAATCCGAGAGGACTCAAACTAGTTGGCTAGGAATATCCGTGTGTACGAGCTGGCAAAAGAGCTCGGCGTGAGCAACAAGGAGGCGTTGGACCTCTGCCTGTCGCTGGGGATCGGCGTGAAGAGTCACTCCTCGAGCATTGAGGGTCCCCAGGCTGACCGGGCGCGCCGCAATGCGGCGCGGATGGGTCTTGGCCGTCCCGCCCAGGCCTCGGGTGCTGTTGCCACCTCGCCATGGGGAGGGGACCCAGGCGCGCCGTCGGGCCGTCGCATGGACTCCCGCCTGGTCACCAGCCCAAGTGCCCCCAAGGCCACCGCCGTGGTTTCGCCCGCCCCCGCCCCGGCCCCACCCGCCCCAGCCCCACCCGCCCCAGCCCCACCCGCCCCAGCCC